>NZ_JBFRDM010000005.1:0-374930 GCF_052113585.1 Allobosea sp. TAF32 | reverse complement strand
CTCTTTCTGTCTTCAATTTTCAAACAGCAAGGCTTCAACAAAACCGACAGAACCTCATCCGGCGAACCGGCCTCAGCCCCAACGTCCTTAGGAAGCGCAGAAGAGGCGCCGCTCAGCGGCGGCGCCGTCTCGATGGGTGGCTTATAGGCGGAACTCGTTTTGCCTGTCAACACGTCTCGATCACGATTCTCGGATTTCTGCTTCGGCGCACATGAAGGGCGCTCGCCGTAGCCCGGCCGCTGCAGGGTTTTCACCCGGCCCGGGCTGACGGCAGCCGAGATCGACCTTCCGGATAGAGCGGTGATTGGCGGCTTACCACCGCAGTAATCTGGGAAAAGTCAGCGCTCCCAGACCCGTCACCGCCGCGATCGCGATCGTATACCACGTCGCCAGGAACGGGGCGGCGTCGTCCGGGCAGTGCAGACTATAGGCGACGGTGGCGAGACCGGCCGAAGCCAGGCCGGCGCAGGCTCCGGTCAGCGCGCCATCCACAGGCGCTCCACGGCGCGCCAATCCGAACAGCACGATGAGCGGCACGAGCGCATAGAGCGGAACTGCGATGAGGCAGGCGCGCCAGTAGCGCCCCAAGATCAGCGCGCTCCATTGCTCGGCAGGCGCCTGCGCCAATGTGAACAGGGCGAAAGCAATCGTGAGCAGAATCGGCAGCGCAATCAGCGGCAGCTCACGGCCCGGCTTCAGCCCGGGGCGAAGGCTGCGCTGGAACAGCGTGAGCGCAATGCTCGCGACGCTGGCGCCGAGTAATACCTTGGCGATCACGGGACCCGTGAGCCAAGCGCGGGCGAAATCCGGCCGCAAGCCGAGCGTGAGCACGACAAGCAGGGCCGTAGCCGCCAGCGCCGCCACCGCGCCGAGCCAGACGGCGCGGCGCAGCCAGCCCGTATCCACCGGCCGGTGGCTCGCGGTCATCAGTGAAATCAGGTCGTCGGTCTGCATGTCATTCCGTTCCGCTCGGACAGAAGTTCGCCCCGGGCCGCCAAAAGGTTACGTGCTTGCGGCATTGCGAGGAGATCACCCCGGCCTCTCCCCCCGCCGCGAGAGAAACCTGGCCATCGCCCGCAGGCCGCGATGGATCGCGACCTTAGCGGCGGTCTCGGTCATGCCCGTCGCGCGCGCTGCCTCGGCCACCGTCGCGCCCTGGAGCTTGACCCGGTCGATCAGGCCGCGCGTGCGCTCCGGCAGCGCCGCCATGGCGCGATCGAGATCGAGCCGCGCTTCCGAGGCGGCGCTGTCGGGCGGGCCGGCAAGCTGATGAGCCTCGTCGTCGAGTGGCAGGTTGCCCGCATGGCGCCCCGTTCGGCGCAGATGGTCGACGAGCTTGTAGCGGGCGATGGCATGCGCCCAGGCCGTCACCGGGCTCGCCGGATCATAGGTGTGCTGCGAGAGATGGAGTGCCAGCAAGGTCTCCTGCAGCACGTCCTCGGCCTCGCTGGCCTCCGCGCGCCCGGCCCGGGCCAACATCTGGTGCAGATAGCTGCGCAGCCGCGTGCTGATCGTATCGAGGAAGAGGCGGTAGGCGGCAGTGTCGCCGGCAAGGGCGGCGAGGAAAACAGGCCGGAGCTGTTTTTCGAGTTCGTCGAGCGACAAGGCTGCCACGTCTTCCCGGGAGGCCGCGAGGTCCGACCGGCTTATTCCGTCGCATGCAGATGAACGCCTCACAAGGCCGTGACCGGCCGATGAAGTGGCTCAGGCGGCCCGATACGCTCGCATTTCGGACGGAGCGCGGACGTCCGGTATGCGCAGGAAATCCGAGATGGTGCCTTCAATTCGTCTGGCCTTGCCCATCGTCTTCACGCTTCTGGCCGGCTCGTCCCCCGGGCCGCAGCCGCTTGATGGCCAGCGCGGCGGGGATGCCTGCCCGGCGGCCGACGGCTGCCAGGTCGCGAGCGGCCATTACCGCATCGTCCTGCCGCCCCGCAGCGAGACGCCGCCCACCGGTGCCATCATGTATTTCCATGGCTATCAGGGCTCGGCGGAGGAGACCATCGCCGATCCCGGCCTCGTCGCGGTCGCGCAGCGGCTCGGCGTCGCGCTGATTGCACCGGACGGCGCAGGCCGCTCCTGGTCGTATCCCGGCTCGCCCGCGCATAACCGCGACGAATTCGCCTTCGTCAGGCAGGTTCTCGACGATGCGGTGCCGCGCTTCGGCATCGATCCCCATCGCATCATGGCGAGCGGCTTCTCGCAAGGCGGCTCGATGGTCTGGTACCTCGCCTGCCGGATGCCCACGCGCTTTTCAGCCTTCGCCCCGATCGCCGGCGCCTTCTGGGAACCGCTCCCCGCGAGCTGCGAAAGCCCGCGACCGCCGTTGATCCATGTCCACGGCACGAGCGACGCCACCGTGCCTATGGCCGGGCGCGCGCTGCGGCAGGGCTACAGGCAGGGCGATCTCTTCAAGAGCCTCGCCATCCTCGCGCCGGCCGGCTGTACGGCAGCATGGCCTGACGCCGCCCGTGCCGGTGCCGCTGGAAGCGCCCTCGCCTGCCTGCTTGCGAGCGGCTGCGGCGGCTCGGCACGGCTCGAACTCTGCCTGCACGGCGGCGGCCATTTCGCCGATCCGGCCTGGGTCGAGCGGGCCTGGCGCCTGACGATGCCAGCAAGGCCCGCGCCCCTCGCCACCGGCGCCAGGCTCACGTCTCCGTGATCATGTAACCAAGACGCTCCTCTGCGCGATCTCTCTTGCAGCGCCGCTAAGGCGCCGAGCCGGAGACGACCATGCGCCCTGTAGGGATATCGACCGCGCCGGGGGGAACTGTCCCGGGCGAATTCGTAACGGGCGCCGATCTCCTGGCCGGCCGGCTGGCCGCGGCCGGCGCGACCCACGCCTTCGGCATTCCCGGCGGCGAGGTGCTGGCTCTGGTCGACGCACTCGAACGCGCCGGCATCCATTTCATGCTCGCCCGGCACGAGAACGCTGCCGGCTTGATGGCCGAGGGGCTCTGGTATGCAACCGGCGCCTTGCCCGTATTGGTGGCGACGCTTGGGCCCGGCGTCGCCAATGCGGTCAATGTCGTTGCCAACGCGCAGCAGGACCGGGTCCCCCTGATCTTCGTGACCGGCTGCGTCGATCAGGCGCTCGCTGAGAGCTATACCCATCAGGTTTTCG
The DNA here is from genome assembly GCF_052113585.1 of Allobosea sp. TAF32. Lineage (NCBI taxonomy): Bacteria > Pseudomonadati > Pseudomonadota > Alphaproteobacteria > Hyphomicrobiales > Alloboseaceae > Allobosea > Allobosea sp. TAF32. The sequence goes on along the minus strand of NZ_JBFRDM010000005.1, from coordinate 371,806 downwards.
ACCATCAGGCCGTGCTGCGTCCACTGGTCAAGGCAAGCTTCCGCGCCGCGCCCGGAACCGAGGATCTGGTTGCGGCGAAGGCCGTCGCCCTCGCCCGGCGCGGCCGGCCGGGACCGGTCCATATCGATCTGCCGATCGCGGTGGCGGAGGCCCGCACACCGCCACGCAGTGCGCCTGCCACACCACCTGTCACGCCCTTGATCCCCGCCGATCTCCGGCCCGCGCTAGAGCTGATCGCTGGAGCGCAACGACCGCTGGTCATCGCCGGTCTCGACCTCGTCATCCAGAACGGCGCAGCCGCGCTCGACCGCTTCCTGACCCGCACCGGAGCGCCGCTGCTCACCACCTACAAAGCCAAGGGGCTGGTGCCGGAGGATGACGCGCGCGTCATCGGCGGCATCGGCCTCTCGCCCAAGGCCGATGCGATCGTCCGCCCCTTGATTGAAGCCGCCGATCTGATCGTGCTCGCCGGCTACGATCCGATCGAGATGCGCCAGGGCTGGCGCCAGCCCTGGCCAACCGACAAGCAGGTCGTCGATATCGTGGCCGAGCCCGTTCAGCACGGCATGCATCACTCCAGTCTGCTGCTCGAAGGCGATGTCGGCGCGATCCTGACGCGGCTGACCGAGGGGCTCGAAGCGAAGACCGCCTGGCCGGGCGGCGAGCCGGCCACCATTCGCCACGCCTTCCGGACCGCCTTTGCCGCACCCGCCGGGTGGGGTCCGCACGCCGTCTTCGAAACGCTGCGCCGCATCGCACCGGCCGGAACGGTCGCGACCGCCGATTCCGGCGCGCACCGTATCCTTCTCAGCCAGATCTGGAGCTGCGACGGGCCGCGCCGCCTGCTGCAATCGAGCGGGCTGTGCACCATGGGCTGCGCCCTGCCGCTGGCGACGGGCGCCGCGCTTGGGTCCGGCCAGTCTGTCCTCTGCTTCGTCGGCGATGCCGGCCTCGAAATGGTCCTGGGCGAGTTGGCGACGCTGCGCGATCTCGGCCTGTCCGTGGTCGTCGTCGCACTTGTCGACCAGGCGCTCGGGCTGATCGCGCTGAAGCAACGCCAGCTCGGCCTGCCGCGGGCCGGGGTCGATATCGGCGCAACCGATTTCGCCGCCGTCGCGCGGGCAATGGGCGGTCACGGCGCAACGATCGAAGATTGCGAAACCCTCGCACGCGAAGCCGAAGCCGCGTTCCGGCGTGAGGGCTTCACGCTGCTCGCCTGCCGGATCGATGCCGAGAGCTATGAGGGGGCCTTCTGATGTCCGCGCTGGCGCCCATGGCAAAGAAGCGACCGCGCGACGAGCGGCTCGACCTCTTCCGCGGCCTGACGATGCTGATCATCTTCGTCGCGCATCTGCCGGAGAACAGCTGGAACGCCTGGATTCCCGCGCGTTTCGGCTTCTCCTCGGGCGCCGAGCTCTTCGTCTTCTGCTCCGGCATCGCCAGCGCACTCGCTTTCGGCAGCGTCTTCAAGCGGCGCGGCCTGTGGCTGGGCACCGCGCGCATCGCCTACCGGATCTGGCAGGTCTACTGGGCGCAGATCGGCCTGATCCTGGCGCTGATCGCGCTTGCGGCGGCCCTGGATCGCGTTTTCGGCCTGGCCGTGCTGGCGCAGCAGTTCCCGCAATTGCTCGGCGATCCCGCGCGTGCGCTTCTTGGCCTCGCGACGCTGACCTGGCAGCCGGATTACCTCGACATCCTGCCGATGTATCTCGTCATCCTGGCGCTCGTGCCGATGATGATGCTCGCACACCGCCTCCACGCCACCCTGCCGTTCCTGCTCACCGCAGCGCTCTATGCGGCGGTCTGGTCCACAGGCTTCAACCTTCCCGGCAATCCCTGGAGCGGCGCCGGCTGGTTCCTCAATCCCTTCGCCTGGCAGCTCATCTTCTTCATCGGCTTCTTCATCGCCATGAAATGGCTGCCCTTGCCGCCGCTCGGCGATCGACGGCTGATGATCGCGGCGGCGCTCTTCATCCTGCTTTCGGTGCCGCTTTCCTTCTGGGGCATCCTCGAGCATTGGCCGCTGGCGCAGGCAGCCCGCGACCTCCTCATCCCCGCCAGCGAAAAGACCGACCTGCACATTCTGCGCGTGCTGCATTTCCTGGCGTTCGCCTATCTCCTGCTCAGCCTCGTCGAGCCCTGGCGCGAGCGGCTCGACAGCGGCATGGGCCATCTCCTCATCCTGATCGGCCGGCAGTCGCTGGCCTGCTTCCTGGCGAGCGTCGTCCTGGCGCGGCTCCTCGGCGTCGTCGCCGATACGGCCGGCCGCAGCGAACCCCTGGTGGCGCTGCTCAATCTCGCCGGCTTCGCGCTCATTCTCGCCACCGCGCTCACGGTCGGCTGGTTCAAAAGCGCGCCCTGGGCCGGCCCGGCATCGAGCTTCGCTCCGGGGCCAACAAGCACCTCTACCGCTGGCGCCCCGCCGACAACACGGGTCCGTGAAGCGAGTTGAACGCCGTTTGATCGGCGCGCTGCGAACTCCCTGAAGAACGCCCCTCGCGGGGCGCCGCAATGGAGCAGCCCATGTCCTACACCACGCATCACGACCTCTCCGGCGACCCCATCAGCGTCGCCAGCGACGGCGCTCGTGCCGCCTGGAACGATACGCTCGAAGCGCTCATGGCCCATGCCGCCTCGACGCCCGAGCATCTCGCCCGGACCCTGGCGGCCGACCCCGATTTCGCACTCGCCCACGCCGCCAAAGGGTTGATGCTGCTCTCGCTGGCCCGCGCCGAGCTGGTGCCTCCGGCACGTGACTGCCTCGCAAGAGCGCGGGCGGCGACACGCCTGCGCCCGGCGACGCGGCGCGAGATGATGGTCGTCGAGGCGCTGGCGCTCTGGCTCGGTGACGCCCCGCGCCAGGCCGCAGAGCTGTTGGAGTCGATCCTCCATGCCCACCCGCTCGATGTGCTGGCACTCAAGCTCTCGCACGGGCTGCGCTTCATGCTGGGCGATCAGGCGCAGATGCTCGCGAGCCTGCGCCTGGTCGCGCCGGGCTTCAGCGAAACCCATCCGCTCGCAGGCTTCGTCCATGGCTGCCACGCCTTCGCGCTTGAGGAGCAAGGCTTCTACGCCGAGGCCGAGCGCGCCGGCCGCCGCGCCGTCGCCTTGAGCCCCCGCGATGCCTGGGGCCGCCACGCCGTAGCCCATGTCCTGGAGATGACCGGGCGTGTCGACGAGGGCATCGCCTGGCTCGGTGACGGACACAGCGTCGCTCATGCCAATAATCTGCGCTTCCATATCTTCTGGCATCTCGCCCTGTTCCGGCTGGAGCGCGGCGAAAGCGGCGAGGTGTTGCGGCTATATGACGAGCAGATCCGGGCCGAGCCGACAGACGATTACCGCGACATCGCCAACGGCGCCTCGCTGCTGGCACGGCTCGAATATGCCGGCATCGATGTCGGAGATCGCTGGGAGGAGCTGGCGGCGAAGGCCGAAGGACGTGTCCATGACGGGCGCCTCGTCTTCGCCGATCTGCATTATGCGCTTTCGCTGCTCGGCGCCGGCCGCGCCGACGGAGCCGAGGCGATCGCCCGCAGCCTGATCGAGGATGCAAAAGCCCATCCCAGCGGCGAACGGCGCGATGCGGCGCGCAACGGCGCCCTCGCCGCCTTCGGGCTGATCGCCTTCCATGAGGGTGATTATGAAGAGGCCGCTCGCCTGCTCGCCAGCGCCCGGCGCGGGCTCACCGCCATCGGCGGCAGCCATGCCCAGCGTGACCTGTTCGAGCAGGCCTATGCCGAGAGCCTGATCCGCGCCGGCCAGCATGACCGTGCCGCCGATGTCCTCGACGAAAGGCTGGCGCGACGGGGCGGCGCGAACCGCTTCGCCACGCGGCGGCTGGCGCAGCTGCGCAGCCATGGCGTCGGACGCCTGGCCGTGCTCGCCGTCGCCTCCACACCCCTCGCAATCGCCCATTGAGCACAAGAAAGGACAACAGCCATGACAACTGCGGCCATGACCCACGGCTTCGCATTGCCCTCGACCCGCACCGTGATCAACCTGGCCCTCGGCGGATTCGCCGGCCTCGGCTTCTGGGAATTGTTCTCGGCCGTGCCCACCGCCTGGTTAGCCGAATTTCCGCTGGAGCCGCCGGAGCTGGTGAAGTCACTGTTCTACCACCAGCTCGGCCTGACGATCTCGACCCCGACCGCCAAGCTGCTGCACTTCACGACCGGATTCCTGTTCTATCCGCTGGGCTACTGGATGCTGACACGCCGGGTGAAGAGCTTCGGCATGCCGGCGGACGGCTGGATCTGGGGCGTGATCACCTATTTCATCGCGCTCGCTTTCTTCGCGCCGCTGGCCGGGCAGCATTTCCTGCTGAACGACGTGCCGCGCCTCTCCTTCATGAGCCTCATCGGCCACGCGATCTACGGTTACCTTGCGGCCTATGTCTTCGAGGCGCTCGAGTCTCGGGAGAGCGGGGCGTGATGGAAGAACTCCTGTTGAACAGGCGCGGCCTGCTCATCCTTGCCACAGGCGCGGTTGGCCTGCCGACCCGAGCGCTGGCTGCCGAGCCAGATCGAACCAAGACAACGCCCGTCAACACATTGGGGTCGGACGAGGCCTTCGCGATCCGCGGCTACGATCCGGTGGCCTATTTTCGCGAGGGCGCGCCTCGACTGGGCCTCGCCGAGCATGCCCTGATCCGGGACGAGGCAGTCTGGCGCTTCGCCAGCGCCGAGAACAAGGCGCTGTTCAAACACGATCCGCAGCGCTATCTGCCGGCCTATGGCGGCTTCTGCGCCTATGGCACGTCGCGCGGCTATCTCGTCAAAATCGAGCCGGAGGCCTGGTCTATCGCCGGCGGCCGTCTCTTCCTGAACTACGACCTCGACACGCGCAGCACCTGGCTCTCCGACACCGAGGCTTACATCTCGCGCGCCGACAGGTTGTGGCCGGGACTTTCGGACCGCGACATCCGCTGAGTTGCGCAGGGCTGCAGAAAGCAAGCCCCCGCCGGGTGCAAGACGAGGCATCCGGCCGGGCGTTTTTTTGACGCCGCGCGCCGAGAAGAATTCAGCTCAGGCGCACCGCGCCGTCTGGTCGAAGAGGATCTTCTAGCCTTTCGTCACCGCGGGTCGCGACGAAAGGGACTCGCCCGTCGCCCAGGCGGCGACCGTCGGCTGGGCGACGGCGGGGCCGAGCGGTACGGCTTGCCGTTTGCCCGGATCGCGACCGCGCCGGGGAGCAGGATTATGTTCGGCACGCCCAAGAAAGAGGCGGAGACGGGATTCGTCCGGGTATTCTCGACGAAGGCGCCGGGGATGCCGAAACCAAAGATGGGCCCGGTGCGGACCAGTGCGGCTTTCGAAGAGAAAGACAGCGACCGCCGTTTGTCTTTCAATTCGGTTTCCCCTGGGATAACTTAGCGTATTGGCCGGCGGTGTTACGCGCCCTTGAAGAGTTCGCAAGCAGTCAATTCAAATTTTCTCGAACCAGCTGCGTTTCAGGAGGCGATCGATGACTTGTCTCTCGAATTGGCATGGCGGATCCGTCTCGCGTGGGTTGCTCACCTCGCTCTTGTTGCTACCGCTGAGTGTATTGAGCGCCCATGGACAGCAGGCCACGGGGGTGCCGGGTTCGCCCAGCGCCACGACGACGATCGACGGAAAGCAACTCCCGCCCCCCGACCCGAAGTTCGGCGGCGTGATCAAGGACGACGCGCTGCAGTCGAAACCATGGTGGGCGCCGCGCGTGGTCCCGCCCAAGAACGCGCCGAACGTGCTTCTGATCATCACGGACGACGCCGGCTTCGGCGTGCCGAGCACCTTCGGCGGCGTCATCCCGACCCCGACCATGGACCGGATCGCGAATGAGGGCCTGCGCTACAACCGCGTCTTCTCCACTGCGTTGTGCTCGCCGACCCGTGCTGCGCTTATCACCGGGCGCAATCATCATTCGGTCGGTTTCGGCGTGATCTCCGAGCAGTCAACCGGCTTCCCCGGCTACAACAGCATCATCGGCAGAGACAAAACGACGGTGGGCCGGACCCTGCTCGACAACGGCTACGCCACGTCGTGGTTCGGCAAGGATCACAACACGCCCGCCTTCGCGGCAAGCCAGGCCGGTCCGTTCGACCAATGGCCGACCGGGATGGGCTTCGAATATTTTTACGGTTTCGTTGGCGGCGACGCGAACCAGTGGGCGCCAAATCTCTTCCGCAACACGACGCAGATCTACCCCTTCCAGGGGAAGCCGTCCGGTACTTGGAACCTTGTCACCGCGATGGCCGACGACGCCATCGACTGGATGACGCGATTGCACCAGACCGATCCGTCGAAGCCCCTCTTCATCAAATACGCGCCTGGCGCCACGCATGCGCCGCACCATCCAACCAAGGAGTGGGTGGACAAGATCAGCGCGATGCACCTGTTCGATGACGGCTACGAGAAGCTGCGCGAGCGCATCCTGGAGAACCAGAAACGGCTTGGCGTGGTCCCGAAGGACACGAAGCTGGCGCCTTGGCCGGCAGAGATGCTGAAGCCCTGGGACCAGTTGAGCGCCGACGAGAAGAAGCTCTTCATCCGCCAGGTCGAGGTTTTCGCCGCCTACGCTGCCTATAGCGACCATGAGATTGGCCGCGTGATCCAGCACTTCCAGGATCTTGGCCGGCTCGATAATACGCTGGTCATCTACATCAACGGCGACAACGGCACCAGCGCCGAGGGCGGACCGCTCGGCACGCCAAATGAAGTGGCGTTTTTCAACGGCCTCAATGAATTGCCCGTCGATGTGCAGATGAAGTTCTACGACGTCTGGGGCACCGAGCAGACGTACAACCACATGTCGGCCGGCTGGTCGTGGGCGTTTGACACGCCGTTCGACTGGTTCAAGCAGAATGCCTCCAGGTTGGGGGGCATCAACCAGAACATGGTGGTGTCATGGCCGGCGCGCATCAAGGACAAGGGTGCACTGCGCCAACAGTTTGTCCACGTAATCGACGTCGTTCCGACGATCCTCGAGGCCGCCGGCATCCGTGCGCCCGCAATGGTCGATGGCATCAAGCAGGCACCGATCGAGGGGACAAGCTTCGCCTACACCTTCGACGCGGCAAGCGCGAAGGCCGCCTCGCGCCACAAGACCCAGTATTTCGAGATGTTCGGGCAATGGGCGCTGTATGACGAGGGTTGGATGCTTTCCACCAAGGTCAACCGCGCGCCGTGGCAGGCTTTCGGTCCAGCGAACCCGGATCCGCTCAACAATCAGGTCTTCCAGCTCTACAATCTGAACAAGGATTTCAGCCAAACCGACGACATCGCGGCGCAGAACGCGCAGAAGGTGAAGGAGATGCGGCAAAAATTCCTCGCGGAGGCCAGGAAGTACCAGGTCTTCCCGCTTGATGCGTCGGTCGCAGCCCGCATCGTCGCGCCGCGACCGAATATCAGCGCCGGCCGCACCGAGTTCGTCTACACGCGGCCGATGACGGGACTGCCGCAGGGCGACTCTCCGTCGCTCCTCAACACCTCCTACACGATCACCGCCGACATCGACGTGCCGCAGGGCGGCGCCGAAGGGATGATCCTGACCTCGGGAGGCCGTTTCGGCGGCTATGGCTTCTACCTGCTGCAGGGCAAGCCGGTTTTCCTGTGGAACATGGTCGACCTGGAGCGGATCAAATGGGAAGGGCCGGACGCGTTGTCGCCCGGCCGGCACACGGTCGAGTTCGACTTCAAATACGACGGCATCGGTGACGGTACGCTCGCGTTCAACAATTTCAGCGGTCTCGGCCAGCCCGGCACGGGCACGCTCAAGGTCGACGGCAAGGAGGTCGCAGCGAAGCGAATGCCGAAGACGCTGCCGATGATCCTGCAGTGGGACGAAAGCTTCGACATCGGCTCCGACACGCTCACCGGCGTCAACGATGCCGACTACAAGCCCCCGTTCCCGCTGACGGCCAACCTCAACAAGCTGACGATCAAGGTGGACCGCCCGCAACTTACACCCGCGGACATCAAGAAGCTCCAGGCTGGGATGCAGGAGAAGGCCACGGCCGATTGATCTCACGGCGGCCGGGCACCCGGGGTGTGCCCTCAAAGCAAAGCCCGCGTCCCAGGGGCGCTCGGGCGAAACGAGCCTTGACCGCTGTCGCGATAGGCGAAGGTCGGCGCCCCGCACTCGTTAATGTCGAAACGGGACCGACTGCGCATCAAGAGGGGAGGTCTGCTTTCGCGAAGACCCGGTTTCTGCTTCGCCCGGCAGGATGCGGCAAGTGACACGGCGGACGTCCACCAAGGCGGTCGTTTTGGTTTGGCAAGAACTCAGGGGCGCGCTGCGCCATTGGGCTAGTCCGCTATCGCGGCAAGGGAGTCGACGAGAGGCCAAGCGCACAACTCGCCAGCGTCGTTCAGCACCATGGTGCCCTTCATCATGAAGTAGCGGCTTGGCCCGTGGCGCCGTTCTGCGTTGGCAAGAAGACCAGCCGCGGCTAACCTGCCTAGCTAATGGGCGCACTATCTCTGACTGAGAGCCGGATTATATGCGACCAGTCGCACCAATTGCGACTTACAAGAAAAATGGCGCGCCCGAAAGGATTCGAACCTCTGACCCTCAGATTCGTAGTCTGATGCTCTATCCAGCTGAGCTACGGGCGCGTCTCAGAACGTCAAGACGCTAGTGCGTCTGGCCTGATGAAGGCGGAGATAAAGGCTTCGTTTCGTCTTGGCAACCCTCAAAATAACCGGAGGGCCGAAATCGTCGGTGGCTGTGGATAGTCGGCGATTCCGCATCATCAGGGCAGCGGTGCAATCGCGGTGGAACGCTGTCGCGGTGCCTTCCTGCGCTGCCCGTCGCCGCGCTTGGGCAACTTCTCGGCCATGCCGTACAAGCGCTCCCGGCGATCCAGCTCTTCCCATATATCAGCCGGCACTATGCCGAGGGCGGTCCAGAGCACCGTCAGATTGTAGATCAGGTCGGCGCTCTCGAGGATGGCGGCCGGGCGGTTGCCCTGCAGCGCCTCCAGGCTCAGCTCGACGGCCTCTTCCGCAACCTTCTTCGCCATCTTGGGCAGGCCGTCGGCAAAAAGCTTCGCCGTGCGCGAGGTTGCCGGATCGCGAAGGCGAGAATCCAGGACGGCGGCATGGAGGCGGCGCAGCGAATCGGACATCCACGCAGCATTCGGCTGCCAGATGAGAGTTTGATGACAGTCAGCCGGGCGCTCCAAAGCCCGGCGAAGCGGCATGCTGCCCTGCACCCCAACAGGCACAGGGCAGGATGCCGTGGGACGCCGGTGTGCCGTCAATAAGAGGCGCGGCGAACCGCACGCGAGACGGACGGACCGGTGACCGCGCCGGCCGCACCGCCCACCACGGCTCCGACCGGACCGGCAACGATCGCTCCGGTGCCGGCACCGACGGCCGCGCCGCCGATACGCTGCTCGACGGTGTTGCCGCAGGCGCCGAGCGTCAGAGCGGCCGCGAAGAGAGTGAGGATCGATAGGCGCATGTTCAGGTCCTTGGATCGGGCGGCCGGGCGATTCCCAACCTAGCTGCCGTCAAAGCAGACACAGTCGGGCTTTTGCATGGCCAAGCGCTTCCGGCACCGTGTTCGCACTTGCGGTCCGCCGAAAAATCCGTATACAGCCGGCATCGCATCAGTCGCACCATTGCCATGGGCGGCGAGGGCTCCCATGCATCGGCCCGAAAACTGGAACCCGGTTTTCGGGATAGCCGATGCTGACAGAACCCGCGTCGCAGGCTGAAGGTTTTTGACCGGCGCGTCCGCGAGGACGGGTCGATGGAGTTGAGACAATGAAGATTCGCAATTCGCTGAAGTCGCTTCGCGCGCGTCATCGCGACAACCAGCTGGTTCGCCGCAAGGGCCGCGTCTACATCATCAACAAGGTCCAGAAGCGCTTCAAGGCGCGCCAGGGCTGAGCGTCTGCGCGACCTAGATCGCCGCGCGTCCTATTGGACGCGATGACCGCGATCTACACTTTTGTTATCGCGCAGAACCTGACCGGACCTTGCAAAGCGGGGCGCCAGCCGGCGCGCCCGCTTTTTGCGTTGCGTGCTCGCCTCGGCGTGATTTGACCTGCGGTGCCCGGCGGCTACACTCCCCGGCATGAAGCGCTTTCCCTCGCCTTCCGTCCTTGCTGTGGGGCTGGCCTTAACGGGTGCTCTCGGCGCAAACGCAGTCGTTGCTCAAACGGCCGGATCGCCGCGGCCGGGCGCAGTCGCACCGTCCGATAAGGCCGAAAACCCCGTCACGCCTCCCAGCCCGCAACGCAGTCCGGCTGCGACGCTCGATCGGCTGTTCGAACGACTTCACGACGCTTCGACACAGGAAGAGGCCGAGGGCGTCGCCCGGCTGATCCAGCGCCGCTGGGCCCGGTCCGGCTCCGATACAGCCGATCTCCTGATGAGTCGCGCGCAGCAGGCCCTGCAGGACAAGCAGACGGAACTCGCGATCGAACTGCTCGACCGCGTCATCGCTCTGCAGCCCAACTGGGCCGAGGCCTGGAACCAGCGCGCCAACGCGCTCTATCTCGCCGGCGATTCGATCCGCTCGATGATCGATATCGGCGAGACGCTGAAGCGCGAGCCGCGTCACTACGGCGCAATGATGGGGCTGGGGATGATCCTGCGCCAGCAGGGAGACGACAAGGGCGCCATGATCGCCTTCCGCAAGGCGCTGGCGCTCTATCCGCAGTTCGATGCCGTGAAGAAGGCGGTGGACTCGCTGAAGAGCGAGGTCGACGGGCGCGACGCCTGACGCTCGGCGTGGCCGCCCTCTCCCCCGCCCGGCTCAAGCCTTGGCGACGTGCTCCTGCGCGATGAAGGCGATGCGGACCATATTGGTCGCGCCAGGGGTGCCGAAGGGGACGCCGGCGACGACGATGATCCGGTCGCCCAGCTTGGCATAGTGCTCGCGCACCGCAAATTTGCAGGCGCGGAAGGCCATATCGTCGGCGTCGCTGGCATCCTTCGTGACGATGGCGTGCACGCCCCAGACCAGAGTCAGGCGGCGCGCCGTGGCGCGGTTCGGCGTCAGTGCAATCACGGTTGAATTCGGGCGCTCCCGGGCGATGCGGAAGGCGGTGGAGCCGGATGAGGTCCAGGCGCAGACCGCCTTGAGATGCAGCGTCTCCGCGATCTCGTGGGCGGCCTTGGCGATGGCATCCGCGCCGGTGGCCTCGGGCTCGGTGCGCTGCGCCTCCAGGATCGAGCGGTAGACCGTCTCGCCTTCGACCTCCTCGGCGATGCGGTTCATCATCGTCACGGCCTCGACCGGATATTGGCCGGCGGCACTCTCGGCCGAGAGCATTACGGCGTCGGCGCCCTCAAAGACCGCGGTCGCGACGTCCGAGACCTCGGCGCGGGTCGGCACCGGGCTGGTGATCATGCTCTCCAGCATCTGCGTCGCGACGACCACAGGCTTGCCCTTGCGCCGCGCCATGCGGATCATGCGCTTTTGCGTGCCCGGCACCTTCTCCAGCGGCATCTCGACGCCGAGATCGCCGCGCGCCACCATGATCGCGTCGGAGGCATCGATGATCTCCTCCAGCCGCAGCACGGCCTGAGGTTTTTCGATCTTGGCCAGCGCGAGCGCCCGGCCACGCACGATCTTGCGCAGTTCCGCCATGTCTTCGGGACGCTGCACGAAGGAAAGCGCGATCCAGTCGACGCCGACCTCGGCCGCGACCTCGGCATCGGCGCGGTCCTTCTCGGTCATGGCCGATACGGCAATGGTGGTGTCGGGCAGGCTGACGCCCTTGCGCGATGACAGGCGCCCGCCGACGGTGACGCGCGTGACCGCCTCCTTTTCCGAGGCGCTCTCCACGACGAGCCGCAGCTTGCCGTCATCGAGGATGAGGTTATGGCCGGGCTCCAGCGCGCTCAGGATCTCGGGATGGGGCAGGTGGACGCGCTTGGCATCACCGGGCGCAGCGTCTGAATCGAGAGTGAAGATCGCCCCCTTTTCCAGCATCGCGCCGCCATCGCCGCCGAACTGACCGACGCGCAGCTTTGGACCCTGGAGATCGGCAAGGATGCCGACCGGGCGCCGGAACTTGGTTTCCAGTCCGCGCAGCATCGCAATCTTCTCGGCCAGCGTCTCGCGCTGGGTGTGGCTCATATTGATGCGGAAGACGTCGACGCCGGCCTCGAACAGCTTGGCGCACATCTCCTCGGTCGACGATGCCGGCCCCAGGGTGGCGATGATCTTGATCCGGCGTTCACGCTTCATTGTCAGTCCCCATGAAGCCGGCCCGCTTTCGGTTCCGGCCTGTCAGCACCTTCGTTCCGCCCAGCGGCCGGTAAGCACCCGCCCCGATCGTTGCCGTCGCGACGGCCCTGTTCCGGTATTCCGGTCAGGGCCGCGGCGGCGCAGCCCCGCCGGTATCGGTGAGCTGGATGGTCCAGCTCTTCTGCTCGCCGGTATCGACCTCGAAGAAGCCGGCGCGATCATAGCCGCGCGCCAGGCAGTCCTCGATGCCGCGAATCGTGAATTCCTTATTGCGGACGCACATGACCGATTTTCCGGTCCATTCCCCGCCCTTATCGTAATCCACCGCGTGGACGTAATAGAAGCGCGCCGCAAGCGTGCCGCGCAACAGGGTCTCGCAGCCCCGCGGGCTGATGTTCCACCAGCCCTCGGTGGTCCAGCCCTGCGCGTCGCGGTAGCCGATGGCGACGCCGATCCGGCTCGACGTGGTGTTGCACATGCGCAGATCCGCCTTCGCCGGCAGGGCGCCCGCGATGAAGGCCGCAACGCAGCAGGCGGTCAGAAGGCCCAGTCGCTGAGGTCCAGGAAATCTCACGGCTCGATCAGGATCACGCGGCAGTCGTTGACATTGGTCAGGGTCGGCCCCGGCTGCAGCAAATCGCCCAGCGCTTCGAAGAAGCCGGTCGAATCGTTTTCGGCGAGGGATCGGGCGGGATCAAGGCCGATCTCGGCGGCGCGGGCCAAAGTTTGGGGATCGATCAGCGCACCGGCCGGATCTGTCGGCTCGCCGCCGCCGCCATCGGTGCCGTCGGTGTCGCCGGCCAGCGCGACGATGCCGGGCTCGCCCATCAGCGCGATCGCCAGCGCCAGCGCATATTCCTGGCTCGGGCCACCCCGGCCGGAGCCGCGCAGCGTCACAGTGAGCTCGCCGCCGGAGAGGATCGCAGCCCGCCTGCCCTCGCGCTTCAGGCGGCGTGCAAGTGCGGCATGATCCGCCGCGACCTCGCGCGCCTCGCCTTCCAGATCGGGGCCGAGATCGTGCACTTCATAGCCAGCGGCTTCGGCGGCGGCGCGGGCGGCGGCCAGCGCATCGGCCGGGCGAGCAATGATGCGGAATTCGCTGTTGGCGAAGGCCGGGTGACCAGGCTTCGGCGTCTCGTTTGCGGGGTCGTCGAGCAGGGCGCGTGCTGCCGGCGGCAAATCGAGCCCGTAGCGCGCGACAATGGCGCGGGCCTCGGCCGTGGTCGAAGGATCGGCGACGGTCGGGCCCGACGCGATAGCCGTCGGCTCGTCGCCGGGAACATCTGAGATCGCGAGCGTCAGCAGCTTCGCCGGAGCGGCTGCCAGCGCGAGCCGGCCGCCCTTGATGCGAGACAGGCGCTTGCGGACAATGTTCATCTCGCCGATCGGCGCACCAGAACGCAGCAGGGCCTTGTTGACCGCCTGTTTCTCCGCCAGTGCCAGCGAACCCGCGGGTGCGACCCAATTGGCCGAGCCGCCGCCAGAGAGCAGGACGAGGACGAGATCGTCAGCGGTCGCGGTGGCAGCCAATGCCAGCGTGCACTCGGCGGCGTCGATGCTGCCCTGGTCCGGCACGGGGTGGCCGGCGGCGACCATCGGAATCTGTCGGGTCGGAGCGGTGTAGCCGTGTCGGGCAACGGCATGGCCGAGCAACCGTTCGGGCGGAAAGCCGCCATCGAGATAGTGCGCTTCCGCAAGCGCGGTCATGCTGCCCGCGGCCTTCCCAGCGGCGAGGAGGATCAGGCGGCCGGTCACCGGGGCGGTTGGGAGATGCTGCGGCAGGCATCCGGACGGATGAGCCCGCGATACCGCGGCGTCGTAGATCTTCCGCGCCGTCTCGCGCAGCTTCGCTGTCTCGGTTGCAGGACTGTGCACGTTGCCCATTTCCACCCGGCGCGGCCGTTGATCGCGGCAGTTCTCTCGATCCTTCTTAGGTCGCGCGAAAGTCGGCGTCATCTGCATTATGGCGATTAAGTCATACTTTTCTCGGGTGCTTCGCCTGATGGAATTGCGGCATCACAGCTGTTGAGGGCCGGGCGTTTGCGGCTTGACGCCCTGCCCCAATCCGGGCGAACGCTGCCCGCCGAATTTTCATACCCCGGAAGGATATCAGATGGACGATCCGGTTCAGGGCGATCAGCTCAAGAGCATCGTCGAGCGCATCGAGCGGCTCGAGGAAGAGAAGAAGACGATCGCCGACGACATCAAGGAGGTCTATGCCGAAGCCAAGGGCAACGGCTACGACGTCAAGGTGCTCCGCAAGGTCGTGGCTCTGCGCAAGCGCGACCTCGAGGAGCGCAAGGAGGAAGAGGCGATCCTCGACCTCTATCTGCAGGCGGTCGGCGAGACGGTCTGAGCCGGGTTACGCTTCGGGCTGCAGCGGGAGACCTTCATCGGCTCCTGGCCTTGCGCCACGCGGCGAAGTCGATCCTGGTCTGCTCCTCGGTCGCGGGGTAGAGGCCGAGGATCGAGCGGCCCTTCATCACCTCTTCAGTGACGAAGTCCTCGAAGGCGGTCATCTCGACCGCCTCTTCCGCCACCTCATCGGCGAGATCGGCGGGGATGACCACGACGCCCTCGCCATCGCCGAGGACGACGTCGCCCGGCCAGACGGCGACATCGCCACAGCCGATCGGCACGTTGATATCGACAGCCTGGTGCAGCGTCAGGTTGGTCGGCGCCGCCGGCCGGTTGTGATAGGCCGGGAAGGGCAACTGCGCGATCTCCGGGGAATCGCGGAAACCGCCATCGGTGACGACACCGGCAACGCCCCGCTTCATCAGCCGCGAGACGAGGATGCCGCCCGCGGAAGCCGCGCGCGGATCCTTGCGGCTGTCGATCACCATTACCGCATCGGGCGGACAGTCCTCGACCGCCTTGCGCTGCGGATGCGCCCGGTCCTGGAACACCGAGAGCGGGTTCAGATCCTCGCGCGCCGGGATATAGCGCAGCGTGAAGGCCTCGCCGACCATCGTGCCCGTATCCTGGCTCAGCGGCCGGACATCCTGAATGAACTGGTTGCGGAAGCCGCGCTTGAAGAGCGCCGTGCAGACCGTGGCGACGGAGACGGTGCGGAGCTTCTCGCGCGTTTCCGGCTTGAGCTTGGGCATCGGTTCATTCCCGAAGAGATGCGCCGCCCACTCGCAGCATCGACCTGCGAGTCCAAAGCGGTACGGCGCCGGTTGCAGCACACTTCAATGAAACGCCTATAATTTGTAAAATAAGTTGTAAAGTAGCATTCTCAGAATGCAAGCCGACTCTTGCGCGGCGACATGCGCTTGACGCGATCAGGACTAATCCACGGCGGAGACAATGAGCACCGGCAAACTCGGCGACCGCGTCTACGAATATATCCTGAGTCAGATCATCACGGGGGAGTTCGCGGTCGCGGCGCGGCTGCCCTCCGAGAGCGAGCTTGCCGAGCGCCTGGCAGTCTCCCGCCCCATCGTGCGCGAAGCGCTGGGCCGGTTGCGCGAGGACGGTCTGGTCGAATCGCGGCGCGGGTCGGGCTCCTATGTCCTGCGCCGGCCGGCGCCCGATGTCCGCAGCTTCGCGCCGATCAGCAGCATCGCCGACATCCAGCGCTGTTTCGTCTTCCGGATCGCCGTGGAGGGGGAAATTGCCGCGCTGGCCGCGAAGATGCGCGACGAAGACGGCCTCCTGAAACTGCGCCATGCCTTCATCGCGCTGGAGATCGTCAGCGAACAGCGCCGGCTCGGCGTCGAGGAAGACATCGCCTTTCACCGCGCCGTTGCCGAAACCACCGGCAACCATTTCTTCGTGACGACGCTCAACGCCTTGCATGAGCAGATCGCCACCGGGATCAATCTGAACCGCAACCTCTCGCTGATCCAGCCACGGCCGCGCCTCCTGAGCGTCCAGCGCGAGCACAAGGCGATCCTCGATGCGATCGAGCTGGGGGACGAGGCCGCCGCGCGCCGGGCCATGCAGCTCCATCTCGAAAACGCGCGCAGGCGTGTTTTCGACGGCAGCTGAACGGGAGATTGGCTCCGGCGGCCCCGCTGCGACGCAGCATAGCCGAACGTCATCTGCCTCTGGGGTCGCTGAGAAAGCTGCAGGGCCTGGCACGGCTTCCCGGCTTCGGGGGCCCAACGCGACTATGCGTGTGCCGCGTGACTGCGGTAGTATCCCGCCGCTCCAGATGAATGGACGATGTCGGCAGGAGAGAGTGCCTTGCGCTTCTTGCCCTTCGCTTTGGTCGGTCTCGGCGACCGTATCAACCGGCGCCGGATGCTCGTGCTAGCCGGCGGCGCGGCGGCATGGGCCAGCGCCGCCCGCCCGCAGCAACCCGCAATGCCCTTGCTGGGCTATCTCGGCTCGGAAACCCCGGAGCGTTACGCCAGCCGCCTTGCCGCCTTCCGTGCCGGGCTGGCCGAAACCGGATTTGCCGAAGGGCACAATGTCGCAATCGATTTCCGCTGGGCGGAAGGCCAGTATCAGCGCCTGCCGGCGCTCGCGAAAGATCTGGTCGGTCGCCGGGCGAGCGTGATCGTCGCGCCCGGCGGCGCCGAGGTCGCGCTCGCTGCGAAATCGGCAACCACGACCATTCCGGTCGTGTTCGAGCTCGGTGGAGATCCCGTAGCCCTTGGGCTTGTGGACAGCCTCTCCCGGCCGAGCGGCAACCTGACCGGCGTGTCCAGCCTGAGCGTCGAAGTTTCGCGCAAGCGCCTGGAGTTCATGGCGGAGCTGCTGCCGAACGCCAGGCTCTTCGCCATCGCCGTCAACCCGGCCAGCCCGACCTCGAACTCGCAATTGGCGAACCTCAACAGTGCCGCAAGCAGCCTGGGGCTCGCCTTGCACCCACTGACGGCGAGCATGGAACAGGAATTCGGCGGGCTCTTCGCCGGCGCGGCTCAGGCCGGCGCGGGCGGGCTCGTCTTCACCTCCGACCCCTATTTCGCCTATCGCAGCCCGCAGCTCGCCGCGCTCGCCGCCGCCCATGGGACGCCCGCGATCACGCAATCCCGCGACTTTCCCGTCGCGGGCGGGCTGATGAGCTATGGCGGCGATTTCGAGCAGTCGCACCGTCACACCGGGATCTATGCCGGCCGTATCCTGAAAGGAATGAAACCTTCGGAGCTGCCGGTCCAGCGCGTCACCAAGGTCGAGATGTTCATCAACCTCAAGGCTGCGAATGCCCTGGGCCTGTCGGTCCCACCTTCGCTTCTGAGCAGCGCCGACTTCGTGATCGAATAACCCCGGCCGGTGAACCGCCGAGCGAGCCAACGCGATGTCCAACAAGCCAGCGGCGCCTCGCATATCGTTATTCTGGAAGTATTTCCTCGCCCTGTTTGCCGCCGTCGTGGTGCCGCTGCTCTTCGCCGGCAGCGTCGAAGCATGGTTCGGCTATCGCGACCAGCGCACCGGGCTGAACAATATGCTCGACGCCGAGGCCAGGGGAGCCGCAGCCAAAATTCAGGATTTCATCGAAGGGATTCGCGATCAGCTCGGATGGGCGGTACTGCTGCCCTGGCCGGAGAGCGCAGATGAGAAGCGCAGGCTCGACGCCTTTCTCGTGCTGCGTCAGGTGCCGGCCATCGAAAGTCTCAGCCTGGTCGACGCAGCCGGCCGGGAGAGGCTGTTCCTGTCTCGCATCGGCTTGAACAGAATCGAGAGCGGCAGAGACCAGTCCGGGGAGCCGGCCGTTGCGGGTGCGCGCTCGCATCGTACCTGGTTCGGCCCCGTCACGTTTCAGCGCGGCTCGGAGCCCTTCATGACCATCGCAGTCGCCGGAAACCGTCCAAGCGCCGGCGTGGCCATGGCCGAAGTCAACCTCAAGCTCATCTGGGACGTGATCTCGGCGATACAGGTGGGGCGTACGGGGGAAGCCTTCGTGCTCGACCGGCCGGGCCGCCTCATCGCCCACCCCGATATCAGCCTGGTCCTGCGCGCCGATGAAGCCGCGACGAAGCCATTGCGGGACCTGCGGGCCTCGATCCTGACCCGCCCGGGGGAAGCGATCGCTGGCCGGGACGTGACGGGAGGCAAGGTGCTCGCTGCGACGGCGCCGATCTCCGGCGTGGACTGGAGCGTCATCGTCAAGCAACCCGTCGTCGAGGCCTTCGGCCCGATCTACGCCGCCCTGTGGCGCACGATCGCCCTGCTCATTGCCGGTGCGGGCCTTGCCGCCATGCTCGCCTACTGGCTCTCCCGACGCATGGTCGAACCCATCATGCTGCTGGAGGACGGCGTCGGCCGCATTGGCGCCGGACATTTCGAGCATAGGATTCACCTTGAGACGGGTGATGAGTTCGAACGGCTGGCGACCCGTTTCAACGAGATGGCGAGCGAGCTGGCAGTCTCGCAGGAGCGCTCGGAGCGCATCAACCGGCTGAAGCGCTTTCTCGCCCCGCAAGTGGCGGAACTCGTCGAACGGACCGGCGACGATCACTTGCTCGACGGGCGGCGCGTCGACGTGGTCGTCGCCTTCTGCGATCTGCGGGGATTCACCGCCTTCTCGGCGCGTGCCGAGCCCGAGACCGTCATCGGCATGCTCGGAGACTATTATTCGACCCTGGAAACCGTGGTCGCCACCCACGGGGCCACGCTGACGAACTTCTCCGGCGATGGCGCGATGGTGCTGTTCAATGCGCCGGTGCCCTGTGATGACCCCGCACTGGGCGCTCTGGAAATGGCCAGGGACATGCAAATCGGGGTGCACGAGCTGTTGGCCAGCCGGCACAGCCTCGACCATCGCCTCGGATTCGGCGTTGGCCTTGCGATGGGCCCGGCGACCGTCGGCCGGATCGGCTCGGAAGGCCGCCTCGACTACACCGCGATCGGCAATGTCGTGAATCTCGCCTCGCGCCTGTGTTCGATCGCGGATGATTTCGAGGTTCTTTGCGACCGGGCAGCGGCCCAATCGGTAGGTTCGCGCCTGCCCCTTGTCGCGCTGGAGGCGCGGGTCCTGAAAGGATATGATCGGCCGGTCGCGATCTATTCCCTCGTCGTCGCCGGAAAAGCGTAGAGCCGCTCAGGCGCTGCCGGGGCTCGGCTTCGGCGCAGCGACCTTCGCGAGCCTGCGAAACGCTTCGATATCGAGGATCGTCAGGCGTTCGCGCCCGAGCTCGATGACGCCCATCCGCTTCCAGCTCTGAAGCTGGCGGTTCACGGTTTCGCGCGTGATGCCGCTGAGCGATGCCAGTTCGTCCTGCGTCGCATGCACCTCCGTTCCGTAGTCGATCGCGAGCGTGAGGATGCGCCGGGCCAGCCTCATTGCCGCCGGCAGGAAGGTCGTCTCCTCCATGCGCTGCAGGACGTCCCGCAGCCGCGCGCAGAGAAGCTCGATGAATTGCAACGAAAGCGCAGTGTCGGTCGCGAGCAGCTTTAGAAAATCCCGGCGGGGCAGGAAGAACATCTCGGTATTTTCCATCGCCACCGCATCAGCCGTTCGCGAGCGGCCGTCGAGAAGTGCGATTTCCCCGAAGATGTCGCCGCCTCCGAGCAGGTTGACCGTCATCTGCTGCCCCAGATCATTCGTCGTGCCGATGCGGATGAGGCCACGCCGGATGGCATAGAGGCCATCGCCCGGATCGCCTTTCAGGAACAGCACCTCGCGCGCTGCGAGATGCCGTGGGCGGCAGACGAGTGCGATCTCTTCCAGCGTTCCCGGGAGCAAACCTGCGAAGAACGGGTTCACCGCCAGGAGGCTCACGATACGAAGAGGCCCGTCATTCATCTGGCGCCTCCGACATTCGGTTTTCCGGCGCAGCCTGATCCTGTGTGATCCAGCGCACAGAATCGGCGTGCCGATCGGTAGAGAACTCCGTCGCGACAGGCCGCCACGGCCGCATCCCGCGACCTCGGTGAGAGCCCGACCGAACGGAGCTCAATCGTGCACGACGCTCTGCACCCCTCTCATGCAGTCTCAAGCCTAGCAGTTCCGGCCTCGCTGCGCGACGGCGCGGCAGCAGCATCGCCGACGAGCCCGTCGGCGCGCGCCGCCGCGGGCCTGCTTCGCTGGCTGAACCCGGCCCATATCCTCTGGCGCCACGAGGCGGACCCGGCCCCCCTCGACGAACACACCTTGAGCGACATCGGGCTGTCGCGGATGGAGATGCTCTATACCGCTTCGAAGAAATAGTCGCAGGCGGACAGCCTTGCCAGCCGGCTCCGGCTGCCCCAACAGCAGGAGCTCCAGCCCGGAGACCAAATCGCGATCGTTCTGCATTGGCGGACAACCGCCGCGTTTTCGCTTCATGACCCAGGCATCGGTCGGGCGACGCTTGCGGTGGACCTCGCACCACTCTCATGCCAGCATCGACAAGGCTTGATCCATCATGGTGAACCCGGCCCCTGCGGGGTCGGTTTCAGGTGCGAGAGCGTCAGCGAAGATGCAACGTCGCCTGGCCGCCATTCTCTCAGCCGACGTGGTCGGCTACATGCGCCTGAGCGAGGCGGCGGAAGAACCGACGCATCATCGGCTGATGAGCCTGCGCGCCGGTCTGATCGATCCTTGCGTGCGCGAGCATGACGGACAGATCGTCAAGAACACCGGCGACGGATTTCTCGCCACGTTCGATAGCGCGTCCACGGCGACCCACTGCGCCCTGTCGCTCCAGCAGGCGCTCGCGGCAGCCACTACCGATCAGCCCATCTCCCTGCGGATCGCATTTCGGATGGGCATCCATCTTGCCGACGTCATTTTTGAGAATGACGATATTTTCGGAGATGGCGTCAATGTCGCCGCCCGGCTGCAATCCTATGCGGAACAAGGTGGCGTCATCGTTTCGGAAGCTGTTTTCGAGCAGCTCGACATGGCGGAGAGGGTGCTCGGCTCCGATATGGGGGAGATCTTCCTGCGCAATCACGAGCGCCCGGTGCGCGTCTTCGCCCTCCGCTCCGAGCCTGGGCCGGTTCCAGCCCGCAAGATCGGCGAAAGCCACGCCGGCGCCGATGCGCGGGCCTCCATCGCCGTTCTGCCGTTCCGCATGAACGGCACCCGATCGCTCAAGGTCTCCATCGCCGATGGCGTCGTGGACTCGATCATCCAGTCGCTGTCGGGGCTCAAGGAACTGTTCGTCATCTCGCGCGGATCGACGCTGGAATTCGGCCGGCAGCGGGCCGACCCGGTCTCTGTGGGGCGCAAGCTCGGCGTCCGCTATGTCATGGACGGCACCGTCTCGCTATCTCACAGTCGCGTCCGCATCAGCACCGAACTCATCGCCAACGAGAACGGCGCGGTGGTCAGCGCCGATCACTACGACGGCAAGGTCAGCGAGCTGTTCGACCTCCAGGACCGCATCGCGCTGAAGCTCGTCAGAACCGTGGCGCCCCATGTCCGGGAGCGCGAGCTGCGGCGCGCCCTGCGTCAGCACCCGCAGAACATGACCGCCTACGACCTGCTGCTCCAGGCGCTCGACCTGCTCTACAAGATGGATTCCGACAGCTTTGCCCGGGCGCGCGGTCTGCTGCAGCAGGCGATGGCACTCGACCCGTCCTACGCTCCCCCCTTCACCTACACTGCGCTGTGGCATGTCTTCCGCGTCGGCGAACTCGGCTCGCCCGATCCCGATGGCGACGCGCAGGCGGCGGTCGACCGGGCGCGGGCCGCCATCGAGCGCGACGGCAACGACCCGCTCGCACTTGCGATCTACGGGCACGTCCAGGCCTTCTTCCTGCGCGATGCCGTTACGGCGCAACGCTTTCTCGACCAGGCGATCGAGGCCGGGCCAAGCGTGGCGATGGCCTGGACGATGAGCAGCGCCGCGCGGGGCTTCGTCGGCGACGGCTCGCTGGCGGTCCAGCACGGCGAGACCGGACAGCGCCTCGCCCCCGCAGATCCCTATCGCTTCTGGCACGAGGGCATCCTGGCCCAGGCGCACTATATCAACCGCGACTATGATCAGGCGGTCGGCTGGGCGCGCAGTGCTGTTGCGCATAATCCTTCAATCCGCTTTACTTTGCGTACGCTTGCCGCCAGCCTGGTCGCAGCAGGACGACACCGGGAGGCAGCGAGCGCCGCCGATCGCCTTCTCTTGCTCCAGCCCGATTTTAGACTGACGCCTTACGCGCCGCGCTGCCCGTTCGCCCCACCTATTCTTGAGACGTGGATCGGGCACTTACGGAAGGCAGGACTGCCTGACTGAGCCGAAGCCTAACGAGTTTGCCGCAACAGCAACCGTGCGGGGTTCATGCGATGACCGGCAATACAGGCAATACCGGCAACACCGGCAATACCGGAAACTCCGGCATCAGCGGCGACGACGGAAACTGGTTCGTACCCGACCGGGCCGATTTTCCGTTCTCGATGGAGTCGACCACGGCGGCTGGTGGACGGATCCGGGATCTGCAGAAATCGGTGCATATCCGCCTCGACCCGGCATCTGGGCCTTACAAGAAGATCCTTTTCATGAACGCTGCCGTCGGCGGCGAACCGGCGACATTTGCAGATCGCCATTGGGCGGCGCGCTGGTATGCCTTCCGGGGGCTGACGGAGTTCGCCGCGACGAACTGGAACACCAACCAGTTGAACGACACGCTGGCGGACATCCTGATCGGCCTTAACGGCAAGGAGGGGGCTGAAACCAGGCAGGCGCGCGAGATCAAGAACCTGCTTGCCGCCGCGCGCGACGAGCGCGCGTCGGCCCTGGGCGAAATACTCGTGCAGGATGGCGAGTTCATCTCCACCTTCATGGCGGCGCTCGCGATGACGCCGGCCTCCCATCCGCAGACCTTCCGGGTCCTGCACATCGCCAGCCTGGTCGCGTCTTTCAGTGCCCTCTACTACAAGCAGGTCTTCCAGCGCCCGCGCCCATCCTGGGAATGCCCCGCGCTGATGCCGCCGATCCCCGTACCCGGCCATTCGTCCTATCCCAGCGGCCATGCCACCCAGGCGCATCTCATGGCAGCCTGCATGGCGCACATGCTGAAGATCGTGACTCCGGCACTGCCGCAGGCTGACCGGACAGCCCTGACGGAAACGCTCATGGCGCTCGCACGACGTGTGGCGCGCAACCGCGAGATCGCCGGACTGCATTTTCCAAGCGATTCCGAAGCCGGCGCCGCAATCGCCTCCGCGGCCTTCGCGAAACTGTCGGAGCACAGCGACACCGGGCAGAGCGCGGATCATTACACGCTCAAATCATTCGGCGAGACCGTGACGAAGGCCGCCGCCGAATGGAAAGCAGAGTGAGGAGACGGCAATGGCCGACCCGCCTAACGGCGCCATCGCGCCCTATCCTTTGCCACCGGAGACCTTCGATCCCGCGGATGCGAGCGACAGGGAATTGCAGTGCTATGGCCTGCCGACCCCGGCGGAATTCAGGGCCAATCCGGCGGCAGCAGCATTTCGCCGGGCCTTCCTGCGCCGGCGCCCCAACGCTCCGCCCTTGCGGTTTCTCAGCGCGTCCAAGGCCACCAACGTGGCCCCGCGACTGCAAATTCTGCGCTTTGCCGCTCAAGCCGCCAGGCCGGTGCAGAAGAGCATGAACTGGTCCGGCGGCTATGTGACACCCCGTGACGGCCGCAGCTTCGTCTCCGTCATGGCGAACTGGACTGTGCCCGAGGTCTCCGCACCGCCCGGCGGAACCGCCCCGGAATACCAGAGTTCGACCTGGATCGGGCTCGACGGGCAGAGGCTCTATGCGGATTCCTCTCTCCCTCAGATCGGCACGCGGCAGCGCTGGCTCACGGAACCTGTCCCTCATGCCGAGTATTCGAGCTGGTTCCAATGGTGGGCGCGGGGGCTGGATCTCCCGATTCAGGAGCTCGCACTGCCCGTCGATCCCCGTGACAAGATCAGCGCGATCATCGCGGTGCGCGACGAGGCGACGGTGCGCTGCAATCTGAAGAACGTCAGCAAGGGCATCATCCTGCAGGCCTTCGACGCCTCGGTGCCGGCGGGCCTGCGCATCAGCGGCGCCACCGCCGAGTGGATCATGGAACGGCCAAGTCCGATGGGGTCGGATGGGTGGGAGCCCTATGCCTTTCCCATCTACCGGTCCTTCGCCTTTACCGGTTGCGTGGCCGAATCTGCCGAGCCGGAGAGGCCCGATCTGTGGCAGCACGACCTCGAAAGCGCGCGTCTGATCCGGATATCCGAAATCCATCGGAATCCGACGAGCGTCCGAACCATCTCGACCGCCAGTCGCGTCCTGGGGCCGCCGCAGCGCCTCGAACTGAGCCGCGTGCCCTGAGCGGGAATGGCGCTCGCCTGCGCGGCCGACGATGGCAGCTACGCCGGCGTCGACAGCAACGCCTCCACCTCCGCGGCGGTCGGCAAGACCGCGCCCCGGCGTGTGACCGAAAGCGCCGCCGCGGCGCTGGCATAGACCAGCAATTCGCGAACGGATGCGATATCGAGTTCAGCCAGCGCCGACGGGTGCAATCGGCCGGTTTGGGCGAGCCGCGCCAGCAGCGACGCATGGAAGGCATCCCCGGCGCCAACCGTATCGCAAACCGTGACAGGCCGTCCGGGCACCGAGATCCGCCCGGCAGACGAGAAGGCCGTCGCGCCTCGCTCCCCCTCGGTGATGACCACCAGTTGCGCGCCGAGATCGAGCCAATAGGCGGCGGCCTCAGTGATCGTGACTTGCCCGTCCCAGCCGATCCGCACATCTTCCTCGCTGGCCTTGATCAGGTTCGCGGCGCGGTAGAAGCGCTCGGCCGCCATATGCCAGCCTGCCAGCCCGCCGGGCGCCGTCGGTCGCAAATTGGGGTCGACGCTGATGAACCGCCTGCCCTTCTCGCGCTCGGCCAGCGCGGCGAGGCTCGGCCCCACCGGCTCGGCCGCCATGGTGTAGGACCCGAAAGCCAGCGCCTCGACGGTGCCGGGCAGTTCGGAGGGCAGATCGGATGGCAGCAGAGAGCGGTCCGCGGCGCCCTCGCCATGGAAGCTATAGCTGGGGTGGCCATTGTCGTCGGTGGCGATGACGGAGAGCGTGCTGAGCCGGTCCGTTCGTACCAGATAGCCGCAATCGACCCCTTCCCGGGCCAGCATCTCGGCCAGCAGCGAGCCGAACGCATCGCGCGAAACGCCTCCGAGAAACCCCGCTTCGATGCCGAGCCGGGCGAGACCGATCGCGACATTGAACGGCGAACCACCGGGAACCGCTCGCGCCGGCATCTCGCCGCGATCCGGCGCAGCGACGAACAGATCGATCAGCGCCTCGCCGCAGACCAGAATCATGATGTCTCCTCAAACGCGACCTGCCGCAATCTACAGCACCTTCAAGGGCGGGAAGCAGAAAGTCGACGCCATCAGCCAGACGGCACTTTCGTCCCTCTTGACGACCGCCCCCGATTGCGGCGCTGATGATCGGGTCATTCGCACACGCCTTCTCGTGCTGCGCCGGAACCCCGCGGGGGCATGGCACAGCCAGCTTTGACGCATCTCTGCCAAGTCGAGACGATAAACCACAAAAAGCCGGGCAGTCGGACAAGACGGCCCCATAATGCCGTTGCAGAATGCAGCCTGCCGGGCGCTGCCTTCCGGCGACGGGCATCGCGACGAAAATTCGACGGAACCATGGATTTGGCGCCGTCGCCGCAAAGACCATGTTTGGCACACCGAAGGAGACTGACATGCCATTCGTCACAACCAAGGACGGGGTCGAGATCTTCTATAAGGATTGGGGACCGAAAGACGCCCAGGTCATCATGTTCCACCATGGCTGGCCGCTCTCCTCGGATGATTGGGACGGGCAGATGCTCTTCTTCTTGTCGAAGGGCTATCGCGTCGTGGCCCATGACCGCCGCGGCCATGGCCGCTCCGCCCAGGTCTGGGACGGGCACGACATGGATCATTATGCAGCGGATGCCTCGACGGTCGCGCAGCATCTCGATCTCAGGAACGCGGTCCATATCGGCCACTCCACCGGCGGTGGCGAGGTGGCTCGCTATGTCGCCAGGCATGGCGAGCCGCAGGGCCGCGTCGCCAAGGCGGTGCTGGTCAGCGCGGTGCCGCCTTTGATGGTCAAGACCGACAAGAACCCGGGCGGCCTGCCCATCGAGGTCTTCGACAGCTTCCGCAAGGCGCTCGCCGACAACCGGGCGCAATTCTTCCTCGACGTCCCGACAGGCCCCTTCTACGGCTTCAACCGGCCGGGTGCGAAGATCGACCAGGGCGTCATCCGGAACTGGTGGCGGCAGGGCATGGAGGGCGGTGCCAAGGCCCATTACGACGGGATCAAGGCCTTCTCCGAGACCGATCAGACGGAAGATCTCGAGGCGATCGGCGTGCCCACCCTCGTCCTGCATGGCGAGGACGACCAGATCGTGCCGATCGGGGCCGCCGCGCGCGAGTCGATCAAGCACCTGAAGAACGGCAAGCTGAAGACCTATCCAGGCTTCGGCCACGGCATGCTCACCGTGAATGCCGACGAGCTCAACGCCGACCTGCTCGCCTTCGTGCAGAGCTGACATCGCCCCCTGCGGCTGGCCAATCCCGGCCGGCCGCAGGCCCGGAAGCGCAAGCCTCGCCCACCTCAGTCTGCAGTATCTTCATTGGCCTCCCGGCGGCCCCGAAAAAGGCGCCATAGCGACCGCCCGATAGGCTTGGACGTCAGATGGGCTCCGGCCGGGCGGCGTTCGAGCGTGATCTTCTGCTCGTGATAGTCCTCAAGCCCCGGGCGGTGCCCGACGCTGATGAGCGTCGCATCGGCCAGTTCGCTGTCGAACAGCCCCAGCAGCGCTTCCTGGCTCGCCTCGTCAAGCGCGGACGTCGCCTCATCCATCACGATGATGTCCGGCTTCTGGATCAGCAGGCGTGCGAAGGCGACCCGTTGGCGCTCTCCTCCGGAGAGAATGCGGTCCCAATCATCCTCCGCGTCGAGCCTCCTGGACAGATAGCCCAGGCCACAGCGCTGCAGCGCTCCGATCATCGTCTCCTCGTCGACCGGCCGCTCCGAAGCCGGGTAGAGCAGGATCGAACGCAGCGTTCCCCGCGGCAGATACGGCTTTTGGGGAACGAAAGCGATCGATTGCCCCGCGGGCACGCGGATCGAGCCTGATCCCCAGGGCCAGAGCCCGGCCAATGCCCGGATGAGCGTGCTCTTGCCGGAGCCGCTCTCCCCTGCAATCAGAACCTTCGCACCGCGCTCGATGGCAACAGTCGCATCCGCGACGACGACGCGGCCATTGCTGTGCGCGAGCGACAAATTCTGGATATGGATCGCCTCGTCCTCGCTCTCCCCGAGTTCGATCCGCGTATCCGCCTCCATGATCGTGCCGATATCGAGCGCCTGCAGTTCCTCGACCAGCTCGTCGACGCGCCTCACGGAGGCGAACCACTCCGCCAGCCTGACGAAGTTGTCGACGAACCAGATCAGCGCGGCCTGCACGGCGCTGAAGGCGGCCACGACCTGCACCACCGCGCCGAGGGTGACACCGCCGGCCAGATACTTGGGCGCGATAAGCAGGAGCGGCACGATCGGGAACAAGGCCCCGTTCGTATTCAGGACCAGCGCGATGATGCCTTGCTGGCGGATGATCCGGAGCCAGGCGGCAACGACGCGTCCGTAATCCTCCCCCACCGCGCTGAGTTCATCGGCATCGCCGCGGATGAGCGCGATACTCTCGGCGTTCTCGCGCAGCCGCGTCATCTCGGCCCTGAACTGGGCTTCCATCTCGTTCTTGTGCGAGACGAGGCCCACCAGCGGCCGCCCAGTCAGATAGGCTGCGAGCGACGCGATGGCGGCGTAGAGCACTGCGGCGACGGCCATATAGCTCGGGATGACGATCGTGACGGTTCCCAGCGTCACCTCGGCCGAGCCCGCGACCTGCCAGAGGATCGCGGCGAAGGTCGCCGCCGTGATGAAGGCGCTGATCAGCCCAATCGCCAGCTCGACCAGCGGCTCGATCGCGAGGCGGGCATCCTCTGCGATTCGATACTCGGGTGCGGTCAGCCTCTTGGTCAGGAAGCCGAGGCGATAATAGCGCTGGTCCGCGATCCACCAGCCCGCGACGCGCCGGGTGAGGTTCTCGCGCCAGCGCGTCTGCAGCAGCATGCGGCAGACCACCAACCCGGACACCGACAGGGCCGTGGCCACGACCAGAGGGGGCAGCCACCCTGTTGCCGCCCATACGCCCGTGACGTCCCGCTTCTCGAGCGCGTCGAAGAACAGGCGGTTCCATTTGTTGATGCCGACTGCGCTCGCCGTTTGCGCGGCAACGAAGAACAATACGGCGGCCGTCAGCCCCCAGGCCCGCCAGCGCGTATCCTGGTCGCGCCAGTAGCGCAGGGCCACGCGAAAGAACTGGCGCATGCGTGAACGCTGAGGGGCAGGCGGAGCATCGGTCATCTGCTGTCCCGCCACGCGGAAAATCTGGCGCACAATTCTGGGCCGCAGGGTTGGCCAGCGTGTCGCTCAAGCCCAATGCGCAAAGGGCTCATCCTTGCAGCGGCGAAGGCGAGTTCCGCTCGGCATCTGGAAACTCTCGTTATCGACACGCACGAGGGATGTTCCGTCGAGGAGGGTGAACCGCGCGATTCCGTCGGTGTCAGACCACACCGCGACGACATATCTGTTCCCGTCGGTATCCTGGCATCGTTCATATCGCGCCGGATTCATGCGGACATCCGAACGGCGCAATTCCATCGCTCTCGAGGGCATGTCTCACCTCTCCCACTGCCTGCTTCAACGGGAAGCCGCAGGCGGGGTTCCATCCTGGCGCGTCGGATTGCCGGTCGGTCTGGGAAACGAGAATGAGCATTAGCGGCCGCCAAACCCTGCGCTGGAGCGCAATCGGGGTCTGCGAGCGGCGCGTATTCAGCGCCTCTGCGCGCTTTCCAGCAGTCCGGCCATCGCCCGATCGCCGCGCGCCCGGGCGTGCTGCAGCGGCGTGATACCCTGCCCGTCCGCGATAGTGCGATCCGCGCCCGCGGCAAGCAGAGCGCGTGCCGTCTCGATGTGACGGGGGCCGCCATCGCCCAGCACTACCGCCTCCATCAGGGCGGTCCAGCCGAGATTGTTGACATGGTCGAGCGGCGCCCCGGCCTTGATCAGTTCGCGGACCACCTCGTCATGGCCGAGATGCGCGGCCGCGATCAGCGCCGTGCCGTCATAGCGACTCGTGATCAGCTTGGCCGAAGCGCCGGATGCCAGCAGCGCCTTGACCGTCGGCACGTCGTCACGCACCGCCGCGATCGTCAGCGCATCGTAACGCTGCTCGTCGAGCAGTCCCGGCTTGGCACCGACGGCGATCAGGAGACGCGAAGCCTCGGCCCGCCCCTGGAATACCGCGACGTGCAGGGGCGTGCGGCCATTGCGATCGCGCGCATCGAGGTCACCCCCCGCCGCGGCCAGCCGGCGGATCGTCGCGGCATCACCCGCCGCAGCCGCCGCATGCAAGCCGCGATAGGCCGCAAACTCGGCCGGGCTTGGCGGCGTCTGCGCGGTCGCTTCACCGGACGAGACGGCGGCAAGGAGCGCCAGGGCGGCCAGCAATATCCTCGACATGGCAGCATCCCCCAATGGCGGGCAGGCGGCCGGCGCAGCGGCCACCTGCTTCACAATGACGGCGATCGGCCAATTCAGCGCAGCTTCGCCTGCACCTTCTCGATCCCGGCCTTGGCGCAATCCTCGTCCAGATTGGCGCCCGGGGCGCCGCCGACGCCGACCGCGCCGATCACCTCGTCATCGACCTTGACCGGGACACCGCCACCGAGCAGCAGGAAGCCCTCGATCGAGGCGACATGGCGCGCCGCCCGGTTCTTCTCCGCGCCCTCGGCCATCGCCAGGGTGCCATTGCCAGCGGAAGCCGAGGTGTAGGCCTTGTCGCGGCTGGCAGCGACGGTGTGCGGACCGGCCCGGTCGGCGCGCAGCATGGCAAGGGGCACGCCGGCCCGGTCGACCACCGTGGCGGCAATGTAGAAGTTCTTGGTGGCGCAGGCCTCGACGGCGGCCTGTGCGATCTCCTGCGCGATGGCGAGCGGCATGTTGCGCTGCTGCAAAACCTGGGCGCCGGCGACGGCCGGAACGAGAGCGAGTGTGGCAGCAGCGGCGGCGAAAGCGGTCTTGAACATGGTCTCTCCGATGCGGGGCGTGGCGAGCCTGAGCTCGACGGGGCCACGCTACCGAACCGCGAAGCGAAAAAAGATCGGTACGGCGCCGGAGACCTCTCAGTAATCCTACGGAGCAAGGCGGCAATGACAGCCGCGAGAGCGAAGTTGTCGGAGCCCTACCCTTCAAGGGCGATACGAACCATCTCCGCAACCGAGCCGGCGCCGAGCTTCTCGGCAATATTGGCGCGATGGGTCTCGACCGTGCGCGGCGAAACGGCGAGCGCGCGAGCGATTTCCTTGGTCGAAAGCCCTTCGGCGATGAGATCGAGGATCTCCCGCTCGCGCTGGGTCAGCTTGGCCAGCTGTGCTTCCCGCCCGGCGCGGGCGGCGTGAACCCTGCTGCGTTCGTCGAGCTGCGCGAAGCCCGCCTCGATCGCCTCGAGCAGCACCTGCTCGTCGATCGGCTTTGTCAGGAAGTCGACGGCTCCGGCCTTGAAGGCACGGCGACAGGCCGCGACATCGCCATGGCCGGTGACGATGACAATCGGCATGCGCTCTGCCTCGCTCGCCATGCGCTCCAGAAGTTGCAGGCCGGATGTCCCGGGCATGCGGATATCGGCGACAACGCAGCCATCCTGCCATAGGTTCGGGCGCTCCAGGAAGGCCTGGACGCTGGCGAAGGGCTGCACCGCGAAGCCCATGGTCCGCAGCAGCAACGTGAGCGCATCGCGGACATCATCGTCGTCATCGATCAGATAGACCGTACGGGCAGCGGGCTTCATTCAGCCGCGATCCGCTGTTCCAGGGCCAGGAGCGGCAAGCGAACCGTGAACACGGCGCCCCGGCCGGCCTCGCTGCGCGCAGCGATGCGCCCGCCGGCCGACTGGACCAAACGCTCGCAGAGCGGCAGGCCGAGCCCCATGCCGCCGCTCTTGGTGGTGAAGAACGGCTCGAACAGCCGTGCCAGATCGGCCTCCGCGATGCCCGGGCCGGTATCGCTCACGGCGATCTCGACATCGCCTCCGACGAGCCGGGTCGTGAGCGTGATCTCGCGTCGCCCTCCGGTCTCGCCCGCTATCGCCTCCGCCGCGTTGCGGACGAGATTGTGAACCACCTGCTCGATCGCGACCCGATCGACCCGCGCCGGGAGCGGCGAGGGGACGAGTTCAAGGTTGAGGCCGATCCCCCGCTCCAACAGGTCGCGCTGCGTCAGGGCAACGACATTGCGGACGATGCAGTTGAGGTCGTTCGGTTGGGGCTGCGGCTCGCGGCGCGTCACATAGGCCCGCAGCCGCTCCAGGATTTCGCCGGCCCGCAGGGCGTGCCGCACATTCGCATCGAGCACGCCGATCAGCGCGTCCGGATGCCCCGCCGCGGAGCGCATGAGCCGCAGGCCGGCCTGGCTCTGGCTGAGGATCGCCGTCAGCGGCTGCGTGATCTCATGAGCGATGCCGGACGCCATCTCGCCGACCGTGTTCACCCGCATCGCATGGGCGAGTCGCGCATCTTGCTGATGCAGCCGCATCGCCTCGCGCGCCCGCTGGCTGGCGCGCTTTTCGCGCAGAACCGCAAGCAGCAGCAGCACTGCTAGCCCGGAGGCCAGCGGCCAGCCGATCAGCAGGATCGGCGGCAGGATCTCGGCCACGGCCGGCCGCCGCTCCAGGGACAGGACGAGCGGCTGAGAGCGGCTTCCCAACGCCCGTTCATAGGTGAGTTCCGGCAGGCCCGTGCCGGGCGGACGTTCCCGTCCTTGGCTGACGATCCTGGCTCCGGAGCTATCGTGCAGCGCGAGCACGGTCTCCTCCGGCAAGCCGCCTTCCGGTTCGGCCATGCGTGTGGCGTCGATGACGAGCACCAGCGCCCGCGGCTCCGAGCCGTTGTCCGGGATGCGCTTGACGAGCGCATAGAAAGGCTTCCCTCCCCGGCTGGGCAGCGTGCCGGCGTGGCCCGGTGCAAGCTCCCGGATGCGCGCCGCAAGCGCGAGCGGATCGAAGTCCTTGAGATTCTCCGCAGCTTTCCCCTCGAGCCCGTCGGGGGGAGCTCCTGATCCTGCCAGCTCGACCGCCGCGATCCGCGGATAGAAGCGCTGCATCGCCTCCACGACGGCGCGCCACGTGCCGGAATCCGCGGTCGAACTCGCCAACACCGCCGCGAGGCTGGTGAGATGCGCGTCATGCTGCTCGGCGCGCTGCGAGAGGACGCGATGCAGCGTCGCTCCCTCGCGGTGGAGCGCGTCGCTTGCCCGTGTGAATTCGATCGCGGCCCCCAGCCCGAGGCCGATGAGCGCAAGCGGAACCCACAGCAGCAGGAATGTGGCCAGTCGGGACTTCAAGGGCGCAATCCGGTTCGCGCTCAACCTACCGTGCCGGCCTCGTGCCGTCACTCCGCACCGTCGAGGGATTTGGCGCGGAAGGTCCTTGCGGCGGCAACCGCAGCTCAATAGGCTCCCTGTCGACGCGCCGACGACAGGCACGCACCAGGGGAAACGCCTATGCCAAAAATGTTCTGCAAGCTGGCCGCGCTCGGTCTCGCCGCGGCCGCCTTTTCTGTGTTCGCCGCTCCCGCCTCGGCGCAAGCGACGCTCGAGGCTGTGAAGAAGCGCGGCAAGATTCTCTGCGGCGTCTCCCCCACGGCTCCGGGCTTCTCCTATGCCGACGACAAGGGCGTTCGCCAGGGCTTCGACAGCGACATCTGCCGCGCCGTGTCATCCGCCGTCTTCGGTGTTCCGGACAAGGTCGACTTCGTTCCGCTCAACACCAATGTCCGCTTCCAGGGGCTTCAGTCCGGCGAGGTCGACCTGCTCTCGCGCCAGACGACAATGACCTTCTCGCGCGACACATCGCTCGGCCTCGATTTCGCGCCGGTCGTTTTCTATGACGGCCAGGGCCTGATGGTTTCGAGCAAGCTCGGCGTGAAGAGCGCGGCGGAGCTGTCGCAGTCGGCCGTCTGCATCCTACCGGGCACCACGACGCTGCAGAATCTCGAAGACTACTTCAAGCCGCGCAACATCAAATACGAGGCGGTCGTCTTCGAGAATCCCGACGAGTGGCGCAACGCCTTCTTCTCCGGCCGCTGCGACGTCATCACCACCGACCGCTCGGACCTCGCCTCGGTGCGCGCGATCGCGAACGACCCCAAGCAATACGTCATCCTGCCCGAGACGATCTCGAAGGAGCCGCTGGCGCCCGTCATCCGCCAGAACGACAGCAACTGGCGCGACATCGTCTCCTGGACGGTCAACGCCCTGATCGCGGCCGAGGAGTACGGCATCACCAAGGCCAATATCGACGAGCAGCTCAAGAGCAAGGACCCCGAGATCCAGCGCCTGCTCGGCGTCAACGGCGACCTCGGCAAGATGCTGAACCTCGACAACAAATGGGCCTACAACGCCATCAAGCAGCTCGGCAATTACGGCGAGCTCTTCGAGCGCCATCTCGGCGAGAAGACCCCGCTCGGCCTCACCCGTGGCCCGAACCAGCTCTGGACCAAGGGCGGCCTGCTCTACTCCCCACCCTTCCGGTGATCCCGGCCATCGCATCGGACCGAGAAGTGGCTTCCGCTTTTTAGAAAAATCCGATGCAGTATCAAATGAATAGATCGCCGTCGTCGCGTCCGGTGGGACGCGCGGCGATCTGGCGTTCCCTCGATTGACCTGAGACCGCCGGCCGTCGCGCGCGGCCGGTGCGTCTCCAGCACGGAACAGCCCGATGGCCTCTCCAGCATCCAGCCCGCTGCGGCTCATTTACGATGTGCGCGTGCGCGCCGTGCTCTATCAGGTCGTGGCCGTCGTCCTCGTCGTCGGGGTCGGTCTCTACCTCTTCGGCACCGTCTCGCGGAAGCTCGCCGAACAGAACATCGCGACGGGCTTCGCCTATCTCTCCCGGCCGGCGGGCTTCGTCATCAGCCAGTCCTTCATCAGCTACGAATCCAGCGACACCTACGGCCGCGCCATTCTCGTCGGGCTGCTCAACACGGTCTGGGTCTCGATCTTCGCCGTTATCCTCTCGACCGTGCTCGGCCTGATCGTCGGCATCGCCCGGCTGTCGCGCAATCCGCTCCTGTCCTTCCTCGCCCTGATCTATGTCGAGGCGCTGCGCAATGTGCCGCTGCTACTCTACCTCTTCCTCTGGTATGCGCTGATCGTCGCGGTGTTTCCGCCGGTGCGGGACGCCTGGCAGGTGCTGCCCGACGTCTTCCTCAGCAATGGCGGCCTGATCGTCCCTTCGCTGCGCTGGTCCGCCGCCCATACCGGCGTGCTGGTCTCCGCCTTGGCCGGCATCGTGCTCGCCTTCGTGGTCGCCGCGTTCATGCGGCGCCACCGCGTCGCGTCCGGCCACGCCCGCGCCGCCTGGCCCTATGTGCTCGTCGCCGTCCTCGCGCCACCGCTCATCGGCCTCTTGCTGTTTCAGCCGGATCTCGTGGTGAACTGGCCGGAAAAGGGCCGCTTCCGCATTACCGGGGGCCTGCAGGTCACCCCGGAATTCACCGCGCTTCTGGTCGGGCTCGGCCTCTCAGCTTCCGCCGGCATCGCCGAGATCGTCCGCGCCGGCATCCTCGCGGTCGGGCGGGGCCAATGGGAGGCTGCGCGTGCCGTCGGGCTGCACGACCGCCAGACGATGCGGCTGGTCGTGCTGCCGCAAGCGCTGCGCGTGATCATTCCGCCGCTGACCAGTTCCTATCTCTCGACCTTCAAGAACTCCTCGCTCGCCATCGCGATCGGCTACCCCGACCTGGTGATGGTTTCCAACACCACGATGAACCAAACCGGACAGGCCATCGAGGGCATCGCGATCTTCATGCTGGTCTATCTCGGCCTGTCGATCACGATCTCGCTGCTCATGAACTGGTACAACGCCCGCGTCGCCCTGGTGGAGCGCTGAGATGTCCGAGCTCACCAATACGGCGATGCTTGGCGTCGAACGAGCCGACCGCCCCTTGCAGGGACAGCGGCGTTGGCTCGCTGGGCTGAAGCCCTTTGTCGGCTCTCCGCTCAACGCCGCCGTCACCCTCGCCTGCCTCTGGCTGATCTATCGCCTCGTGACCGGCGCTTGGGGCTGGCTCGTCACCCGCGCGGTGACGGAAGGCGGGCCGCAGGCCTGCAAGGCCGGGAACGGGGCCTGCTGGCCCTTCCTGGCGGCGAAGCTGCGCTTCATGATCTTCGGCTTCTATCCTTACGAGGAGCATTGGCGCCCGGCGCTCGCCGTGCTGCTGTTCCTCGCTGCGGTGATCATCTCGATGATTTCGCGCTTCTGGTCGCGGCGCCTGCTCTGGCTCTGGCTCGCTGTCGTCATCGTCTGCGGCGTGCTGATGTATGGCGGGCTGTTCGGCCTCATGGTGGTGAGCACCACGAACTGGGGCGGCCTGCCGCTCTCCTTCATGCTTTCCTCGGTGGGGCTCGCCTTCGGCTTCGTGCTGGGCGTGCTGCTGGCGCTGGCGCGCTCCTCGAAGCTGCCCGCAATCCAGGTCATCGCCGTCATCTTCATCGAGACGGTGCGCGGGGTGCCGCTGGTCTCGATCCTGTTCATGGCCTCGGTGATGCTGCCGCTGTTCATGCCGGACGGTGTCACCATCGACAAATTGCTGCGGGCGCAGGTCGCGATCATCATCTTCGCCGGCGCCTATATCGCCGAGACCGTCCGCGGCGGTCTGCAGGCAGTGCTGAAGGGCCAGCACGAAGCCGCCGCCTCGCTCGGCCTCGGCTATTGGCTGTCGATGCGCAAGATCGTGCTGCCGCAGGCGCTCAAGATCGTCATCCCGCCGCTGGTCAACATCTTCATCGGCTTCTTCCAGGACACGACACTCGTCACGATCATCGGCCTGCTCGACTTCCTCGACACGGTGCGCTCAGCCATGCGCGATCCGGTCTGGCAGGGCATCGCCGTGCTCGAGGGCTATGTCTTCGCGGCGCTGGTCTATGCCCTGCTCAGCTACGGCATGGGCTCCTATAGCCGCTTCATCGAGCGCCGCCTGCGGACGGACCATGGCCATGGCCGGAGCGCCTGACGGGGCGGCAAGCGCGTTCAAACCCTGATTTTGTGCGAAGCCGGCCTCCCCGCCGGCGGCCGCGCAATGTTCCAGCAAGCCGGGGCACCGACCACTCCATGTGATTCATCATGGAGAGCGGAAGATGCGTCCCAGCTCAGGCCAGTCAGCGGCGCTCGCCGGCCGCGCACTGCACGGCTATATCAACCTCGTGCAGCGAACCACCCGGTTCAGGCCGGTCATTCCCGGGGCCTGTCCTTGGGAGCGCAGCCGCGAGCCGTTCATCGCCCTGACATGGCACGGCCAGCAGATGCTGAGCCTTGCGGCGCTCGAGGGCGCATCGCGCGTGGCAATCCTGGCCTCGCTGCATTTCGATGGCGAGGTCGTCGCCTCCGTCGTCGAACGGGCCGGTTTCCGGACCATCCGTGGCTCGGGGACGCAGAGCCGCCCGAAAATTCAGACCAAGCGGGCAATTCCAGCGTTCTTCGAAATGCGGGACGCGCTCCGCGACGGCACTAGCGTCGTTCTCACGGCAGACGTGCCGAAAGTGTCGCGCGTGGCCGGCAAGGGCGCCGTGCAGCTCGCCCGCGTCACCGGTCGGCCGATCTACCTCTTCGCCGCCGTCACGAGCGCGCGCTTCGATCTGACAAACTGGGACCGGTCCAGCATCGCCCTGCCCTTCGGCCGCGGCTGCATTCTATGGTCGGAGCCGCTCTATGTCCGAAAGGGTGCCGACGATCGCGAGGTCGGCCTCATCGCCATGGACATCTCGGCGCGCCTCGACGAGCTCCACTCTGCGGCCTACCAATCGCTCGAGCGGGCCCGCTGAGCCTGTCCCTCCCATCGTCCCGTTAGGGGCGTCCAGGCAGCGGACAATCGGCCGGATTGCCGCAGATTTTTGCTGGCGGGCGCAGGATCTCCGGCGCGCCCGCCGGCTCGATGCGGATGCGGCTGAGATCGCCCGAGAAGCGCAGGCCAAGGCCCGACGAGATGAGGACGATCCGCGCGCGCGGCGAGGCGAGGATCGTCGCATTGGCCCCGGCCAGGAAATGGGCGCTGCCGCCGAGGCTGGCATAGTCTCCGAACACGTCCTCCCGCCGGTCAAGCCCGTAGACCAGCATGATCACCCGGCCGTAATCGGCGCCGAGTCCGATGCCGACCGACAGCGCCGACCAGATCACCGGCTCGGGGGACCCGTCCGAAAAACGCAACTCGCCGCTGCCATGCCGCCCGCCCACAACGAAAGAGCCGCTCAGCTCACCACCGACGATATAGGCATTGGGCTCGCCGAACAGGGCGAACGCACGT
Organism: Allobosea sp. TAF32; assembly: GCF_052113585.1. Taxonomy (NCBI): domain Bacteria; kingdom Pseudomonadati; phylum Pseudomonadota; class Alphaproteobacteria; order Hyphomicrobiales; family Alloboseaceae; genus Allobosea; species Allobosea sp. TAF32. The sequence continues at coordinate 334,362 of NZ_JBFRDM010000005.1, read as the reverse complement.
TCGATCGGAAGGCTGACCGTCTTCGACGCGGTGTCGAATACCCCCTCGACCAATCGCAAGATATCGTTGCGCGATGTCGTCGGCAGTTGGCCCGGCCGGATCTGTTCCTTCGCCGGCGGTTTGCCCTGTGCCAATGCCGTGGCTTCGATCGGCGCGGCCGCGAGCAGCGCCGCCAACGCCCAGACCGGACGGCTCCCCCTTGCCACGGTGCGCAACACAGGCATCAGGTTGGCAGATCGATGGAAGTGTTGAACGGCAACGCTATTACGGTCCATGCAGAGCGAGCCAGAGCAGCGCGCCCTGTCCGACAAGCCATACCCGCACAGAGGCTCCGTGACGACCCGCAACATTGAACCGATTTCCGTGAGGCCGTCGCCGGCGACTTCGAACGCTCACGGCCGTCGTGAGAACGGGGGCCCGGCGTGACCTCGCTGTCGCGTGCCCTTACGCTCCGGCTAGGCCTGCTGGGCATCGTCCTGTTCGCGGCCTTCATCGCGGCCGTTCTGGCGTTCACCTTCATCACCGAAGACCCTGGCGCCCTACGCAACGACGTCACCTCACAAATCATCCAGCAAGGCGTACGGCCGTCGACGGGCAGCGGACTGCAGGTCGAGAAGACCGCGGGACTTGTGCAGATCGAGCAGGCCAGCCCCCGGCTCTGGTATCTCGTCTCCGATGGACGTTCCGTCGTCGAGTATGCGCCAGAGTTGCGTCCGGGGTTGCCCATCGACATCCGGTTGGATGGCCCGACGATCGCGGCTCAGATGCGCGTCGGCGGCGACAACGCACTCGCCTTCGACGTGATCGAGAAGGATGGCAGCCGCGTCATCGTCGCGACCGGCGGCGGCGTGCCGGGTTGGGACCTGATCCTCGGCTATTTCCTGCGCGCGATCGCCGGTCCGGCCTTCGCGATCTCGGTGGTCTTCGGCATCATCATCGCTGCCGCAATCGCGATGTCGGTCTCCTATATCAGTGCGCGGCTGCGCAGCGCTGCCGAAGCGGCGGCCCGCATCGATCCCCGCGCGCCGCGCGGCCTGCTGCCGACCGAGGAAACCCCGATCGAGCTCATGCCCCTGACAACCGCGCTCAATTCGGCGCTCGACCAGATCGCCGGCAACATGGAGGGACAACGGCGCTTCATGAACAATGTCGCGCACGAACTGCGCACCCCGCTTGCGGTGATGCGCAGCCGCGTCGACGCGCTCCCGGACGAGCCGGCGCGCCTCCAGCTGACCACGGATCTGAGCCGGCTGACCACCATCGTCTCCTCGATGCTGCAGCTCGCCCGTCTGCATGCGACCGAACTGCCCTTCGAACCGCTGCAGCTCAACGCGCTCGCTCGCTCCGTCCTGGCCGAGCTCGCTCCGCTCATCCTCAGCCACGGCGTCGATGTCGCGCTGGAAGAGGAAGGCGATCTGAATGGGGTGATCGATGCCAATGAGCCCACGGTCCGGGCCGCGCTCGCCAACCTCGTCGACAACGCCCTGCGCCATGCAAAGGCCAGATCGACCATTCTGGTCCGCGTCCTCGACGGAGCCGTCCTGGAGGTCATCGACGACGGCGTCGGCATCGCAGCGGCGAAGCGCCCGCAGGCGATGGAGCCGTTCAACCGTATGTCGCCGAGTTCGACCGGCGCGGGTCTTGGCCTGACCATCGTGCGCGACATCATGGCCGCCCATGGCGGCTCCATCGCCATTCTCGGCAATGAGGATGGCGGCACAACGGTGCGCCTGGCATTCCCGCCGGACGGCACCAGCCGCGATTGAGAGGCGCTAGAGCGCCGAAACTGTCGTCTTCAGCATGTAGCCGATGCCGCGCAGCGAGGTGATCTCGACCTGGGCACCGGCGTCGCGAAGCTTGCGGCGCAGGCGCGAGATCTGCGCCTCCAGCGTGTTCGATTCGATCAGATCGTCAAAGCCATAGACGGCCTCGATCAGTACATCGCGGGTGACGACGCGGCCGACGCGCTGCACGAGGGCTTCGAGGATCAGCGCCTCGCGCCGGCGCAGGTCGAGAGGCTTGGCTCCGACGCAGGCGCTGCGGCCCTCGAGGTCGAGCGAGAGGTTACCGGCCGCAATGACCAGGGATCGCTTGGGATGACGCCGCCGCACGATCACCCGCAGGCGCGCAAGCAGCTCGCCCGGCTCGAAAGGCTTCACCAGATAATCGTCGGCGCCGCCATTGAGGCCTTCGATGACGTCGGCCTTGGCGTCGCGCGCGGTCAGGATCAGGAAGGCCGGACGCGCATCGTCGGCGCTAAGCGCCTTGACGATCGACAGGCCGTCGCCGTCCGGCAGGCGCCTATCGACGATGGCGATGTCGAAGGGCGCGGTCCGCAGGGCCGCCAATGCGGCATCGATCGTCGTGGTCCGATCCACGATCAACCCCGCATTTGTGAGAAGCGAGGACAGGAAGCTCATCAGATCCGGCTCGTCCTCAACGATCAATGCGCGCATGTCTGTCCTGTAGAGGTGCAGGGATGGAACGTGATGCCGGACAAGGGACGGGATTTCCGAACACCCCGCCCCATCCCTACCAGAGAACGGCCAAGAAGGCCGTGAATCAGGACCGGATTCGCGAAACCGGCCGCTATGGCGGGGTCAGAAGCGGTAGTTGAGGCCGGCCTTGACGAGATGCTCGGTGACGCCGATGCGGCTGCGGGTATTGCCGAACTGGAAGTCCTGCTTGCCGAGCGAGACGTAGTTGTATTCGAGCTTGGCGGAGAGGTTGTCGGTTATGCCGTATTCGGCGCCGGCACCAACCACATAGCCGATCTTGCTCTTGGTCTTCGACAGCAGGCCGTCCGTGGCCTTCAGGCTGCCATAAGCGAGACCGCCGGTGCCGTAGATCAGCACACGATCGAAGGCGACACCGGTGCGTGCCTTCAGCGTGCTGACATATCGCATGTCGGCGCCGGTGCCGGCACCGCGCTGCTTGGAGCTGTTGCCGAGGCCGTTCATCGACATGTCGCCCTCCATGCCGAAGACCATGCTGCCGAGCTGCAGGTTGTAGCCGAGCTGGCCGCCGAGCAGCACTTCGTTGCGGCTCTTCTTGGCGGCGCCGTCGAAGCGGTCGAAGGCTGCGCCGGAATGGATACCGGCATAGATGCCGTTCCAGTTGTAGGTGCGCGGCGCGGTATAGGCCGGCCACTCCTGAGTACGCGGCAGCAGGCGGTCCGCCGCCGCCGCGGGCACCGCGAACAGGGCCAGCAGGCCGAGGCCCGCCATCGGGATGGTGCGAAACATGACAACAACTCCTTGCGGCGGCTTTCCCCGCCGCCGACGCATCTGCCTGCGCCCTGGGTCCGTGAATCGGAGCGGGTCGGCATCCGCAGATCGCGTGCGAAGATTACGGGAGCGTTGCCCATGGACGAGGCGGTGACGGGGCGCTCAAACGCCCCGCGCGGGAAGCCCGACCAACCCCGGCGGCCCTCGCACCGGGTCAGCAATATTGCGCCGCAGCAGGAGTTGTCAGAGTACGGGTTCGACCTGCTTTCCAAGCTCCTCCACCGGTGGAATCCGGCCGGCTTCGAACCAATAGGCCGCCGCCGCGCGCGACATCGCCCCGCCGTCATGGCCGATCCCCGGCACCGTGATCAGCTGCCAGTTGCAGGGCACGCCAAGACGCGCGGCCTCGGCCCGGGCGAAGTCGAGCATGAAATGGGCGCGGCCATAGCGATGCGGCCCCTGAGCCAGCGCCTCGGCCTGCGCCGGCAGGTTGGGATCGTCGGTGACGATGTCGCGGTCCCCGGCGAAGAGCATCATGGGATAGGCGAGCCAGCGTGTGAGCGCACTACGGTCGAGATCGAGCCCGCCGAGCCCTTCCGGAAAGCGCCGATCGAGCGTCGGCAGCGTGTACCAGCCCGGATTGGAAGCCATCGCCGCCGCGAAGAGCTCACCGCCCTCCGTCGCCAGCATCCGGTGCACGAACTGGCCGCCGGCCGAATGGCCGAAAATGCGGATGACGGGGCTATCAATCACGCCGCCGGCCCGGAGCGCATCCAGCACGCGCTCGGGCACCGCGTAGAGCCACTGCTCGCGCGGAGCGATGGCATCGTCAGCGGAGACGACCAGACCGTTGTTGTAGCCTTCGGCTTTGGGGAAATGCTCGTCGGGAAAGCTCGGCGCGACGATCAGCAGATTGTGCTTCTCGGCCGCATCGATCCAGAAATCCCTGTAGTCGTCGCCGTTGCGCATCATGCCGTGCTGCACGACGATGACCGGGTCGTTCGGCTGGTGGCGCTCCGGGCGGTAGAAGTTGACAACCAGCGGCCTGTCCGGATGGCGCCGGTCGATGAAGGGCAGCGCGCTGCGACCGACGGGCGGGTTGAGGGTGGTGGTGGTCATGCGGACTCCGGAGCCTTGTGCAGATGACATGCGGCGCTGCGGCCGGGCGCGATCTCGGTGAGCTTCGGCCGGACCTCGCGGCAAACCGGCATCGCCTGCTCGCAGCGCGGATGGAAGGGGCAGCCGGGCGGCGGCGCCAGCGGTGACGGCAATTCGCCCTTGAGCGGCTGGAAGGCGCGCTTGCGCCGCGCCGCCGAGGGGATCGCGGCGATCAGCGCGGCGCTGTAGGGATGCGCCGGTTCTGCGAAGATCTCCGCCGCCCGCCCAACCTCGACGATGCGGCCGAGATACATGATCGCGACCCGGTCGCTGATATGGCGGACGAGGCCGAGGTCATGGCTGACGAAGAGATAGGTCAGCCCATGGCGCTCGCGCACATCCATGAACAGATTGACGACCTGCGCCTGAATCGAGACGTCCAAGGCCGAGACCGGCTCGTCGCAGACGAGGAAATCCGGCTTCACGGCCAGCGCCCGCGCGATGCCGATGCGCTGTCGCTGCCCGCCCGAGAACTGGTGCGGATAGCGCTCGCGATAGGCGAGATCGAGCCCGACCTCGCTCAGCGCCCGGTCGACAGCCCCATCGATCTCGGCCTTCGGCAGGAGTTTGTGGACGCTCAGCGCCTCGCCGACGATGCGGCTCACCTTCATGCGCGGGTCGAGCGAGGCGTAGGGGTCCTGGAAGATCATCTGGACCTTCAGCAGGAAGTCGAGTCGCTCCTTGCCTCTGAGCCCGGCCACCGGCCGCTGCTCGTAGACGACCTCGCCGGCGGTCGGCTTCAGGATGCCGGTGACGACGCGGGCGAGCGTGGACTTGCCGCAGCCGGATTCGCCGACGAGACCAAGCACCTCGCCGCGCTTCACACTGAGATCGATGCCGTCGACGGCGCGCAGCACCGGCGGTGCCTTGCCGCGGCCGGTCGCCATCAGGATGCGCTCAGCCAGCGTCGGCTTGCGTCGGAAATGCTTGGTGATGCCCTTGAGCTCGATGATCGGGGCGCTGGATTGGGCATTCATGCCGCTTCTCCCACCGGCACCGGATTATGGCAGCGGAAGCTGCGGGCGCCCTCCCCCACCGTCTCGGGATCGCGCTCGGCGCAGACCGGCTGCACGCGCAGGCAGCGCGGCCGGAACGGGCAGCCGCTCGGGCGCGCATCGATGCGCGGCGCGACGCCGTCGATCTGGTTCAGCCGCTCGCCGGGCGCGACATTGGCGGCCGAGGAGTTGAGCAGGCCGAGCGTGTAGGGGTGGCGCGGCGCATCGAGAACCTGATCGACCGGGCCGATCTCGACGACGCGGCCGGCATACATCACCGCGACCCGGTCGGCGAGCTCGGCCACGACGGCAAGATCATGGGTGATCCAGAGTACGGCCGTGCCGGTCTCGCGGGCGAGCTTCTGCACCTCGAACAGGATCTGACTCTGGATGGTGACATCGAGCGCCGTCGTCGGCTCGTCGGCGATGATCAGGTCGGGCGCGTTGAGCAGCGCCGTCGCGATCGCGACCCGCTGGCGCATGCCGCCGGAGAATTCGTGCGGGAACTGTTTCAACCGCGCTTCCGGCGAGGAGATGCCGACGCGCGCCAGCGCCTTCGCCGCCTCGGCCAGCGCCTCCATTCGGGTGCATTGACGATGCTCCAGGATTGCCTCGCTCATCTGCTCGCCGATGCTGAGCACCGGGTTCAGCGTCATCAGCGGGTCCTGGAAGATCATCGCGATGCGGTCGCCGCGCAGATCGCGCAGCCGCTCTTCAGTCGCGTTGCGCAGATCCTCGCCGTCGAAGCGGATCGTGCCAGAGACGATCTCGCCGGGTGCATCGATCAGCCGGACCAGCGAAAAGCCGGTCACCGATTTGCCAGAGCCGGACTCGCCGACGAGCCCCAGCACCTCGCCGCGCGCGACGCTGAGATCGACACCGTCGACAGCGGGCCAGGCACCGTCGAGCGCATGGAAGACGGTCCTGAGACCGCGGACATCGAGCAGGGCGTCGGTCATGAGCGCACGTTGAAGCTGCGGCGCAGCCGGTCGCCGACGAGGTTGAGCGAGACGATCAGCAGCACCAGCGCGATACCCGGGAAAACCGCGATCCAGTATTCGCCCGAGAGCAGGAACTCGAAGCCGTTGGCGATGAGCAGGCCGAGCGAGGGCTGCGTCACCGGCACGCCGACGCCCAGGAAGGAGAGCGTCGCCTCCAGCGTGATCGCGCTGGCAACGCTGATCGAGGCGACCACGAGCACCGAGCCGACCGAGTTCGGCAGCAGGTGCGCGATCATGATGTGCCGGGTCGGCAGGCCGAAATTCAGCGCCGCCTCGATATACTCCTTGCGCCGCTCCACCAGCGCGGAGGCGCGCATCAGCCGGGCATATTGCGCCCATTGCACCAGCACGATGGCGAGGATGACCTTGTCGACGCCGCGCCCGATCGAGGCGAGCAGCACGAGCGCGACCAGGATCGAGGGAAAGCCGAGCATGAAGTCGACGACGCGCATGATGATGGCATCGACGGGTCCGCCGAACTGCGCCGCGAGAAGCCCCGCGGAAATCCCGATGAAGAGCGCGCCGAGCGTCGCCGAGAGGCCGACCATCAGGCTGGTGCGCAGCCCGTAGAGGATCGCGCTCAGCATGTCGCGACCCTGCGAATCCGTGCCGAGCCAGTAGGTCATGCCGTTCATGCTGGTCTCGCCCGGCGGCAGGCGATTGTCCATCACGCTGAGCGCGGCGAGATCGTGCGGGTTCTGTGGCGCAATGACCGGCGCCAGCAGCGCGAGAAGAACCATGATGCCGAGCAGGATCGCGGCACCGCGCGTCGTCGGCCGGTTGCGGATGCGGCGGAGCACCCTCTCCCGCAACGGTGTATCGGCATAGGCGGGAACGGCGGGCGCCTTGCTTTTTGCGCTCATGCCATCTCTCCCGTCAGCTTCACTCGCGGGTCGAGCGCGGCATAGAGGATGTCGACGAGGAAGTTCACCGTGACGAAAAGCAGCGTCGCCAGCAGCACATAGGCGACCACGACCGGCCGATCGAGCTGGTAGACCGAGTCGATCAGCAGCTTGCCCATGCCCGGCCAGGCGAAGACCGTCTCGGTGATGGTGGAGAAGGCGACGAGGCTGCCGAACTCGATGCCGACCACGGTGACGACCGGGATGAGGATGTTGCGCAGCACATGCCGGCCGACGATGCGCCGGGGACGCACGCCCTTGGCGCGGGCATATTTGACGTAGTCCTGCGTCATCGTCTCGGTCGTGCCGGCGGCGACGAGGCGGATCATCAGCGCCATGTTGGGAATGGCGAGGTTGATCGCCGGCAGCGCCAGATGCTTGAGCCCGTCCAGCGTCAGCAGGCTGGTCTTGAAGCCGAGGATGGATACCGTCTCGCCGCGCCCCGCCGTCGGCAACCAGCCGAGCAGCACGGCGAACAGCAGGATCAGCATCATGCCCTTCCAGAAACTAGGCAAAGAAAAGCCGAGGATGGTGCTGCCCAGGATGATGCGCGAGGGACGGCTCTCCGGATCGAGCCCGGCATAGAGGCCGAGCGGCACGCCGGTCACGATCGCCAGCGTCATCGCCAGCAGCACGAGCTCGAAGGTCGCGGGCAGACGGGCGAGGATCAATTCGATCGCCGGCACGCCATGGACGAAGGAGCGGCCGAGATCGCCCTTCAGCGCATTGCCCATAAAGACGAAATATTGCTGCCAGATCGGCAGGTCGAGGCCGAGGCGCCGGATCAGCGCCTCGCGCTCGGCCGAGCTGGCCGAGGGCGAGACCAGAAGCTCGATCGGATCGCCGATGCCGTAGACGGCGAAGAAGACGACGACCGAAACCGCGAGCAGCACGAGCGCGCTCTGGATCAGCCGTTGCAGGACATAGGCGGTCATGGCTGAGACCGGCTCCGCTACATGTTCCGAACGGGCGGTCCAGCAGACCGCCCGTCATTTTTGGGGTGATCGGCGAGGCCTACTTGGCGGCCGGCCTGACTGACATCGCCAGCATGTATTGATCGGCGCGACCGGTGACAGCGAGGTTGGACTTGAAGGCCCAGACGCCGCTCTCGAAGTGCAGCGGGATGAAGGCGCCGTCGGCGAGGACGAGCTTGCCGGCCTCCTGCAGCAATTCAGCGCGCTTGGCGTCGTCGAGCGTGGTGACGGCTTCGCGGATCACCTTGTCGAACTGGTCGTTCTTGTAGCCGCCATAGTTCGAGCCGCCCAGCGTCTTGGTCTCGTTGGGGGTCGGCGGCCACTGGCGCAGGAAGGACGCGGCCTCGCCGGTGCCGGAGCCCCAGCCGCCGAGCGCGGCGCTGAATTCCTTCTTGGCACGGCGCGGGAAGTAGATCGCCCGCGTCATCGCGTCGACCTCGGTCTTGATGCCGATCTGGGTCAGGTACTGCGCGACCGCCTGGGTGATCTGGCTGTCGTTGATGTAGCGGTCATTGGTGGTCGACAGGGTGAGCTGGAAGCCCTTGGCATAACCGGCCTCGGCCAGCAGCTTCTTGGCCTGCGCGGGGTCATAAGCCAGCTTCGGCGGGTTCGGCAGCGTGCCGAACATGCCGGTCGGCAGATACTGGTAAGCCGGCTCAGCCGCGCCATCCATGATGCGCTTGACGATGGCGTCGCGGTCGATGGCGAGCGACATCGCCTTGCGAACGCGCGCATCCTTCAGCGGGTTCTTGCCATCCTCGGCCTTGACGAAGGGGCTCTGGTCGCGGGCGACGTCGAGCTGGAAATAGATCACGCGGGTCGAGGGCGTGATGACGTGGCCGAAGCGCTTGTCATCCTTGATCCGGCCGAGATCGCGCGCGGCCGGATTTTCGATCACGTCGTAATCGCCGGCGAGCAGGCCGGCGAGGCGCGGCCCGGCATTGGTCACCGGCAGCAGACGCACCAGCTCCCAGGGCTCGGCCTTGCCCCAATAGGTCGGGCTGCGCTCGAGCTCGATCGCCGAGCCCCGCACATAGGATTTCAGCTTGTAGGGGCCGGTGCCGATAGCGAGCGAGCCGTCATTGAAGCCGCTGACGGTCGGCCAGGGCCCCGTCACGCCGCAGTTCTTGGCGATGTCGTAGCTGATCGGCCCGTGCTCGACGATGGAGGCCGAGAGGATGGGAAGCGCCGAGAGCAGGTTCGGCAGCAGCGGCTCCGGATTGATGGTGTTGATGACCAGCGTCTGCGGATCGGGCGACTCGACCGAGGCGAAATTCCCGGTGACGTCGGCAAAGGAATCCGACACCTTGGTCTCGTTCTTCAAGGTGCGGCAGAAGGTGAAGACCACGTCCTCGGCGGTAAACGGCTTGCCATTGGAGAACTTCACGCCGTCGCGGAGCTTGAAGGTCCAGCGGTTCTTGCCGTCGTTTTCCCAGGAGGTGGCGAGGCTCGGATGGAGCTTCTGCTTCTCGTCCTGGGCGACGAGCGAGTCGAAGATGTGCTGCGCCAGGGCGTTGTTCGGGGTGAGGTCGTGGTAATGCGGATCGACGGCGGTCGGCTCGGAAGCCAGCGCGATGCGCAGGGTTTGCGCCGAAGCCGCCGTGGCGGACAGGCACGTTGCGGCGAATGCCGCGACGAACAGGGATTGACGCATGATGGTATCCGCTCCCGCTTGTCGTTTTGACAGGTTTATTTTCGTCGGGTAGCAAACATGAAAATTTTTGAACGTCAACAGGGCGGAGGCACATGTCCCAGGGCCTGAGGCCTTCGACGGATCTCTCGAACCGGATCGCGCAGATCTACCCCTCCCTCAGCAACGGCCACCGCCGCGCGGCCGATTTCGTGCTGCAGCACCCGCTCGACGTCGCGACGATGACGATCGAGGGGCTGGCCGAAGGGAGCGGCACCTCCAACGCGACGGTGACCCGCTTCGTCCGGGCGCTCGGCTATGGCGGCTATGGCGAGTTTCGTGGCGCGCTCTCGGCCGCGCTGAAATTCGCCCATGCTCCGGTCGACAGCTTCGCCGGCGCCCGCTCGGCCGCCGGCTCGACCTTCGCGACCGTCGAGGCTGCTCTTGCCGACCAGGCCGCCAATCTGCAGGCGGCCCGCGAAAGCCTGACCGAGGAAGCCGTGACACGGGCGGTCGAACTGCTGCTCAAGGCCCCGCGCGTCTTCATCGCCGCCTCGGGCGCAAGCCACCACGTCGCTTCGTTCCTCGAAGACGGGCTTGCGCTCTATCTCGGCGCCGATGTGATCTTCGCCTCCGCACGCACCGGCCCGGAGCGCGCGGTCCGCCACATGATGTCGGCGCGGCCGGACGATCTCCTGGTGGCGATCTCCGTCCCGCGCTACTCGCGCTCGACGGTGGATCTGGCGAGCTTCGCCAAGAAGCGCGGCGCCAAGCTTCTGGCGCTGACCGACGGCCCGACATCGCCGCTCGCTTCGATCGCCGATGTCACGCTCTTCGCGCCGGCGCGCAGCCGCCTGCTGCCCAACTCCCCCACGGCCGTCTTCGCGATCGCGGACGCCCTGATCGCCGCGGTCGCTCGCGAGCGGCCGGACGCCGTCGAGGCGCTGAAGGAATTAAGCGAGAGCCTGCTCTGGACCTTTCACCAGTAGCAGCACGAGCATTTTCAAGCGAAGTGGATACCGGTTCTCGTGAAGAAAATGATATAAAACAAAGGCCTGAGCATTTCCGCGCTTCGAAGAAACGCGGAAATGCTCTAGCGGGCCGCGTCAGCCCGTTTCGGACGACCCCGGATCGGAATCCAGCATCTGGCGCCAGCCGGCATGCAGGACGGACGGATCTTCGCGGTCGACCCCGTAGGTATTCAGGACGTGATGGAGATCGTTCATGCGGGCGATCAGTTCCGGGCCCTGACGCAGCCCGACCATGATCATCAGGATCTCGATCGCGATGAGCTGGACGACATAGGCGTCCGTTCCGACCAGCATGGTCGCATCGCGCGGCACATCCATCGGCAGGACGATGTGGCCGAGTTCGGCGAGCGGCGTGCGCGCCTGCGTCAAGGCGATGATCGTCGCCCCGCGCGCCCGGCCGACTTCGACGGCGCGCAGCAGCGCCGGCATGCGGCCGACGAAGGAGATCGCGACGAGCGCGTCGGCCGAGGTCAGGGTCGCGGCAGCGACGAGCTGGAAATGGGCGTCGGAGAAGGCGTTCGCCGTCAACCCGAGGCGGAAGAGGCGCGCCTGCAGGTCCTGCGCCAGGAAATGCGAGGTCGCGCCGGTGCCGAGACAGTCGATCCGGCGCGCACGCTTGATCGCCGCCGCGGCCCGGTCGAGCTCGGCCGGGTCGAGCCGGCGCTGCCAGTCGGCGATCACCGTCGTCATGCTGCCGGTGACATTGCGCACCACGTCGGCCGCGGTCTCGCCGACATGCACGGAGCGATGCAGGAAGGGCGCGCCCAGCGCCAGCGCCCCGGCGAGCTTCAGCTTCAGGTCCTTGAGGCCCTCGCAGCCGATCGCCCGGGCGAAACGCACGATTGTCGGCGCACTGACTCCGGCGCGCGCGGCGATATCCTCGACATTGGCCTTCACCGCCCAATCGGGATCGTCGAGGAAGAGCATCCCGACCCGCCGTTGGCTTTCGGACATCTGGCCGAGGCCGGCGCGGATCGCGCTGAGGATGTCGGAGGCACCGACCGTCTCCTCAAACCCTGCGGCTCTCGCCATCGCCATGGGATCGGACTCGCCGGTCATGTCCGGTGAGCTCCGCCGAAACCGGCCTTGCGGATACCTGTCGTTCCGATCCTCACCCGCCGCGCGAGATCGCCGCAGGCCGAAGGGAAGAGCGGAACCCCGGACATCACAAGGCCTTTCTGAGGCGCGGATCGAGCATGTCGCGCAACCCGTCGCCGAGAACTTGCAACGACAATGCCACGAAGACGATGGCGAGGCCCGGGAAAGCGACGATCCAGAAGGCATCGTCGGCATATTGCTGGCCGGAGGCGATCATGGTGCCCCAGGTCGGTGTCTCCGGCGGCACGCCGGCGCCGAGGAAGGACAGCCCGGCTTCCGCCAGCACCGCATAGGCGAAGATGAAGGTCGCCTGGACCAGCACGGGCGAAGCGATGTTCGGCAGGAGATGCACCGCCAGGATACGCGGCGTCGAGACGCCGATCGAGCGGGCCGCCTCGACGAAGGGCAGCTCGCGCACGACCAAGGTCGACGCCCGGATCACGCGCACGACGCGCGGCGTATAGACGATCGACAGCGCCAGGATGACATTGCCGGCCGAGGCCCCGAGCACCGCGACGAGGAAGATCGCCAGCAGGATGTCAGGCAGCGCCATCAGCGCATCGACGAGGCGCATGATCGGCGCATCCAGCCGCTTGAAATAGCCGGCGATCAGGCCGAACGCGGTGCCGACCGTGACCGAGATCGCCACCACGGCGAAGCCGATGCCCAGTGAGGCCCGCGCGCCCCAGACGATGCGCGAGAAGATGTCGCGGCCGAGCTCGTCGGTGCCGAACCAGTTGACCTCGCTCGGCGGGCGCAGGCGCCGCGCCACCCGCATCGCGCCGGGATCATAGGGAGAGATCCAGGGCGCGAGCACCGCAAGGACGAAGGCCACCGCGAGCACGAAGGCAGCGACGAGCACGAGCTTGCGCCGGAACAGGCTGCGGAGGAAAGCCAGGACGGGAGAGTTCATCGTCGCTCCCTCAGTAGCGGACACGCGGATCGACGAGCGTGTAGATCAGGTCGATCAGGAGGTTGATCAGGACATAGATCGCGGCGACCGCCAGCAGCGCCCCCTGGATCACCGGATAGTCACGCCGCAGCACGGCGGAGACGACGAGATTGCCGATGCCCGGCAGCCCGAACACCGTCTCGGTCACGATCGCGCCGCCGATCAGCAGTGCCAGCGTCAGGCCGAGCACGGTGATGACCGGGACGAGCACGTTGCGGAAGGCGTGCCCGAGCAGGACGCGGCGCTCGGACAGCCCCTTCGCCCGCGCCGTGCGCAGGAAATCGGCGTCGAGAATGTCGAGCATGCTGGCGCGGGTGAAGCGCGTGATCAGCGCGGAATTGACGACGCCGAGCACCGCCGACGGCAGCAAGAGGTGCTGGAGCCGCTCAGTGAAGCTGGCCCCGGGCGAGCCATAGCCGGCGACCGGAAACCAGCCGAGCTTGACCGCGAAGAGTTGGATGAAGATCAGGCCGAGCCAGAAGCTCGGGATGTTCGCGGCCAGCATCGCAAGCCCGCTCACAGTCTGGTCGACCGGGCGTCCGCGCCAGACCGCCGAGGCGATGCCGGCGGGGATGCCGATCGCCGCAGCGATGGCGAGCGAGAACATCGCCAGAAAGAAGGTCGGCTCTGCGCGCTCCAGCAGCGCCTGCGTCACCGGCCGCTGCAGGAAGATCGACTGGCCGAGATTGCCGCTCGCGACCTCCTTCAGCCAGAGGAAGAATTGCAGCAGCAGCGGCTTGTCGAGGCCATAGGCGGTCCGCAGCCGCGCGATGTCCTCGGCCGTGGCCTGCTCGCCCAGCATCAGCGCCGCCGGATCGCCCGGCGCCAGCCGCGTCAGGAAGAAGACCAGCGCGGCGACGATGAAGAGCACGAGCAGCAGGCCGGCGAAGCGGCGTCCGATATGCGCGAGCATCCAATACGCTCCGTTGGCGAAATCGGCGTGTCTGAAAATGGCCCCGGCGCGGGCTCTGCCGCGCCGGGGCCGACTAGGGCCGGTAGCTCCAGCGGCTACTTGGTCAGGCCGACATTCCAGAAGGACGGCCACGGCATCGCGGCGTAGTCGGTCATCTTGGCCGAGGCGCCGGAGAGCGCGCCGAAATTGCCGGCGCGGATATAGGGCACCTCGTCATAAACAACCTGCTGGACCTTGCCCCAGAGCGCGCCACGCTTGGCCGGGTCCGGCTCGGCGTTGAAGGCGGTGAGCGCGGCTTCCTTGGCCGGGCTCGACCACCAGCCCGGCGCGCCTTCGCCGAGCTGCGGCGGGGAGAGCATCGGCTCGGGCAGGAAGGCCGAATGGGTGATGTAGATGTCCCACAGCGCGGGATCACCGCGGCGCTGGATCAGCGTCGCCCAGTCGACGACGTCGAGCTGAACCTTGAAGCCGGCCGCCTTCAGCTGCTCGGCCATGACAAGCGCCATGCGGTGATGGAAGTCGTACTGCTTCGAGTTGAGGATGCGGATCGGCGTCCCATCATACTTGGCCTCGGCCAGCAGCTTCTTGGCGCCGGCCGCATCGCCCTTGCTGTACTTGTCTTTGCCTGCCTCGGAGAAGAAGGGCGAACCCTTCGGGAAGTGCTCGGCAGCGGTCGCGAAGAACTTCGGCTCGCCGAAACCGGCCATCAGCACCTCTTCGAGGTCGAGCGCCATCTGGAAGGCCTGGCGGACCTTCAGATCGGCCATCGGGCCCTGCTTGGTGTTGGTCGGAAAATAGGGGAAGCCGAAGGGCATGGTCAGCACGGCGCGCGCCGCGCTCGCCCCGGACAGCTTCTTGAAGCTCTCGACCGCGAGCTGGTCGGAGAACTGGTACTGGCCGGCGATGACGCCCTCGAGCCGGGTATTGGCGTTCGGCACCGGGATGAAGCGGAGTTCGTCGATCTTGGCCTCGCGCTTGCCGGCATAGCCGGAAGCCGGCTCGCTGCGCGAAGCATAGCCCTCGTGCTTCACCAGCACGACGAACTGGTCGGGCTTGCGCTCGCGGAACTTGTAGGGGCCTGTGCCGACGAACTCGGTCAGCGGATTGGCGATCGTCTCCTTCGCCATGATCGCGGCGAAGCCAGACGGCAGCGCCAGATGTGCCAGCAGCGCCGGCTCGACCTTGTTCAGCACGATCTCGACCGTGGTCGGCCCCTTCGCGGTCAGGCTGGCGAGGCTCTTCGCCAAGCCCTTGCCGCGCGGCGTCATGTCGAACCAGCGCTTCAGCGATGCCACCACGTCCTCGGCGTCGAGGTCGCGGCCATTATGCAGCTTCACGCCCTTGCGCAGCTCGATCGGGTAGGTCTTGCCATCGGCGGATACGGCCGGCAGCGCGGCGGCCAGCATCGGCTGCGTCGCCCAGTTGGCGTCGAAGGTGAACAGCGGCTCGTAGACATGCTGCATGATCGTGCCGACGAGATCGGCGGTCGACGCCATCGGATCGAGCGACTGCGGCTCACCGACCATGGCGAGGTTCGCGCTCGAAGCGGCCTGGGCCCAGGCCACAGCCGGAGCCAGCATGGTCGAGCCCGCAAGACCGGCGGCAAGGCCGCCCAGGCCACGGCGCGTCAAACCGGCGCGAGAGAAGGAATCGTTGTGCATCGTCACTCCCCGGATGAAACCGCCCTCGGCGGCATTATGAAATTTTATTACTGATAACGATATTCGACACTGCCTCGCGTGGCAAGATGGTGCATCGATCGCTCTCGACAAACTCCGACGCTATCGGACTTTGTAGACCAAACTCATCCGCGCACGCCGCCGTAGATATGTAATTTAATTCCCGAAACCTGTCGCATTCGACCCTTACCGCGCTTCGAAGCGAAAGCACGAGCGCTGATGCGATCAGGCCGCACCGATGCGGGCAGCGGCGAAGCGCTCGCGCAGCCAGCTCGCAGCCGGCCCGCAGGGACGCTGCTTGTGCCAGACCATTTCCAGCGCGACGGGCAGGTCGAAATTGTCGAACTGGAGATCGGGCATGGCGAGATCGGCGGCGACCGGCGAATGCTCGATCACGGAGCTGGAAACGAAGGCCCAGCCGATGCCCTGCCTCACCAGCTGCAGGATGACCCAGTGGCTCTCGACCCACCAGACCTCCGCCGCGACGCGCAGGCGCTGCTTCTCCGGCCCGTCGCCGCGCGCCGCGACAAGAATTTGCCGGTGCCGCTTGAGATCCTCCCAGTCGACGCGGGTGCCGGCCAGCGGATGCTCCTTGCCGCAGACGAGCTTGATCGGCACCCAGCCGACCGTCTGGAAGCCGAGCTCGGCCGGCAGCACCTCCTGCCGCCACATCACCCCGATATCGGCCTGCCCGGCCAGGACGAGCTGGCTGACATCCTCCATCAGCGGGAAAAGCAGCTCCAGCTCGACATGCGGGAACTGCCGGGCGAAATCCGCGAAGAGCGCACCCAGCAGATGTTCCGGATAGAGCTCGTCGATCGCGACCACCAGCCGGTTCTCGACATGCGCCTCAAAGCCGCTGGCGACGCCGAGCAGATGCTCCCGCCGGTCAAGGATCACCCTCGCCTCGCGCAGCAGCCTCTCGCCGGCCGCCGTCAGCACGGGGTTGCGGCCGGCACGGCTGAACAGCACGATGCCGAGATCCTCCTCCAGATTGGCCACCTGCGTACTGATTGCCGACTGCGCCTTGCGCAGGACCCGGCCCGCCGCCGAGAAAGAGCCGTGCTCGGCCGCCGCGACAAAGGCTTCCAACTGCTCGAAGGAGACGCTCATCTATCTGTAATCCAGATAATACCCAACTTGAGACGCTCAAATTTGGCGATAGAAGACCGGGCGTCAACGAGAACAACGGGTTTTTGAATGTCGATGCGCTCCTTTCCCGACAGGGTTCGCCACACGCTCTTGTTCGAGGTGATCGGACTGGCGCTCGTGATTCCCGGCGGCGCCCAGCTCTTCGGGCTGCCCGCGACGCATATGGGCGTGATCGGCGTCGGCTCGGCCACCGTCGCGACGTTCTGGAACTTCTTCTTCAACCTCGGCTTCGATCACGCCATGCACCGGCTGGTCGGGCACACGCAGAAGAACATCCCGGCGCGCGTCCTGCATGCGCTGCTCTTCGAGGGCGGCCTTCTCCTGCTGCTGCTGCCGCCGATCGCCTGGTATCTCGGCATCGGCCTGTGGGAGACCTTCCTGATGGATCTCGCGATCGTGATTTTCTACGTGGTCTACGCCTTCCTGTTCAATCTGGCCTATGACCGGGTATTTCCGATCCCGGGATCTCAGCGGTTGGCCGCCGCCTGAAGCCGGTAGCAGATGGAACACGTCGACATTGCGCGAAGGCCGTGCCAGTTGCGTCACGGCCATAGACATTCTCCCACGTTCGTATTCTGATCGCGCCGGAAACTTTGGACCGGTCTAACTGTGGCGCCGCCGGCACCGAGGCAGCCGGAACACCGGAGCGAACGCTGAGGCCACAAGCCTCGCCCAGGGAGGACAGATGACGCGCAAGATTTACGACAGCCCCGCCGCGGCGCTGGAGGGGCTGCTTTTCGATGGCATGACGATCATGTCCGGCGGCTTCGGCCTGTCGGGCAACCCGGAAAGCCTGATTCCGCAGATCCGCGATTCCGGCGTGAAGAACCTGACGGTGATCTCGAACAATGCCGGCGCCGACGGCTTCGGCCTGTGGATGCTGCTGCAGACCCGGCAGATCAAGAAGATGATCGCGTCCTATGTCGGCGAGAACAAGCTGTTCGAGCAGCAATATCTCGCCGGTGAGCTCGAACTGGAGCTCAACCCGCAGGGCACGCTGGCCGAGCGCATCCGCGCCGGCGGCGCCGGCATCCCGGCCTTCTACACCAAGACCGGCGTCGGCACCGTCGTCGCCGAAGGCAAGCCGATCGAGGAATTCGAAGGGCACCTTTATGTCCGCGAGACCTGGCTCCGGGCCGACCTCGCCATCGTCAAGGCCTGGAAGGCCGACACCGCCGGCAACCTCGTCTATCGGAAGACGGCGCGGAACTTCAATCCGAACATGGCGACGGCCGGCAAGGTGACGGTGGCCGAGGTCGAGGAGATCGTGCCGGTCGGCTCGCTCGATCCCGAGGCGATCCACACGCCGGGCATCTATGTCGACCGCATCATCAAGAGCACGATCAACGAGAAGCGCATCGAGAAGCTGACCGAGCGCAAGAGGGAGGCGGCATAATGGCCTGGACCCGCGAAGAGGTCGCCGCCCGCGCGGCCAAGGAGCTGAAGGACGGTTTCTACGTCAATCTCGGCATCGGCATTCCCACATTGGTGGCGAACTACATCCCCGAGGGTGTGGACGTCACGCTGCAATCCGAGAACGGCCTGCTCGGCATCGGCCCCTTCCCCTATGAGGGCGAGGCCGATCCCGACCTGATCAATGCCGGCAAGCAGACGATCACGACCCTGCCGAGCTCCAGCTTCTTCTCCTCGGCCGATAGCTTCGCGATGATTCGCGGCGGCCATATCGACCTGACCATCCTCGGCGCGATGGAAGTGTCTGCGAATGGCGACATCGCCAATTGGACCATCCCCGGCAAGATGGTGAAGGGCATGGGCGGCGCGATGGATCTCGTCGCCGGCGTCAAGAAGGTCATCGTGGTGATGGATCACGCCAACAAGGCCGGCGAATCCAAGGTGCTGGAGCGCTGCTCGCTGCCGCTGACCGGCGCCGGCGTGGTCGACCTCATCATCACCGACCTCTGCGTCCTGAGCTGCGACAAGGAGAATGGCGGTGGCCTCACCTTGATCGAGCTCGCCCCCGGCGTCACCCTCGACGAGGTCAAGGCCAAGACGGCGGCGCCGTTCACTGTGGCGCCGAGCCTCGCCAAGGCCGCGTGAGCGGGTTCCTCCGCTCAAGGCCGGCGACCACCGAAGCCATGCTGGCCGTGTTCTCGGACGCGGCCACGCTTCGGCACGCGCTCGCCTTCGAAGCCGAACTCGCCCGTGCCGAGGCGGCGGAAGGGCTGATCGGCACCGATGCAGCGGGCGCGATCGCCGCGCTTTGCGCGGAGATCGCGATCGACCCTGCCGCGCTTGCCGAGGAGGCAGCGCTGGCCGGCACGCTGGCGATCCCGCTGGTGGCACGGCTTCGCGCCGCCTTGACCGGCGAGGCCGCCAAGACCCTCCACAAGGGCGCCACCAGCCAGGATGTCGCCGATACCGTACTGGCCTGCCAGATCCACGCCGCCAGCAATCTGCTCGGCGGCGATCTCACGCGTATCGCGACGGCGCTCGCCGCACTCGCACGACGCCATGCCGAGACCCCGGCGATTGGCCGCACGCTGTTGCAGGACGCGCTGCCGATCGGCTTCGGTCTGCGCATCGCACATTGGCAGGCCGGCATCGTGGAAGCCGCCGCCCGCCTGAACCGCGAGGTCGAAACCGGCGCAACGCTGCAATTTGGCGGCGCCGCCGGCTCGCGCGCCGGTCTCGGCGGCAAGAGCGCGGCCGTCTCCGCCCGCCTCGCTGCCGCCCTCGGCCTGCCTGACTCTCCGCCCTGGCATGCACGCCGCGGCGGCATCGCCGGTATCGCCACGGCCCTAGCCATCGCCATCGGGGCCCTCGGCAAATTGGCGCGCGACGTTTCGCTCCTCGCCCAGAACGGCATTGGCGAGGCCCGCGAGCCGGCGATCCCAGGCCGTGGCGGTTCCTCCGCCATGGCCCACAAACGCAACCCCACCGGCTGTCAGGTCGCACTCTCCGCCGCCTTGCGCGCTCCTGGCCTCGTTGCCGGCATCCTCGCCGGTCTCCCGGCCGAGCAGGAGCGCGGTCTCGGCGGCTGGCAGGCCGAGGGTCCCGCCCTGGCAGAGCTTTTTCTGCTCGCGGCCGGCGCGGCCGGCGCCATGGCGATGGTCGCGGAAGGGCTTGAGGTCGACGAAGCCGCCATCGCCCGTAATCTCGCGGCCGCCGGCCTCGGAACCGATATCGGCGAGAGTGCGGCACTCGTCGCCGCGTTGCTCGCGCAGAACGACTAAGGGACGAACGATGCCTTTCGCAGCAAGCGGCGACGCCCGCATCTATTGGAAGCTCGAAGGCACGGACGACAAGCCGGCCCTCGTCCTGCTGAACTCGATCGGCACCGATCTCGGCCTCTGGGACGCGGCTATGCCCGCTCTCCTCCCCTCCTTCCGTGTCCTGCGGCTCGACACCCGCGGCCATGGCGCCACCGACGCGCCGAGCGGCGACTACACGCTCGCCCAGCTGGCCGGAGATGTTGCCGCGGTGATGGACGCAGCCGGCGTGGAGCGTGCGGCAGTCGCGGGCGTCTCGCTCGGTGGCATGATCGCGATGGAGCTCGCGCTCACCCGGCCGGAGCGGGTTGCGGCGCTGGCACTGATCTGCACTTCGGCCACCATGGACAAGGCGGCATGGCAGGATCGCGTCGAGAAGGTCCGCGCCGGCGGCACAGTGGCGATAGCCGATCTCGCCATGCAGCGCTTCCTCTCGCCGGCTTTCGCCACAGGCCAGCCGGCAG
Source organism: Allobosea sp. TAF32 (assembly GCF_052113585.1). Taxonomy (NCBI): domain Bacteria; kingdom Pseudomonadati; phylum Pseudomonadota; class Alphaproteobacteria; order Hyphomicrobiales; family Alloboseaceae; genus Allobosea; species Allobosea sp. TAF32. The sequence continues at coordinate 313,956 of NZ_JBFRDM010000005.1, read as the reverse complement.
TCGCTGAGAGCGTCCGGCGCGGTCTCATCGCCATGAACAGCGGAGGCTATGCCGGCGCAGGCGCCGCCATCCGCGACATGGACCTGATCGGCCGGCTCGCCAGTCTCTCCTGCCCGACACTCGTCGTCGTCGGCGATCGCGACGCCTCCACCCCCTTCGCCGGCCATGGCGAGAATCTCGTCGCCGCGATCCCGGGCGCGACCCTCGAACGGCTCGACTGCGGCCATCTCGCCCCGCTCGAGGCGCCCGCTGCCCTGGCCGGAGCGCTGCGTGGCTTCCTGTCGCCCGGCCCCGATGCGGCCGGCGCTGCAGAAACCCTGTTCGAAGCTGGCCTGAAGAACCGCCGCCGCGTCCTCGGCGACGCGTGGGTCGATCGATCGCTCGCCAATCGCACGCCCTTCAATGCCGAGTTCCAGGCGATGATCACCCGCATCGCGTGGCAGGAAATCTGGAGCCGCCCCGGCCTCGACGACCGGACGCGGCGCCTGCTCGTCCTCGCCATCACCGCGAGCCTCGGCCGCTGGGAGGAATTCCGCTTGCATGTCCGCGCAGGGCTGACCCGCGGCGGCTTCACCGCCGACGATCTCAAGGAGGTACTGATGCAGACGGCGATCTATGCCGGCGTGCCCGCGGGCAACACTGCCTTTGCCGAGGCTGCCGCGGTGATGAAGGAAATCGAGGCCGCGGGCTGACCGGCGTCAGGGCGTCGCCCGATAGTCCGAGGGCGACAAGCCCGCGCGCTTGGCGAAGAAGCGCGAGAAATAAGCCGGGTCGGAAAATCCCAGCCGGAACGAGATCTGCGAGATCGTCATCGCGGTGTAGACGAGATCGCGCCGCGCCTCGATCATCAGCCGGTCCTGGATGACGCGCGCCGCCGAATGGCCAAGCAGTTCCCGGCAGCTGCGTGACAGATGCGGCACCGAGGCACCGAGCGCGCGGGCGTAGTCCGTGAGCGCGTCATGATGCTGGAAGCGCGTCTCGACCCGCTCGACGAAGCGGCGCACCAGCTCGGCCCGTGCATCCCGCGCCGGCTCGGCAACCGCGCGCGCCCCCCGCATCGCCCGCACGAACCAGGACGCGATCAGGTCGGCATAGGCGCCGAGCGAGAATTCCCGCATCGGCAGGTTCGCCGCGAACTCGCTCATCGCCAGCCGCATCGTGGCATCGAGTGCGGCGAACTGCGCGCTCCCGACCGGCGCATGCAGCACCGCCGCGGCCCCCAACAGGGCATGCGCCTCCGGTTCGTTGCCGAACAGGCGCTTCAACGATGTCGCGGCCGCGCTGGCAACAAAACCGTTGGTATCGTCGAGGAAGGCAAACTCATGGATCGTCGACGGCGGCAAAAGCAGCACCGATCCCGGCGTCAGCTGGTGCTCGCGACCGTCGACCCGCGTCCGGCCGCCGCCCTCCGTGACGAGGAAGAACTGGAAGAGATCGTGATGCAGATGCGGCTGGATCGTCCAGCCATGCAGCGAGCTGCGTGCCACGATCGGTTCGATATGCAGCGCGTCGGGGAAGCGATCCGTCAGGCGCTCGCCATAGAGCCAATAGGCGGGGACGCTCCTGCCGGGCATGCTTTCCTCAGGATCGATTTGTCCAAGACAATGCGCGAATCCTCCATTCCGTCAATCGCCTTGCGTAGGTTATCCTTGGACCACGGATCGAACGGTGCAAATCGACGCTCCGTGGGAGGTCAAAAAGAATGCGAACGCAGGTCGCCATCATCGGCGCCGGACCTGCCGGCTTGCTGCTCGGGCAGCTTCTGTCGCGTGCCGGCATCGACAACGTCATCCTCGAACGGCGCAGCGCCGATTATGTGCTGTCGCGCATCCGCGCCGGCGTGCTCGAGCAGGGCATGGTCGATCTCCTGCACGAGGCGGGCGTCGGCGAGCGGCTCGATCGCGAAGGTCTCGTCCATGACGGTTTCGCGCTGGCCTTCCGCGGCACGCTCCACCGCATCGACCTGAAGGGGCTCAGCGGCGGCAAGACGGTCACCGTCTACGGCCAGACCGAGGTGACACACGATCTCATCGACGCCCGCCAGCGGCTCGGGGGGACGACGTTCTACGAAGCCGAAGATGTCGCGCTGCACGATTTCGGCGGAGCCTCGCCGCGCGTGACCTTCCAGGCGAACGGCGAGGCCAAGGAGCTGCATTGCGACTACATCGCCGGCTGCGATGGCTATCACGGCATCTCCCGCGCCTCCGTCCCTGTGGATGCGCTACAGATTTTCGAGCGCGTCTACCCGTTCGGCTGGCTCGGCCTGCTGGTGGACCGTCCGCCGGCAGCGCACGAGCTGGTCTATGCCAATCACGAGCGCGGCTTCGCGCTGTGCTCGATGCGTTCGGCCGAGCGCAGCCGCTACTACGTCCAGGTTCCGCTGGAGGAGCGGGTCGCGAACTGGTCGGACGATGCCTTCTTCGACGAGTTGCGCCGGCGTCTCCCCACAGGGATCGCCGATGCCGTCGTGACCGGTCCCTCGCTGGAAAAGAGCATCGCGCCGCTACGCAGCTTCGTCGCCGAGCCCATGCGCTTCGGCCGGCTCTTTCTCGCCGGAGACGCCGCCCATATCGTGCCGCCGACCGGCGCCAAGGGGCTCAATCTGGCGGCGAGCGATGTGCGCTATCTCTTCGACGCCCTGCGCGAGCACTATCGCGATCATTCGGATGCCGGCCTCGACGCCTATTCGGCCCGCGCGCTTGCCCGCGTCTGGAAGGCGGAACGCTTCTCCTGGTGGATGACCAATCTGCTGCACCGCTTTCCCGAAAAGGACGGCTTCGACCGACGCATTCAGGAGGCCGAGTTCGATTACCTCACGCATTCGCGGGCGGCGGGCGTCACCATCGCGGAGAACTATGTCGGCCTGCCCTATTAGGGCCGGGTTCGCCCAGCACCTCAGCAGGATCATCTTCATTTTTAGCCCCGGAAGGACGAATTCATCTCCAGCCAGCCTCAGTTCGAGGGTTTTGAGTTCCGGACGGCGATGGGCATTGCCCTCGCGCGAAAAATTGCGTTGGTGACAACAAGAGTCGGGCGCCGCAGCGCAGCGATCCGGCCAGGAACGAACGGCAAGAGTTGTCGCACCGCGCGAAAAGGCGGCCGCGGCAGAGGAAAGATCGGGAGGTAGGGACAATGCAGAAGACATCCTTCGGCCGGCTGCTGCGTGCCGGCGCCCTGGCGCTTGCAGGCACTCTGGGCATGGCCGGCGCAGCCAGCGCCGACACCATCAAGATCGGCATCATCGGGCCGTTCTCCGGCCCCTTCGCCTTGCAGGGCAAGAACTTCCAGGCCGGCGCCGAGGCCTGGCTGGCGCAGAACGGCAAGACCGTCGCCGGCCACGACATCGAGCTGGTCTATCGCGACCTGCCGACCGCCAATCCGCAGCAGGCTCGTGCCCTGGCGCAAGAATTGATCGTCCGCGACAAGGTGCAGTATCTCGGCGGCGTCTACTTCACCCCCGACGCCATGGCGATCACGCCGCTGCTGAAGCAGGGCAACGTGCCGCTCGTGATCTTCAACGCCGCGACTTCGGCGATCATGACCTCCTCGCCGCTGGTGGTCCGCACCTCCTTCACCACCGCACAGACCGCGACGCCGATCGGCAAGGCCGCAGTCGACCGCCGCATCAAGAAATTCGTCTCGGTCGTCAGCGATTACGGCCCCGGCGTCGATGCTGAAGGCGCCTTCAAGAAGGCGATCGAAGCGGCTGGTGGCGAAGTCGCCGAATCGATCCGCATGCCGCTCAACACCACCGAGTTCAGCCCGATCATGCAGCGCATCCGCGATGCCGGCGCGCAAGGCGTCTTCGCCTTCCTGCCCTCGGGCCCGCCGACGCTCGGCTTCGTCAAGGCCTTCAGCGATACCGGCCTGAAGCAGGCGGGCGTCAAGCTCTTCGCCACCGGCGACCTGACGCAGGAGTCCGATCTGCCGGCGCTCGGCGAGGCGGCGGCGGGGATGGTGACCTCCTTCCACTATGCCGTCTCGCACGACTCCGAGATCAACAAGCGCTTCGTCGCCGCCGCCGACAAGGCGATCGGCGCGCCGGATCTGCTCTCCTTCCCCGCCGTCGGAGCCTATGACGGCCTGTTCGTGATCTCGAAGATGATCGCGGCCACGGGCGGCAAGCAGGATGCGGAAAAGGCGGTCGAGGCGGTCAAGGGCCTCGCCTGGGAGAGCCCGCGCGGCCCGGTCAAGATCGATCCCGAGACCCGGCACATCACGCAGACGATCTATCTGCGCGAGGTCGCCAAGGATGCGCAGGGCCGCTGGATCAACCGGGAGATCGCCAGCTTCCCGGACCAGAAGGACCCCGGCCTCGCCAAGTGAGCGCGGCCGGCAACCAGCACTAAGATTCGCGAGGGTGCGCCAGGCACCCTCGCTCTCCACTGTCCGGTTCGACGAGGCCCGCAGATGCAGACCGCGCTGAGCATCGCCATGGACGCTTTCGCCTATGGCATGGCGCTGTTCATCATCTGCATCGGCCTGTCGCTGACGATGGGACTGATGCGGGTGGTCAATCTCGCGCATGGCGCCTTCGCCATGATCGGCGGCTACATCGCCTCCTATGCGGCGCGCGATCTCGGCCTCGGCTACGGCTTCGCCATCATCCTCGCCATGGTCGGCACGGTGCTGCTCGCGATCCCGCTGGAGCGCCTGCTCTATCGCCGCATCTACGACCGCAGCGAGCTCTCGCAGGTGCTCATGACGATCGGCATCACCTTCTGCGTCATCGGCATCACCAACTACTTCTTCGGCCCGACGCTGAAGACGATCCCGCTGCCGGCCGAGCTCGCCCGGCCGATCGATCTCGGCTTCCGCAGCATCGCCGGCCACCGGATCTTCGTCATCGTCAGCGGCCTCGTCGTCGCCGGAGGTCTGTGGCTCCTGATCGAGCGCACCGGCTTCGGCATCCATCTGCGCGCCGCCGTCGAGAACGCTCCGATGGCGCGCGCGCTCGGCGTGCGCACTGAGATCATCTATGCAGCGAGCTTCGCGCTCGCGATCGGTCTCGCCGCCTTCGGCGGCGTGGTCGGCGCCGAATTCCTGCCGATCGAACCCTATTACGCCTTGCGCTATATGGTGACGTTCCTGGTCGTGGTCTCCGTAGGCGGCGCAGGCTCGATCCCAGGGGCGCTTGCCGCTTGCCTGCTGCTCGGCGCCATCGATGTCACCGGGCGCTATCTCATGCCGGAATTCGGCAATTTCTTCTTCTATCTCGCAGTGATCCTGGTGGTCTGTGCCTTTCCGCGCGGCCTGATGGGGCGGGCGCAGTAAGATGACTGACGCCACGCTCCGGCATCCCGGCACGCATCGTCTCCGCACGCTCGGCCGCGATCTCCTTGGCCTCGCCGTCATCGCGCTGGTCGGCCTCGCCGGTTATGTGCTCTTCCCTGACAACCTCGCCTTCCTGACCCGCGTCATCTCGGTTGCGCTGCTCGTGCTCTCGCTCGACCTGATCGTCGGCTATTGCGGCATCGCCTCGCTCGGCCAGGGTGCGCTCTACGGTGCCGGCGCCTATGCCGCCGGTATCGCCTGCGTGCATGGCGTGACCGAGCCCTTCCTGCTCATCCTGATCGGCGCCGCAGCAGGCGCCGTCATGGGGCTGCTCATGGGCGCGGTGATGCTGCGCGCCCATGGCCTGCCGCAGCTCGTCCTCTCGATCGCCATCGTCCAGCTCCTGCACGAGGCCGCCAACAAGGCCTCCTCGCTGACAGGCGGTAGCGACGGCCTCTCCGGCATGGTCCCCGCCCCGCTCTTCGGCATCTTCGAATTCGACCTCTGGGGCCGCAGCGCCTATCTCTTCGGCCTCGCTTTGCTCGTCATCGTCTTCGCAGCGCTGCGCCTCATCACGCGCTCGCCCTTCGGCATGGTCTGCCGTGGCCTCAAGGAAGACCCGCTGCGCATCAGCGCGCTCGGCATCTACGCCTTCCCGGTGCTGCTCAAGATGTTCGTGATCTCCGGCGCGGTCGCCGGCATGGGCGGCGCGCTCGCGGCCATCGCGACGCAAGTCGTCGGGCTCGACAGCGTGAGTTTCGAGATCTCGGCCAACGCGCTCGTCATGCTGGTGCTGGGCGGTATCGGCAACCTCTACGGGGCGCTGATCGGCACCGTGATCTTCATGGCGCTCGAGCATATCGTCGCCGCGATCAACCCCTTCCACTGGATGACGCTGGTCGGCGCCGTGCTGATCGCCATCGTGCTCTTCGCCCCGCGCGGGCTTTCCGGGACGCTGGACGAAATCGCACGCTTGCTGACGCGCAACCGCTGGGGGGCCGGCCGATGAGCGCCGTGTTCGAGGTCTCGCATCTCACGAAGGAGTTCGGCGGGCTCAAGGTCAGCCGCGACATCTCGCTGGCAATGACCGAGGGCGAGCGCCTCGCCCTGATCGGCCCGAACGGCGCCGGCAAGACCACCTTCGTCAACCTCGTCACCGGCCGCATCCCGCCGAGCGCAGGCAGCGTCCGCCTCGCCGGCGAGGACATCACGGGCCTGGGCGCCGTGAAACGCGTGCGACGCGGTCTCGTCCGCACCTTCCAGGTCACCCGCCTCTTCCCGGACATGACGCCGGAAGAGCATGTCGTCATGACCATCCTGCAGCGGCAGGGTCGCGCGACGCGCATCTTCGCCCATTTCCACGGAGCTTCCGAAGCACGCGACGAAGCCGACGAGATCCTCGCCATGCTCGGGCTTGCCGAGGTCGCGCGCCGCAAGGTCGCCACCATTGCCTATGGCCAGCAACGCCTGCTGGAAATCGCGATCGCGCTGGCGCAGCGCCCGAAGGTGCTGCTGCTCGACGAGCCCGCGGCCGGCGTGCCCTCCGCCGATACCCCGCGCATCGAGGAGGCGCTGGCCCGCCTGCCCGCCTCCCTCGCGGTTCTGATGATCGAACACGACATGGACCTCGTCTTCCGCTTCGCCAAGCGGGTGGTCGTGCTCGCTGCCGGCGAACTCATCTTCCAGGGCCTGCCGGCCGATGTCGCCAGGGACCCCAAGGTCCGTGAAGCTTATCTCGGGAACTACGCGCATGCCGGCAGCCACGCTTGACGTCCGCGGCCTGAGCGCCGGCTACGGCCAGACCCATGTGCTGGAGGATGTCTCGTTCTCTGTGCCGGCGGGCGGGCGCCTCTCCATCCTCGGCCGCAACGGCATGGGCAAGACCACGCTGATGGCGAGCCTGATGGGGCTGACACGACGCTATTCCGGCGGCATCAGCGTTGGCGGCACGGACATCACCGCACTCGGCACCGCCGCCCGCGCCCATAGCGGCATCGGCCTCGTCCCCCAGACACGCGAGGTATTCAAGGGCCTGACCGTGGAGGAAAACCTCTTCGCCGGGCTGAAGGGCCGCCCGCGGAGCGCGATCGAGGAAGCCTATGCGCTCTTTCCCCGCCTGCAGGAACGCCGCCGCAACCTGGGCTCGCAGCTTTCGGGCGGCGAGCAGCAGATGCTGGCGACAGCCCGCACCATCCTCGGCGAGCCCTCGGTACTCCTGCTCGACGAACCGCTGGAGGGCCTGGCCCCAGTCATCTGCGACATGCTGATGGAAGCCTTCACCCGCCTCGCCGCGAGCAGCGCGATGACGATCCTCTTCGTCGAGCAGCGCCTGGAAAGCGCGCTCGCTTTCGCCGAGGACGTCATCATCCTCGAACGCGGGCGCATCGTCTGGTCGGGCAAGCCCGACGCGCTGCGGAGCGATGCCGCCGTGCTCGAACGCTATGTCGGCGTCGGCGGGCTGCATTGAGCTTCACCGCACCCAAACCGGGCCGTCACGCTCGGGCTTGACCCGAGCATCTCGGAAACCAGCGCCTTCTCGTCACGAGATCCTCGGGTCTGCGCTTCGCCCGAGAATGACGGATACCCAAGCCGGCAGACAGCGCCGACTCACACCACCAGATCGAGCGGCGGCACCGGCTCGCCACGCGACACATGCTGCATGTTGGTGAACATCCGCTTCACCACCGGGGCGAAATTGTCGGACGCCATGGCGGCGAGATGCGGCGTGGTCACGAGATTGTCGAGGGTGAGCAATTCGCTCTCGGCCGGCAGCGGCTCGATCTCGTAGACATCCATTGCCGCGCCAGCGATCTCCTTCGCCCTGAGCGCCGTGACGAGATCGGCCTCGTTGACGACGCCGCCACGCGCGACATTGATCAGCACCGCCGTCTTCTTCATCGCCTTCAAGGCCGCCAGATCGATCAGGTCCTTGGTTTCGGGCGTCAGCGGGCAATGCAGCGAGACGACGTCCGCCTGCGCCAGAATTTCGGCCATCGAAGCATGCTTCACGCCCAGCGCTGCTTCTTCGGCAGCGTCGAGCGGCGTGCGTTTGCTGTAGAGGATGGTGCAGCCGAAGCCCTTCAGCAGCTTCGCGACATTCTTGCCGATCGCCCCGAAGCCGACGATGCCGACCGTCTTGCCCGAAAGCGTATAGGTATCCGACGGCAATTGACCCGTGCGCCAATGGCCCTTCTTAAGCTCAGCATTGCCGTAGGCGATGAGGCGCAGGGTCGACAGCATCAACCCGATCGCGAATTCGGAAACGGCCACGGCGTTGGAGCCGGTCGTGCGCGCGACCTGGATGCCGAGTTCCTTGGCTGCGGCGATGTCGATGTTGTCGTAGCCGACGCCCCATTTGTGCAGCAGCTTCAGCTTTTTCGCCGCCCGCAGCACATCGGCGGAGACGCCGACCTGCCCGGAGATCGCGTAGTCGGCCTCGGCGATGATCTCCTTCATGTGCTCGTCGCCGCGCGCGGTCCCATGCGTCAGCACAAAGCCATCAGGCAGCAGCGCACGCAGCCGGTCGGCCCGCTCGGGGCTGGTCATATCGAGGAGAACGATCGTCTCGGGCATGGAAAGGTCCGGAAATAGGTCAGATGGTGAAGCGTGCGCCGGCACGGGCAAGCCCGCCGGAGATGGCGACCGGCGTGCCATCGGCGCGCCAGCAGGCGGCGCCCGTCAGCGTGCCATCCGGGTTGAAGGCGATGGCATTCATCCCGCCGGCGACGCGCGGCGAACGCAGGATCCTGTGGCCGCGGGCCGCGAGCGCCTGCGCGACCGCTTCGGGGATGGCTTCCTCGAGCTCGAGCACGCCACCCTCGGTCCAGACGCGCGGCGCCTCGACCGCCTCCTGCAGCGTCATCCGGTGGTCGATCAGGTTGACGATCGCCTGCAGCGCCGAGGGGAAGATGCGCAATGCACCCGGCAATCCCAGCGCGAAGGCAAGCTTGCCCTCCTTCAGCGCCATCATCGGCGCCATCGAGGTGAAGACCCGCTTGCCCGGCGCGATCGAGAGCGCGCGGCCGGGATGCGGATCGAAGTTGAACATGTAGTTGTTGGCGATCATCCCGGTGCCCGGAATCTGCACGCAGGCGCCGAACAGCCCGTTGATCGTCTGAGTCGCGCTGACGACATTGCCTTGCGCATCCGCGACAGTGACATGGGTGGTGTCGGCGGATTCACCGCCCGAAAGCCCGGCCGTCCAGCTCTTCGCCCGGCCCATCTCGATCAGGGCGCGCCGCTCGGCCGCATAGCCCTTGTCGATCAGCCTGTTGACCGGCACCTTGACGAAGGCGGGATCAGCCGTCGCCACCGCCCGGTCGGCGAAGGCGATCTTCAGCGCCTCGGCCAACAGATGCACCGCATCCGCCGAGCCGAAGCCGAGCGAGCCGATATCGTAGCCTTCGAGGATGTTGAGCATCTGCGCGATATGCACGCCCGAGGACGAGGGCGGCGGCGGGCCGATGATCTCATAGCCGCGATAGGAGCCGCGGATCGGCTCGCGCAACTCGATGCGGTAATTCGCGAGATCGGCCTGATCGATCAGCCCGCCATGGGCCGCCATGTAGTCGGTCAGCGCCCGCCCGAGCCGCCCACCATAGAGCGCATCCGGCCCCTCCACCGCAATCAGCTTCAGGCTGGCGGCATAGTCCGACTGAACCAGCCGCATGCCGGGCTGGAGTGGCTGGCCGACCGGCAGCAGGAGCGCGGCGAGGCCCGGATCGCGGGCGAGATCGGCGGCGTTGTCGGTGATGCAGTTCGAAAGATAGGGCGTGACCACGAAGCCGCGCTCCGCCAGACCGATCGCCGGCTGCAGCACCTCGGCCAGCGGCAGCGTGCCGAAGCGCGCCAGGGCCTCGCACCAGCCCTTGAGCGCGCCCGGCACCGCAACGGCCTTGGCGCCGACCACGTTCTCGCGGTCGCGGGTGTCGCGCTGCCTGCCGATCTCGTCGGACAGGCAGTCATACATGTCCGGAGTCGCATGGCCCGGCGCGGTCGAGAGATTATCGATCACAACATGGCGGCCGTCCGCGAGGCGGATATGGCTCAGGCCACCGCCGAGAATACCGACCATCATCGGCTCGGCCACCGTCAGAGCGAACAGCGACGCCACCGCCGCATCGATCGCATTGCCGCCGGCGAGCAGCATCTGCGCGCCCGCCGCCGAGGCGAGCGGATGATTGGTGACGACCATCCCGCGCGAGCCGGTGGCCGGCTTCTTCTCGCAGGTGAAGGAGGCGATGCGGGGCGGCGGCGCGGAAAGGTTCATGGCCGGCACAGAAACGGTTTTGAAGGCCGGCGTCGAGCCTCTTCTTCGGCATGCGCGCCATGTCAGGATTTCGAGTCGGCCCCAACCTGGCCTTGCGCCGGCAACGCTTGACAAGCCATGGCCCGAAGCCCCACCTAAACGCTGTTCCCAGGGGGGCCTCGCTAGGAGGCTGAGATTCCGCCGGCTGGCTCTTGAGACCGGCAACGCGGTGACCCTCCGAACCTGATCCGGATCATACCGGCGTAGGGATGCGGGACATGCGGCCATCCAAGGCCCTGACTCCAGCTTGCGCCCGTGATCCTTTTGCGATCGACGCTCCCGGCTTGGCCGCGAGCGTCCGAACGGAGTGGGCCGCAGTGACGCAAGCCGAGATCATCGAGGCGCTGCTGGCGTTCATCGCGCTTCCCGACGCGTCGGAAGCCGAGTTCGAGGCCATGGCGCTGAAGGTCTTCGCCTATCAGTTCCGCAACAACGAGCCCTACAAGCGCTTCTGCTTGCAGCGCGGCCGCACGCCGCTCTCGGTGAAGCGCTGGCGCGACATCCCGGCCGTGCCGATCACCGCCTTCAAGGACCTGACGCTGAGCTGCAGCCCCCCGGAAGCGGCCGAGTACGTCTTCATGACGAGCGGCACTACCCAGGGCGTGCGCGGCCGCAGCTACCACCCGACGCTCGCCGTCTGGAAGCGCTCGATGCTGGTCAATTTCCGAGAGCGTTTCATGCGCGGCCGCGAGCGCATCCGCATGGGCATCCTCTTCCCCGACGAGACGGAGCTGCCCAATTCCTCGCTCGCGCATTATCTCGGGCTCGCCCGGCGCGAATGCGGCACGCACGATTCCCAGGTCTTCATTGGCGCCGCCGGTCTCGATCTGAATCGTTTGCTGCCGGCGCTCGCGCAGGCCGAGACCAGCGGCGAGCCCTATGCCCTGCTCGGCGCGAGCTATTCCTTCGTGCCACTGATGGATGAGCTCGCGGCACGCGGCCTGCGGTTTGCTCTGCCGGAAGGCAGCCTCATCCTCGACACCGGCGGCTTCAAGGGCCAGTCGCGCGAACTTACGCCGGACGAATTCTATGACGGGCTCGCCGCCGCCTTCGGCGTGCCGCGCTCATCCTGCATCAACATGTACGGCATGACCGAGCTGAGCTCGCAGCTCTACGACGACGGCAATGCGGTCTGCCCGTCGGTGAAATCCGGCCCGCACTGGATCCGCAGCCGCGTCGTCGATCCGCTGAGCGGAGCGGATTTGCCGGAGGGCGAGCGCGGCGTGATCGTCCATCACGACCTCGCCCATTTCAACTGCGTCGCGGCGATCCTGACCGAGGATGCCGGCGAGATCGTTCCGGGCGGGTTCAAGCTGCTCGGCCGTGTCGATGGCGAGGCCTCGAAGGGCTGCTCCGTCGCCGTGGCCGAATTCCTCGCCGCGGCGCGGGGCTGACGGACGTGATCGAGCATGCGGGCCATCTGCCGGGCCTGAGCCGCGAGGCACTGCGCTGGCGCGAGGTCGGCCACAGCGCCTGGGGCGAGAGCGTCTCGGTCGCGCTGCCGGAACTCGACGAGGCTCAGGCCGCGACGCTCTGCGAGCATGTGCGCAGCAATGCCCGCGCCCGGCTGAAGCGGATGGACACGGCGCGCATCGTCGCGGCGATCGACGCCGCCGTCGCGCGCCTGCTCGACCGGCAGCACCCCTTACGGCGCAAGGCCGAGCACCTGCTACCGATCGTCACCGGCTATGACCGCGAGACGGTCCGTCTCGGCCTGACCAGCTATCTCAAGACCTTCCGGCGCCCGCAGCTCCTGCGCTTCCTGGCCGAGGATTTCGCCAATCCCGCCATGCTCGACGGCTTCCAGCCGACGGCCAAGGGCGGTTACCTGCGCGCCCATGGCCCAGAGCTCCTGCTGCATGTCTGGGCCGGCAACGTCCCGGCGCTCTCGCTCTGGAGCCTGATCTGCGGATTGCTGGTCAAGGCCGGCAGCGTCGGCAAGCTCGCTTCGGCCGAGCCGCTGACGGCCGGTTGGTTCGCGGGCCTCCTCGCCGAAATCGACCCGGAACTCGGCGAATGCCTCGCCATCGTCTGGTGGAAGGGCGGCGAAGCGGCTGCCGAACCGGCGTTCCTGCGCGCGGCCGACACCGTCATGGCCTATGGCGGCAACGACACGCTCGCGGCACTGCGAGCGAAACTGCCGATCACGACCCGCTTCCTGCCGCATGGCCACAAGATCGGCTTCGGCGTGATCGCGCGCGAAGCGCTCGACAGCCGCAAGGCTCCGGCCCTGGCCCGGCTCGCCGCCCATGACGTCGCCCGCTACGAGCAGCAGGGCTGCTATTCGCCGCAAATGCTCTTCGTCGAGCGCGGTGGACGCGTCAGCCCCGCCGAATTCGCGCGCTACGTCGCGCAGGAACTCGCCGCCCTCGCCTCCCGCCACCCCCGCCGCGCGCTTTCGCAAGGCGAAGCCTCTTCCATCGCCGCATGGCGCGGCGCACAGGAGATGCGCGCGCTGGAAGGCACTGCGGAACTCCTCGGCGAGCCCAGCGATGGCTGGAGCGTGGTTCATGTCGATGCGCCGGAAGCCCTGAACCCGACCGGCCTGAACCGCACGCTCAAGCTGGTCTCGGTCGAAAGCCTCGATGACGTCCCCGCCCTCGTCGCGCCCTATCGCAGCTTCCTGCAAACGGCGGGCGCCGCCGCAGCCCCCGAGAGGCTGTTCCGGCTCGCGGAGCAATTGGGCGAAGTCGGCATCAGCCGCATCGCCCCGCTGGGCCGGATGACCGCACCGGAAGCCGGCTGGCATCATGACGGGCGCTTCAGCCTGCTCGACCTCGCCACCTTCACCGAGATCGAGCAATCGACGGAAGCGGCGGCAGAGGGGTTCGCGCCCTATGTCGACTGACCCTGCCATGTCCGATTTCGTCACAATCAAACAGGTCCGCTATCGTTATGGCGCGGCAGGTTCCGCGGTCGTCGACGGCGTCGACTGGGCGATCCCGCGCGGCAAGATCCATTGCCTGCTGGGTCGCAGCGGCTGCGGCAAGACCACGCTGCTGAAGCTCGCGGCCGGCCTGCTCATGCCGAGCGAAGGCGCCATCCGCATCGGCGGCGAGGCGCTGCATGGCCCGAGCGCCCGCGCCGGTTTCGTCTTCCAGGCCCCGACGCTGCTCGACTGGCTGAGCGCCCTCGACAACGTGCTGCTGCCGATTTCGCTGAAGCGCCGGCCGACGGGAGCCGACCGTGACGCGGCACTCGATTTGCTTGCCCGCATCGGTCTCGTGGATTTCGCCGCGCGCCGGCCCTCCGAACTCTCGGGCGGCCAGCAGAGCCGCGTCGCTGTCGCCCGTGCGCTGGTCGACAATCCCGATCTGCTGCTGCTCGACGAACCCTTCGCCGCTCTCGACGCACTGACGCGCGAGGAATTGCAGGATGACCTGCTGCGGCTCTGCGCACTCAACGGCACCACCGCGCTCTTCGTCACCCATGACATCGGCGAGGCCGTCTATCTCGGCGACAAGGTCGCGGTGATGGCCGCAGGCAGCCTGACCCATGCGCGCCGCATCGAGTTGCCCCGCCCGCGCCACCGCGACATGCGCTACGCTCCCGGATTCGCCGCCGCCTGCCATGAGCTGCGCGACGCCATGGATGGCGAGGCGACGGCCGCAACGAGCCGGAGGCCAGCTGCATGACCGCGCGCCTGCCCTCCCTCCTGCTGCTGCTCGCCCTGCTCGCGGGCTGGGAGATCTGGTGCCGGCTCGGCGGCTTGTCGGCGCTCGTCCTCCCGCCGCCCTCCGCCGTGCTCGCGACGCTGTGGAGCGAGATCGTCACCGGCCGCCTCTGGCCGCATCTTGCCGTCACGGCGGCGGAGATGGCGCTGGGCCTTGGCATCGGCGCCGTCGTCGGGCTCGGTGTGGGCATCCTCCTGGCGGAAGTGCCGGCGCTCAGCCGCCTGCTGCGCCCCTATGTGCTGGCGAGCCAGCTCGTGCCCAAGCTCGCGCTCGGGCCCCTCTTCATCATCTGGTTCGGCTTCGGCATGACGCCGACGATCGTCATCACCGCGCTGATCTGCTTCTTCCCGCTAATGGAGAACACGCTGACCGGCGTGAGCGAGGTCGATCCGGCCAAGCGCGAACTCTTCCGCATGCTCCGCGCGAGCCGCCTCCAGACCCTGCTGCGCCTCAAGCTGCCCGCTGCCCTTCCCGTCATCATGGCGGGCCTGCGCGTCGCTGTCGTGCTCGCGCTTGTCGGCGCCGTGGTCGGCGAGTTCATCGGGGGGCGCACCGGCTTGGGCGCCTCGATCATCGCCGCGCAGAGCGTGATGGATTCGAGCCTGATCTTCGCGCTCTTCATCGTCATCACCGCGCTGGGCATGCTGCTCTACGAGGCCGTGCGCCTCATCGAGCGCCGCGTCCTGCACCGCTTCTCGAAAGGCTAGATCCATGCCAATCCGCCGCACTTTCCTTGCTCTTGCCCTGTCGTGCCTCATCGCCGCCCCCGCCATGGCGCAGCAGCTGGACAAGGTTACCGTCGCCGGCTGGAGCCAGCCGATCAGCGAGATCACCAACCTGCTGGCCGAGCCGGACAAGGGCTTCTTCAAGGCCAGGGGAATCGCGCTCGACTATGTGCCCGGCAATGGCGGCGGCGCGGCGATCCAGAACATGCTGACGGGGCAGGCCGATATCGCCTTCACCGACCCCGCCTCGCTCTACATCGCGCTCGACAAGGGCGAGAAGCTCGTCGCAATCTACAACATCTATCCGCAGAACGTCTTCAACGTCGTCGCGCTGAAAACCAGTGGCATCCGCAGCGCCGCCGATCTCAAGGGCAAGCGCATCGGCGTCTACAGCCTCGCCAGCGGCACCTATCAGAACCTGCTCGTGCTGCTGCATCAGGTTGGTCTCGGCGAGAAGGACGTCACCATCCAGCCCACCGGCCTGCTCAATTTCGCGCCGCTGATGCAGGGCCAGGTCGATGCCACCGCCGCCACCGATACCGGCCTGCTCGTTGC
This sequence comes from Allobosea sp. TAF32, assembly GCF_052113585.1. NCBI lineage: Bacteria > Pseudomonadati > Pseudomonadota > Alphaproteobacteria > Hyphomicrobiales > Alloboseaceae > Allobosea > Allobosea sp. TAF32. The sequence goes on along the minus strand of NZ_JBFRDM010000005.1, from coordinate 298,420 downwards.
CCGCGCCAAGGGGCTGGGCGAGGCGGATGTCATCGAAGTCCGCGACCAGCTCAACCTTCCCAGCGACATCTTCGTCGTGAAGGAAGCCTTCTACGAGCAGAACAAGCCGCTGCTGAAGCGCTTCCTCGCCGCCTATCGCGACTCCGCCGCCTGGATGATCGCGAAGCCCGAAGAGGCCGCGCGCCTCGCCGTCGCCCGCGCCATCAACGGCCGCGACGAAGCGGTCAATCTGGAGATCATCAAGCTGCGCAATCTGTCCAGCGTCTCGCCGATGACGGAGCGCGAGGGTCTCGGCCGCTTCGATCTCGATGCCCTGCAGAAGGGCGCCGATACCTTCCGCAGCCTCGGCCTGATCGCCCGCCCGCTCGACATGAAGGCGATCGTGAAGAGCGACCTGATCCCTCAGAAGGACGGCGCGCCGTGAAATTCCGCGACCGAGCCATCCTCGTCACCGGCGCGAGCCGCGGGATCGGCGCGGCAATCGCCCGGGCTTTCGCTGCCGAAGGCGGGATCGTCGTCGTCAACTACCGGACGAACGAGGCGGCGGCCGAAGCCGTCGCAGCCGAATGCCGCGCACTTGGCGGCGAGGCGCTCGCCATCGCAGCCGACGTCACCGCCCCGGAAGCGGTCTCCGCCATGGCCGCGCGCATTGCGGAGGAGGTCGGGCGGCTCGACGTCGTCGTCAACAACGCCTTCGCGCCCTATCGCTTCGACCCGGACAATCGCGCCCGCTTCTGGGAAATGCCCTGGGAGGCCTATGGCCAGCAGTTCGAGGGCGCAGTGAAGGCGGCCTACACGGTCAGCCGGGCGATGCTGCCGCTGCTCCAGCGCCGCAGCGGTGCCAGCATCGTCAATGTCGCGAGCGATCTGGTGACGCGGCCGAGCATTCCCTATCACGACTACACCACCGCCAAGGCGGCGCTCATCGGCTTCAGCCGCAACCTCGCGGCCGAGCTCGGCCCGCTCGGCATCCGGGTGAACTGCGTCGCTCCGGGGCTGGTCTACCCGACGCAGGCGAGCGAGACGACACCGGAGGAGGTGCGCGAGATGCTGATCGCCCAGACGCCTTTGCGCCGGATCGCGACGCCGGCCGATATCGCCGGCCCCGTGCTCTTCCTCGCCAGCGACTGGAGCGGCTTCGTCACCGGCCAGACGCTGCATGTCGACGGCGGGCTGGTGATGGCCTGAACGGAGACCGCCCGGGCTACGCCGCCGGCGGCGTGCCGTGCGTATGGAAGCTCTCGATCGTCTTGAGCCCCCAGGCCTGTCCCTTCTTCCGCTCGGTCTCGGTCCAGGTCACGGTCCGCCAGTCTGGATCGAGAATCAGCCGCGCCCCGGCATTGGCGATCTCGACGCGGTTGCCGGCGGGCTCGTAGACATAGAGGAAGAACGTCTGCTGCACCGCGTGCTTGTGCGGGCCGGTCTCGATGAAGACGCCATTCTCCAGAAAGAGATCGGCCGCTTCCAGGATGTGCTCGCGCTGGTCCACCGCATAGGTGACGTGATGGAAGCGCCCCTGCGCCTTGGTGTGGTCGCGCGTATAGGCGATGTCGTAGCTCTTGTTGTTGACGGTGAACCAGCAGCCGCCGACCTCGCCGGAATCCAGCACGATCTGCTCGGTGACACGGCTGCCCAGTGCCTTCGGTATGAAGTCGCGGATCACCGCGACATCCTGCGCCAGCAGGTTTAGGTGGTCGAGCCGGCGCACGGCGCAGCCGCGACCATGGTTGCGCTGCGCCTGGTTCTTCAGCGCCGGCCGCTCGTTTTCCGGCGCGACATATTTGTTGGTGTCGAAATAGATCTCGAAAATGTGGCCGTCAGGGTCTCGGAAGCGATAGGCCCGGCCATGGCCGAGATCGCCCTCGCTCCAGCCGATGCCGGCCCCCATCGCCTCGATCGCTGCAACGCGGCGCCGCAGCGCCGCCTCGCTCGAGGCGCGGTAGCCGATATGGCCGACGCCGGTCGTGTTCGACGCCGTGAGCTTCAGCGTGTGGAACTCGTAATCGTCCCAGGCGCGCAGATAAACCGAGTCGCCCTCACGCCCGCTCTCCGTCAGCCCGAAGATGTTGACGAAGAAGTCAAGGCTGGCTTCGGGCTTGTTGGTAAAGAGCTCGACATGGCCGAGATGGGCGATGTCGAAACAGGGTTCGCTGCTCATCCCCAGACTTCCTTGGCAACTTCGAGGATGCGCGAAAGCTTGGCCCATTGCTCGTCCTCGGCCAGCACATTGCCTTCTTCGGTCGAGGCGAAGCCGCATTGAGGCGACAGGCAGAGCTGCTCAAGCGGCGCGAACTTGGCGGCCTCTTCGATCCGGCGCTTGAGATTGTCCTTGCTCTCGATCTCCCCGAACTTCGAGGTGACGAGGCCGAGCACGACCTGCTTGTCGCCCTTGGGCAGGAAGCGCAGCGGCTCGAAACCGCCGGACCGGTCGTCGTCCCACTCCATGAAGTAGCCGTCGACGTCGATTTGGTTGAAGACGAGATCGGCCACCGGCTCATAGCCGCCCGAGGCGATGAAGGTCGATTTGAAGTTGCCGCGGCAGGTATGGGTGGTGATCTGCATGTCGGCTGGCTTCGCCTTCAGCGCCGCGTTGAGCACGTCGCGATAGATGAAGATCAGCTTGTCCGGGTCGTCGCCGCGATCGGCCAGCATCTTGCGCTGCTCCGGATCGCAGAAATAGGACAAGCTGGTGTCGTCGAGCTGGAGAGAGCGGCAGCCGGCATCGTAGAAGGCCTTGACCGCCTTGGCGTAGGCCTTGGCGAGGTCTTCGTAATAATCCTCCATCCTGAGATAGACGGACGGATCGACCGCCTTCCGCCCGCCGCGATAGTGCAGCATGGACGGACTCGGAATGGTCATCTTCGGCACGCGGCTGGTGACCGAGGCCAGGAACTTGAAATGAGCCAGATGCGGGTGATCCGCCGGGAAGTCGAGCTTGCCGGTGACGCGGATGCCGTGCCCCTTGGTCGCGACGCCCTTGAACTGGATGCCTGCGTCGGTCTCGTAGGTCGTGACGCCGGTCAGGCCGTCGAGGAAGTCGAAATGCCAGAAGGCGCGGCGATATTCGCCATCGGTCACCGCCTGCAGGCCGATCTCCTCCTGCTTCCTGACGAGTTTTCTGATCTCCTCGTCCTCAATCGCAGTCAGTTCGGCCTTATCCATCTCTCCGGCCGCGACCTTCGCGCGAGCTTCCTTGACCGGCGCGCTGCGCAGCAGGCTGCCGACCATGTCTCCCCGGAACGGCGGCTTTGTCCTCTGTGTCATGATTGTTCCTCCCGGTTCTTGATGGTCAGGCGGCGGCGAGGCCGAGGTGATGTTCGAGCCGTTCGGGCTCGGCGATGAGCGTGGTGCTACGCTCGGCGAGGACGACGCGGCCGCGCTCCAGCACGATGGCGTCGTCCGTCAGCTCGAGGATCTTGCGCGCATGCTGCTCGATCACGATGGCGGAAAGCCCTTCCTCGCGAAACAAAGTCTTCAGCGCCCGCAGCAGTTCCTCGACGATGATCGGCGCCAGCCCCTCGGTTGGCTCGTCGAGCAGCAGGAGCTTCGGGTTGAGCATCAGCGCCCGGCCGATCGCCAGCATCTGCTGCTCGCCGCCGGAGAGCTGGTTGCCGAGATTGGCCTTACGTTCGGCCAGCCGCGGGAACATGCGGAAGACGCGGGCGGTGTCCCATGGCCCCGGCCTCGCCACCGCGGTCAGGTTCTCCAGCACGGTCAGCGATTTAAAGATGTTGCGTTCCTGCGGCACCCAGCCGATGCCGGCATGGGCCCGCTGCTCGGGCGAGGCAGCGGTCAGGTCGCGCCCTGCAAGCACGATCCGCCCGCCGCGGCGGCGGGTGACGCCGATGATGCTGTTGACCAGCGTCGTCTTGCCGACGCCGTTGCGGCCGAGCAAAGCAAGCGAATGCCCTTCGGCCAGCGCAAGGTCGATATCGAACAGCACCTGCGCCTCGCCATAGCCGGCGCTGAGCTTCTCGATCTTCAAGAGCTCAGACATGGGCGTCCTCGCCGAGATAGGCCGCACGGACGGCCGGATCGCGTGCCATCTCCTCCGGCGTTCCCTCCGCCAGCACACGGCCATTGACCAGCACGGTGATGCGCGTCGCGAAGCGGAAAACGAGGTCCATGTCGTGCTCGATCAGCAGCACGGAAACGTCGTCTGGCAATTCGGCGACCGTCTGCATCAATTCACGCCGCTCGGCCTCCGGCACGCCGGCCGCCGGCTCGTCGAGCAGCAGCACCGAGGGCCGCGCGGCGAAGGCGGCGGCGATCTCGATCTGGCGCTGCTTGCCGTAGGGCAGCGTCGCGATCGTCCGATCCATGATGTCGTCGAGCCGGAAGCGGGTCAGGATTTCCGAGACCTGGCTGACGAGTTCCGTGTCACGGTCGAGCGCGCGAAACGGATGGCTGCCGCGCCCGAGCCTCTCGGAAGTGACGAGCGCGATCATCTCCAGCGGCGTCATCGTCGCGAAGAGCTGGTTGATCTGGAAGGTGCGGGCAAGCCCGCGTTTCACCCGCGCCTCGCGCGGCAGTTTCGTAATGTCCTCGCCCATCAATTCGATGCGGCCAGAGCTCGGCTTGAGCACGCCGGTGAGCTGGTTGACGAAGGTGGTCTTGCCGGCGCCGTTCGGGCCGATCAACGCATGGCGCGCGCCTTTCGCCAGCGTGAAATCGACATGGTCGGTAGCGGTGATGCCGCCGAAGCTCTTGCTCAGATCGACGGTCCGGAGGGCGACGTTCATCATGCCCCTCCCCGCCCGAACCGGGCGAAGCGGCCCGCGATAGTCTTGATCGCGCCATGGATGATCTCGCGCCCACCGAGCACGAAGAGCACGAGGAAGAGCCCGATCCAGAACATCCAGTATTGCGGCGTGAACGTCGCGATCGCGTCCTGCAGCAGCTTGAAGGCGATGGCGCCGATGAGCCCGCCATAGAGATAGCCGGCGCCGCCGATGATCAGCACGAGCATCAGATCGGCCGAACGGTGGAAGTCGAGCACGTCGAGCGAAACGAATTGCGTGGTCTGGGCGAGCAGCGCGCCGGCCGCCCCGGCATAGGCTGCGGCGAGCGTATAGGCGGCGGCGAGCCGGCGCGCATTCGGCACGCCCGAAGCCGAGGCCCGCAGCGGGTTGTCGCGGATCGCGCGTAGCGACAGGCCAAAGGGCGAATGCACCACCCGCCGCGCGATCAGGAACAGGACGAACAGCACCGAAAGCGAATAGAAATAGGCGGTGCGGCCGAAGAGATCGAAGTCGAACAAGCCGAGCACCGGCGCCATCATGATGCCCTGCAAACCATCGGCACCCCCGGTCAGCGAGCCGAAGGAATTCGCCAGCTCGTAGAGGATCAGCGCCACGCCGAGCGTGATCATCAGCCGCGTCAGATCGGTGCCGCGCAGCACGAGCGGGCTGGTGACGAGGCCGAGCAGCCCCGCCGTACCCATGCCGACGAGGAGGCCGGCGAACGGATCCCCCCCGACATGCTTGGCGAAGAGCCCCGCCGCATAAGCGCCCATGCCGAGGAAGGCGGCATGCCCCAGCGAGACGATGCCGGCATAGCCGAGGATCAGATCGAGGGAGAGAGCGAACAGGGCGAGGATCGCGATCTCGTTGAGCAGCAGGAGGTTGCGCGGAAACAGCAGGAAGGCGGCAAAGGCGAGAAGCCAGAAGGCGATCTCGGCCGGATGCCAGCGTCGACCTGCATAGAGCGTTTGCCTCACACGGCTGTCGAAGGTTTCCGCCCTCATGCCCGCGCCCTCGCGAACAGCCCATGCGGCCTGGTGATCAGCAGCACGACCATCAGCGCGTAGATGATGAAGGCACCGATCTCAGGCACGAGATATTTGCCGACGACATCGGCGACGCCGAGGAGCATCGCCGCGAAGAACGGGCCGGTGATGCTGGAGGTGCCGCCGACGGTCACGACGATCAGGAAGTAGATCATGAACTTCAATGGAAAGGTCGGATCGAGGCCCATGAGTTCGATCCCGAGCGCCCCACCCAGCCCAGCCAGGCCGCAGCCGAGTGCGAAGGTCAGTGCGAAAAGCCGGTTGACCGGGATGCCGAGCCCGCGCGCAACGCGCGCATCGTCCACCGCCGCCCGGAGCCGGCTGCCGAAGCGGGTGCGGGTGAAGCCCCATTGCAGCGAGAAGGCCAGCAAACCGCAGATGACGATGACGAAGAGCCGGTAGCGACCGATGCCGATGCCGGCGATCTCGAAGCGCCCCTGCAGCCAGGGCGGCAAATGGATGAACTGCTGGCTCGAGCCCATCAGCCAGTCCGTGCCGGCCACCGCCATGAAGACCAGCCCGATCGAGAACATCACCTGATCGAGATGGCTCTTGGCATACATCGGCCGGTAGATCAGCCGCTCCAGCACGATCCCGACCAATGCCGCCGCAAGGAAAGCCAGCGGCAGGCTGGCCAGGAAAGGCACGCCGAGCCGCTGCATCGCCTGCACGGCGACATAGCCGCCGAGCATCGCGAAGGCGCCGTGGGCGAGGTTGACGAAGTTCATCAACCCCATCGTCACGGAGAGTCCGCAGCCGAGGACGAACAGCACCATCCCATAGGCGACGCCGTCGAACAGGATGGTCAACATGCGCGTCGATCCGCTGCGGTCGGATGTCTGCCCGTCACTTGCGGGCCTTCACCGGGTCCTTGACGTCCTTGATCGTCGCGAACTCGACATTGTGGAGCTCCGAGCCGACCTTCTGCGTCTTCCGGACATAGATGTTCTGGATGATGTCGCGGGTATCGGGGTCGATCTTGACCGGCCCGCGCACGCTCTCCCAGGCAGCGCCCTTCATCGCCGCGATCAGCTTGTCGCCGCTGGCATCGCCCTTGGTCGCTTCCAACGCCCCGGCGATCAGCTTCATGCCGTCATAGCCGCCGACCGCCATGAAGTTCGGCCGCATGCCGGGATTGGCCTTCTGGAAGGCCTCGACGAAGGCCTTGTTCGCCGGGCTGTCATGCGCAGCGGAATAGTGATGCGTGGTGATCGCGCCAACAGCGACATCGCCGATGCCTTCGAGGATGTCGTCGTCGACCACGTCGCCGGGGCCGATCAGCTTGACGCCCGCCTTGTCGAGACCGCGCTCGACGAATTGCTTCATGAACTGCGCTCCGATGCCCGAGGGCACGAAGACGAAGAGCGCATCGGGCTTGGCTTCCGAGACCCGTTGCAGGAAGGGCGCGAAATCCGGGTTGCGCAGCGGCACGCGTACGCTCTCCACCGTGCCGCCCGCCGCCTTGAACTTGGCCGCAAAGGAGGTCTCGGCATCGATACCCGGCCCGTAATCGGTGACGACGGTAAAGACCTTCTTGATGCCGTTTGCGGCGGCCCAGTCGGCCATCGGCTCTGAGGCCTGCGGCAGGGTGAAGGAGGTCCGCACGATATAGGGCGAGGCCTCGGTGATCGACGCCGTTGCCGCCGCCATGACCACCTCCGGAACCTTGGCCTGCGTCGCGACCTGTGCGGTCGCCATGGCGAGCGGCGTCAGGCCGAAACCGGCAAGCACCGAAACCTTGTCGTTGACGACCAGTTCTTGCGCGAGGCGGCGCGTCGCATCGGCATTGCCGGCATCGTCCTTGAGGATCACCTCGAGCTTGCGCCCGCCATGAACCGCGCCTTCCTTCACGAGGAAGAGCTTCACCGCCGCGTCGATCTGCTTGCCGGTCGAGGCGAAGGGCCCCGTCATCGGCAGGATCAGGCCGATCTTCACCGCCTCCTGCGCCAGCGCGAACCCGCTCGTCGAGGTGGCGAGCGCCAGCCCGAGCATGCCACCCAGAATCGTCCTGCGATGCGTCATTGCCGTTCCCTTCCCCTGATCTGGCTTTCTGCGAAGCCCGTTCGTCGTCTCAATCGTCGTCGCGATAGACCAGGCCTGCTTTGGCGAGGCCTTCGCGCATAGCGTACATGTCCAGCCCGAGTTCGCCAGAGGCCAGCCTCCGACGCTTCTCCTCCTCGGCGGCCTCGCGCTTGCGGCCGGCCGCCGCCACCGCCTCCGCCTCCAGCCGCGGCACCACAACGACACCGTCGTCGTCGGCGACGATCACGTCGCCGGGCTGGACGAGCGCCCCGGCACAGACGACGGGCACATTGACCGAGCCCAGCGTCGCCTTGACCGTGCCCTTGGCCGAGATCGCACGCGACCACACCGGAAAGCCCATCTCGGTCAAAACCCGCACATCGCGCACGCCGGCATCAATGACGAGGCCGGCGCCGCCGCGCGCCCTGAGCGAGGTCGCGAGCAGGTCGCCGAACATGCCGTCGGTGTTGTCGGTGGTGCAGGCGACGACGAGCACATCGCCCGGCTGCACCTGCTCGATCGCGACATGGATCATCCAGTTGTCGCCGGGCTGGGCGAGCACGGTGACGGCCCCGCCGGCGATCTGCGCGCCCGGATAGATCGGCCGCATATAGGGCTTCATCAGCCCGCTCCGGCCCATGGCCTCATGCGCGGTCGAGACGCCCAGCTCCTTGAGGTCGGCCGTCGCCGCAGCCGGCGCGCGCTTTTTGGTGCGAATAACGACAGGGGTCATGCCAGCGCCTCCAGCGCTTCCGGGAAGAGCCGCTGATAGGCCTCGCCATAGGTCATCGCCTTGCCGGAGTTGCGGCCACCCTGCATGCCGCGATTGAGCGCGACGCGGGTGTAGTACTCCCAGAGATGCTTCTGCGCGGCGAGGATCTCGAAAGCCCGGCGCTTCTGCTCCCAGACCTCGTCGATGTTGAGGATGACGTTCGGCTTGAAATTGCACTGCTCGGGCTGGTGCGGCTCGAACAGGAAGACCGGCGGCGCTGCATAGGCGCGCTCCGGGTCGGGCTTGTGCCCGGCGGCCTGCGCGATAATGCGCGCCTCCTGGGCAAAGCGCGTCGCCTCGGGGTGGTCGACATTGTAGGGGTCTTCGAGCGCATGGGTCAGCACGAAGTTGGGCCCAAGCTCGTGGAAGATGTCGATGGCGCGGTCGAGCATTTCGGGCGTGGTGCGCAGGGGATAATCCCCCGCATCCATGAACTCGATCTCGGCGCCGAGCAGTTCGGCCGCGGCCTCCGCTTCCTCGCGGCGCTGGGTCTTGACATCATCCATGCGGACGCCCGCCTTCTTCCAGGCGAATTGGCTCTCGCCGCGCTCGCCATAGGACAGGCAGAGGATCTTCACGCGCATGCCGCGCTTCGCATGCAGCGCGATGGCGCCACCCGCCCGCCAGACGAAATCGCCGGGATGCGCGGTGATCACCAGACCTGTCTTCTGCAGGTTAGCCATCGGAATTCAGCCCTCTCTCACCTCATTCGGCAGCGTGACGGGCACCGCCCGCATGTGCCGCCAGGACGCGCGCCGGTACGAAGGCGCGGCCTTCCATTAGGATGCGTGCGGTCCGCAGCAGCCCGGCCCTCTCGATCACCGGCCGCTCGGCCGTCCCTCCCACGGTCAGCGTCACGGTGAACTCTCCTGTTGGATGCTCGACCGAAACCGTACGCTGGCGACCCACGGGCATTGCCGCGACGGAGGCCGCGGGCGAACCGGGCAGCACGGCGGCGGTCGCCACCGTCACTGCGGCGAAGACGCCGATCGAGCCATGGCATTCATGCGGAATGAAGCTGCGGGTGCAGATTGCCCCGCCGGCTTGCGGCGGCGCGACCAACGCAATCTTGGGCACGACCTTCTTCGCCACGTCGCCGAGATTGATCAGCGGCCCCGCAGCGAGGCGGATACGCTCGATCCGCGCCTTCAACTCGGTATCCTCATTCAGTTGCTCGCGCGGTTCGTAACCGGTGCGGCCGACATCGGCGGCGCGCATCACGATCACCGGCATGCCATTGTCGATCAGCGTGCAAGGCACGCCCTCGATCACATCGACGACGTTGCCGGTTGGCAGCAGCGCCCCGCAGACCGAACCTTCCGCATCGAGGAAACCGATATCGATCGGCGCCGACGTGCCCGGCACGCCGTCGATACGCGCGCTGCCCTCGGCGCTGGCCTCGCCGCCGGGCGTATCCATCGTCAGGTCGGCGATGGTACCGGTATTGATGGTCCGGACACGGACGGTCGTCCGCGCGCCGCTCGCCTTGATGAGCCCGCGCGCCAGTGCGTACGGCCCGATGCCGGCGAGAATGTTGCCGCAGTTCGGCGTCGTATCGACCTGCGCCGTCTCGATGCCGACCTGCGCGAACAGGAAATCGATGTCGCAGCCCGGCGCGCTCGATGCTGAGACGATCGCGACCTTGCTGGTCAGCGGATGCGCGCCGCCGAGGCCGTCCACCTGCCGCTTGTCGGGCGAACCCATGACGGCAAGCAGGAAGGCATCGCGCGCCGCGATATCCTCCGGCAAATCGTCGTGCAGGAAATAGGCCCCCTTCGAGGTGCCGCCGCGGATCAGCATGCAGGGAACGGCGATCTGCCCCATCGCCTCACTCTCCCGCCTTGATGCCGGCGCGCGTGACGACGTCGCGCCAGAGCGCCAATTCCGACGCGATCAGCTCGCCGAACCGGTCCGGCGATTCCGGCCGCGCGATGGCACCGTCCCGGGCGAGCGCCGCCGCGAAATCCGGCTGGGTCAGCAGGGCGTTGATCTCGCGGTTGAGCCTGTCGACGATCGGGCGCGGCGTCCGGGCCGGCGCCACCAACCCGTACCATTGCACCGCCTCGAAATCGGGCAGCCCGGCTTCCGCAAGCGTGGGCAGGTCCGGCGCGAAGCCGACGCGCTCGCGGCTGGCGACGCCGAGCACCCGGAGCTGCCCGCCTTCCGACAGCGGCAGGACGGCCGGGCCGCCGGTCAGCGTGAACTGGACATTGCCGGCGACGAGATCGTTCACCGAAGGCGAGGTGCCGCGATAGGGCACATGCACGGCGTCGATGCCGGCACGATAAGTGAGATAGGCCGTCGCGATGTGCGCGGCGCTGCCCTGGCCGCCGGAGCTGTAGTTCAGCTTGCCGGGGTTCGCCTTGGCGTAGGCGATGAATTCGCCGAGCGTCTTGGCCGGCAGCTTCGGGTTGATCGCGAGGATGTTCGGCACCATCGCCACGAGCGCGACCGGCTGGAAATCCTTGACCGGATCGTAGGGCACATTGGGGTAGAGCGAGGGCGCGAAGGCCAGCGTGCCGATATGGCCCATCATCAGCGTGTGGCCGTCGGGCTCGGACTTCGCGACCTGCCCCGCCGCCGTCATGCCGCCGGCGCCCGGCCGGTTCTCGATCACGAAGCCTTTGCCCGGGATCGTCTGTTCAAGCTTGGCGGCGATCAGCCGGGCCAGCACGTCGGTGCTGCCGCCCGGCGTGAACGGCACGACGAGGCGGATGACCTGGGTCGGCCAGCCCTGCTGGGCCCGCACCGGACGGAGCCCTGCGAGACCGGCCGTTCCGAGACCGGCCAGAACGGAGCGACGATCGAGCGTCATCAGGCGCCTCCCTTCCGGCGCGCACCGCGCTCCTGGGCGTCGGCGATGGCACTGGCGAGGCCCGGTGCGAGCCCGGCCGCGGCAAGCATCTCGGCCGCCTCGCGCATCTCCGCTGCCCGGCGGATGCCATGGGTCGCGACGCGCTCGCGCATGTCGACGGCGAGCGCATGGAAATCGATCGAGGGAAAGGTCGCGTGCAGGCTGGCGAAAACCGGGCCCTTGACGTCCCAGGCCTCGCAGGCAGCAGCGCAATCCACCATCAGCGCCTCCAACCCCTTGATGACGATGCTGCGGCACAGCTTCATCGCCGACGCCCGGCCGAACATCTCGGAGACCGGCGTCAGGTTCATGCCGAACTCGTTGAGCGTCCCGGCTGCTGCCTGCGCCTTCGGGCCGCCGGCGAGGATGGCGACCTTGAGCCCCGGCTTCAGCACCGGTGCCATCACCGCAGCCTCGACATAATCAGCGCCGCTGGCCTCGACCGCCTTTGCCGCCCGCTGCTTTGTCGAGGGTGCGGCCGAGTTCACGTCGACGAAGATCTGGCCGGGTTTCAGCCAACGCGCCGCCTCGGCGGCGACTGCCTCGGCGCGATCGGCCGTCACGGCAGAGAAGATGAAACTCGCCTCAGCGCAGGCCTCGCCGGGCGAGGTGCCGCAGCTCACCCCGATCTGCCGCGCCGCATCCTCCAGCCGCTGGCCGGCATCGCTGCCGAACAGCAGATCATAGGCCCGGATTCCGGTCGCGCCATTGGCAACGAGGCCTCGCGAAAAGACCTGCCCGACCTCGCCGAACCCGATGAACGCGATCGCGGCTGTTCCAGCCATCGTCGCCACTCCTTGTGCGTTTCTTCCCGCAGCAAGGGTGGAGCAGGCTCATTGCTTCATCAAATGATAAGAATGCAGCGATTGATTAATTTCATTCATCTCGGCGCGCCGAGACCGAGCGCTTCAAGGCTTGGCTCAGCAGCGAAAGGAGATCGCGCGCCACCGGGCGCAGCGGCACGGTCTTGCGGGTGACGATGCCGAGCGTGCGCGTCACCGCCGGGGAGCGCAGCGGCACCGCGACCAGATCGCCCGCATCGACGACATCGAGCGCGAGCTGCGGCACCACCGCATAGCCGATGCAGGAACGCACGAGGCTGACCGCGGTGACGACGCGCTGGACCTCGTAGCGCCAGGTCAGCGTTTCCCGCCGGGCGCCCAGCGCATCGTCGAGGAGGATGCGGTTGCCCGTCTCGGCACTGATGCGGATCAGGGGCTCTCCCTGCAGCTGCGCCCAGGTCAGCGACGACGCCTGGGCGAGCGGCATGCTGCGATGGCTGACCAGCACGAAGGGCTCCTTCACCACCGGCTTGAGCTCCAGATCCCAGCGATTCGCGGCCACGATGGTGACGCCGAACTCCGCCTCGCCGGACTGCACCTTGTCTGCGATCTCCGAAGCCGAATTATCGTGAACCCTGACCCCGATGCCGGGATGGCGCTTGGCGAAGGCGGCGATCACCGAGGGCATGCAATGGACCGCGACCGTGGGCAGGCAGCCGAGCGAGACCTGCTCATCGCCCTCCCGGACATCGACTCGGACCTCGTCGAGCGCCGAGCCGAGATCCTCGAAGATGCGCCGCGCGCGGGGCAGCAGCGCCGTGCCGGCCGCCGTCAGCGAGACCTGACGCGTGGTGCGCAGGAACAGCGGCGTGCCCAGCGATTCCTCGAGCTTGCGGATGCGGTGGCTGAGCGCCGTCTGCGACAGGTTGAGATGCGAGGCGGCGGCGCGGAAGCTGCCGCGCTCCGCGATGCTGATGAACGCCTGAAGCCCTAGAACATCCGCGCGCATGGGATTGCCTGATCCTCGCGATGGCAGCCGCCGACGGAAGGCGATCCGTCACCGGTATCAGCAACCGCGCTGCTGACAAATATCCCGTAGCCCTATTCGCCGAACTGGCGGATCCAGCCGATCTGCCGGTCGATGCAGCGCTCCCGCTCATAGCTGGCAATCACCGTCTCGCGGGCGGCTCGTTTCAGAGAGCGGGCGAGTACCGGCTGCGCCAGTGCCTCGGCGATGCGCTCGGCCAGGAGCTCCTCGTCATGGAACGGCGTGAGCAGGCCGTTGCCTCCGTCGCGGATGACCTCCCTCACCGGCTCCGTATCCGAGCCGATGACGAGGCAGCCACAGGCCATCGCCTCGAGAAGCGACCAGGACAGAACGAAGGGAACGGTGAGATAGACATGCGCGGCCGAGACCTGGAACAGCCGAATCAGATTCTCGTAAGGCAGCCAGGGAATGTGGACGATGCGCTCGCCAAGCCCGGTCTCGCCGCACATCGCCTCACGCCAGCTGTTGTCATCGGAACGCGGGCGTCCATAGCCGGCTCCATCACCGCCGACCACGACGAAGACGAGGTCCGGATGGCGGGCGGCGAGAATAGCCGCAGCGCGCATGAACTGGGGGTAGCCGCGATAGGGATCGAGATCGCGGGCGACGAAGGTGACCACCGGCGAGCCCGGTCTCAGCACGCGGCCATCGGGCAGCACGAAGGACGCATCCGCATCGGGCCGGCAGACGGTCGTGTCGATGCCGTCATGACAGACGGCGATTCGCTTGCGGTAGGCCATCGGATATTGCTGGCGCTGCCACTGCGTCGGCGCATAGGCGGCGTCGAGCGTGTCGAGAGCCAGAAGCTGCGCGGCGTTGCGCATGCGGACGCGATAGCGGTCGGCCGCGGGAACCGGATCGCTCATGCCGAAATCCAGGTCGGACCCCGCGCTGCGATAATAATACTCGCAGTAGCCGATCAACGCGGCATCGGGCAGCGCGTCGCGGGCGAACAGCAGCCCGCCCCACCCGATATGTCCGAGGACGATATCGGGTGGGTCGGTGCTCTTCAGCCGCTCCATGAGCTGGGCCACCGCCTCGCCCGTCCGCAGGTGATATTCGGTGGCGGCGAGCGCGGGGTGCCGCGTCGACGTCTCCTCCACCGAATACACCAGCTGACTGACGCCGGGTTGCTCCTGCTCAGGGCGCTCCGTGATCAGCGACACCTCGACGCCCTCGGCGACGAGGCTCGCGATCAGAGCAGCGAACTGACCAGATCCTGCGCGATGAACGAATAGGACATGCATGATGCGAGTAGCACCCCGCCGTAGCGGAGCGCGTCATTCCACCATTGTTCGAGATGGCGCAGGGTTTCGTGGGTGGTGCGCAGGTCGGTGTCGCGGTTGCTTTCGAGCCGCTGGCCGAACTGGCTGGCTTCGTCGAGAAGCCGCAGACGCTCGCACAGCATCTGCCCCTTCAACGAGAGCGAGATCCGTGCCTGCCGGCGATCGCGCGGCGAGGCCCCGCGGTCGAGATAGCCACTCTCCACCAGTTGCTTGAGATTGTAGGACGCGTTGGACCCTCCGTAATGTCCACGGTCCAGGAGATCGCGAACCGCCATCTCGCCGTGCCCGATCGTCATCAGCACCATCACCTGCGATGGCGAGATGTCGTCGATGCCCAGCTTGTTCAGCTCCTGGCGCAGGTAGTCCAGAAAGCGCCGGCTGACTCGTTCGATAACGCGAGCCAGATCGAACGGAGAAATTCCGCGATCGGGTTCGTCTTCGAGATCATCGGACCCATCCGCCCGATGATCGCCATTCAAGGATCTGCCCAGGAATTGCCCGCCGCTATGCAATTTATAGTGCATCCCTTACTCCGCCTGATCGAAAAATGAACAATCCACCCCGTTTGTCCCCTTTCTCTACTAACAGCCTATAGGCAAAGCACATGCCATATTCAGTGGCTAATAATTAAGATTGCATCAATCCGGATATGGCTGGAAACTAGTTCGAAATTCAAAGTTTTGCATGATTTTGCCTCATTTGCTTTCCATCGAATCGATGGACTACATTTCTAATCTGTCATAATCTTGACACTCCCTCCGTATCACGTTTGCCTTGCTGATGGCGGGCACGTGTTTGGCGGTCTTGCCTCCACACCCCGCACCCCAATCACGATCCCGGAGTCATGCATGAAGGCTGCGATGCTGGCACCTGACGCCCTGATCCGAACCCTCCAACGATCCTTCGTCGGCGGCCTCGGCTACGCGGCGTTCCTCAGCCTTTGCGTGAATCTGCTGCTGCTGACCGTTCCGCTGTTCATGATGCAGGTGCAGGACCGCGTCATCGTCAGCCATAGCTACGACACGCTCACGATGCTCCTCGTCATCGCCATCGGAGCCCTGACGCTGTACGGCACGGTCGAGTTCATCCGCTCCCTGACATTCCAGACCATGGCCAGCATTTTTGCGCGCCGGCTCAATCTGCCGGCGCTGCAGGCGGCCGTGAGCTCCTCTCTGGAGCAGGGCTCGGGACAGGCGACCCAGGCGATTCGAGACCTGAACGACATCCGCTTCTTCATCGCCAGCTCGGCCATCGCCACCCCGCTGGAGGCGGCCTGGTCGCCGATCTTCCTCGCCGTTCTCTTCGCACTGCATCCGATCTACGGGCTGGTCGCTCTGGCCTCGCTGATCATCCTGCTGCTGCTCGGCGTGCTGTCAGACATGCTCACACGCCGGACCCTCAAGGAGGCGAACGAGGCGGGCGTCGCCAGCATCAACGAGGTCGGCGCAAGCCTGCGCCATGCCGAAACGATCGAGGCCATGGGCATGCTGCCCGCGCTTTCCAGGCGCTGGCGCGGCCAGCAGCTCGCAATGATCGAGCAGCTCGACATGGGCACCCGGCGCGCCAAGTTCATCGCCGCCGTGACGCGCTCCGCGCGCATGACCATGCAGCTTGCCGTCTATGCAACCGGCGCAACCCTCATCATCCGCAACGAGGTCACCGCCGGAACGCTGATGGCCGCGAGCATCCTGAGCGGCCGGCTGCTGGCGCCGTTTGATTCGATGATCACCGACTGGCGGCAATGGGTCTTGGCCGCCGCCGCCTGGAAGCGCGTGCGCGACCTTGTTCTGGCGCGCAGCTCGCAGCGGCAGACGGTGCCGACCCCGCCCTGCCAGGGCGACCTCGTGGTCGACCGCGTCGTCTTCGCGCCCCCGGGCTCGGAGCAGACCGTGATCAAGAGCGTCTCCTTCACGCTCGAACCGGGCGAGGTGCTCGGCGTGGTCGGCCCTTCAGGGGCCGGCAAGTCGACGCTGGCGCGGCTTCTGGTCGGCGTGCTCAAGCCCAATGTCGGCGGCGTCTATCTCGATGGACACAGCACCTTCCTGTGGGAACGCGGCTCCTTCGGCGCGATGGTCGGCTATCTCCCGCAATCGGTTTCGCTGCTGAACGGCACGATCGCCGAAAACATCGCCCGCATGCGCGAGCCCGATCCCCACGCCATCCTGGAAGCCGCGCGCATCGCCGGGGTTCACGAGCTGATCGGCCGCCTGCCGCTCGGCTACGACACCAATGTCGCCGATACCGGCTTCACGCTCTCGGGGGGCCAGCGCCAGCGCATCGGCCTGGCGCGGGCGCTCTACGGCTCGCCGCGGCTGATCGTGCTCGACGAGCCCAACGCCAATCTCGACGCCGAAGGCGAGCAGAGCCTGATCCGCGCGATCGCCGCGGCGCGCGAAGGCGGCGCGATCGTCGTGCTCATCGCCCATCGCCCCTCGGTGATGCAGGTCGTCGACAAGCTCCTCGTTCTGCGCGAGGGCCGCGTGCAGCAATTCGGCCCGCGCGCCGCCATCGCCGGCATGATCACGCCAAGCGGTCGCATCGAAATGGAGCCAGCCGCCAACGCACCCGCCCCACCGACCCCGATCCGTGAGGTGAAGGCATGACAGGACGTTCCTTGATCAAGCGCCCTGAACAGTCCCTGGCCGTGCAGATCGATGCGGATCCGCAGGACGAGCGTGTCCCGAGCCTGCGCAGCTTGGTCCTCGCCGGCGTGGCCGCGATCGGCGTCGGCTTCGGCGGTTTCGGCGCCTGGGCCGTCACCGCCCGGCTCGACAATGCCGCCGTCGCGAGTGGCGTCGTCGCGGTCGACAGCAAGCGCAAGACCGTCAGCCATCTCGAGGGCGGCATCCTGAAGACCCTGCTGAAGGCGGAAGGTGAGCGGGTCGCCAAGGACGAACCGCTGCTGCGGCTCGAAGACGCCCGGGCCCGCGCCGAATTGCAGCAATTGCAGGCCAAGCGCATCGGACTGGAAGCAAAGCTCGCCCGCCTGCGCGCCGAACAGACGAACGCAACCGGCATCGCTTTCCCTGCCGATATCGCGCGCATGGAAACGCCGATCGCACGCGAGGTGCTGCGGGCCGAGCAGACCTTCTTCAAGTCACGCAGCCAGGTTCAGGATGGCAAGATCCAAATCCAGCAGCGCGTCATCGAACAGCATCAGGCCGAGGCCGATGCGCTGAAGGCCCAGATCGACGCCACCATTCAGCAGCGCTCGCTCATCGACGAAGAGGTCCGGATCATGGCCGACCTCTATGAAAAGCGCTACGCCAAGCGCAGCCAGCTCGTCGAACTGCAGACCAAGCAGAGCGAACTCGTCGGCCGGGCGGGCGAGTTCGCCGCGCGCAAGGCCAAGGCGGAGCAGGCGGTGGCCGGGGCCAATCTGGAAATCCTCTCGATCAGCCTCGAACGGCAGAACGACATCGCAAGGGAGATCCAGGAATCCCAGCTCATGCTCTCCGAGGTCACCGAACGCATCGTGCAGGCCGAGGATGTGCTGCGCCGCCTGATCGTGACCTCCCCGCAGGAGGGCATCGTCGCCAATATCCGCATGCGCACCGCCGGCAGCGTGATCGCCGCCGGCGAGGCGATCCTCGACATCGTGCCGGAGCGCGAACCGCTGATCGTGGAAGCGAAGGTCGATCCGCGCGACATCGATGCGGTCCGCGTCGGCGCCAATACCCGCGTGCGCCTCACCGCCTTCAATTCCCGTCTGCTGCCGCCGATACAAGCGAAGGTGACCTATGTCGCTCCGGATCAGCTCGTCGATGAGAAGACCGGCGCGGCCTACTTCATCGTGCGCGCCGAAATCGATCAGGAAAGCCTGCGCGACTATAAGGTTACGCTGCACGCCGGCATGAATGCGGAAGTCATGATCGTCAATGGTGCACGCCGGGCGATCGACTATCTGGTCTCGCCGTTCACCGACAGCTTCAATCGCGCCTTTCGCGAGGACTGACCGGCGCGGCCTGCCGCCGCCATGCAGCCGATCGGCGCGTATTTCGAATTTGGAAGTATATTTACGGTATCTTCGAAAGAATTATCTCCGTAAATTAAAGACTAAACTGTGACGCATCGCAAAATCGTCACAACAAAATCCTTGCTGCAACGCACACATTGAGTAATTCTTAGGTCGTCGAGCGACAGCATAACCTATGCGGAGCTGTCGGAACCGTTCCTGGACTTTTAGTTCCGCGGCGCCCCCGCCGAACGACCGGGATCATCAGATCGCTATGGAGGTGCCGTATGGCGACGATCGAAGGAAGTGCATTCGACGATTTTTTGATTGGGAGTCGGTTCAACGACGTCATCCTCGCCGGAGCCGGCCATGACATCGTTCATGGCGGCGACGGCGTGGACTCGCTCTTCGGCGAGGAAGGCAACGACCTGCTTTATGGCGATGGCGGCAACGATGCCCTGTTCGGCGGCGAGGGCAACGACATCCTCTTCGGCGGGCTCGGTGACGACATCCTCTCCGGCGATGCGGGCAACGACGCCCTGTTCGGCGGCGAGGGTAACGATACGCTGCTTGGCGGCGCCGGCGACGACATCCTGCGCGGCAATGCCGGCGACGATGTGCTGATCGGCGGCGAGGGCAACGACCTGCTGCAAGGCGGGCCGGGCAACGACATCCTGCAGGGTGGCGACGGCAACGACGTCCTGCAGGGCGGCGATGGCGCCGACATCCTCTACGGTGGCGACGGCAACGACGTCCTGCAAGGCGGCGCTGGTGACGACATGCTCTTCGGCGGCGCCGGCAACGACGTTCTGCACGGCGGCGCCGGCAGCGACGTCTTCGTCTTCGCCGGCGGCGGCGGCAACGACGTCGTCCTCGATTTCGAGGCCGGGTCGGACATGCTGCAGATCGCGCACGACATCAATGGCACCGGCGTGGCTTCGGCCGAGGACGTGGCGGCGCGCGCGACCACGGTCGGCGGCAACACCGTCATCGATCTCGGCAATGGCGACACGCTGACCCTCGTCGGCGTGCACGCCGAGGACGTGCAGGCCGATCCGCACTCCTACTTCTCGGTCGCCTGATCGACCTGACGCGTCGACCCGCCCGGCCWTGTTSGGGSGGGTCGACAACAGCCCAACACCGTCCTGGAGCGCCCTTCACGGGGCACTCCAGGCTCCCCAGTGCCGCAGGAACGCCTTCATGCTTTCACTTGCGCCCGCCCCTGTTGCGGTGACACCCCCGGCCCAGCTCGAACTCCATCGCCTCGGCGGATCGGTATTCCTGCTCTGCTGGACACTCGAGGCTTCCCCCTTCGGCAAGCCGTCGATCGCCCTGACGGGAGGAGGCAGGCGCCTCGCGGCCGCATCGATTTCGCTCGGCCTGCGTGACGGACGCGAACGGCTTGCCATCGCCTTCCGCGCCTCAGGCCATGACAGCATCGTCGCGACGCTTTCCGATCAGGGGCCCCAGGGCGACGTGACTGCTTCTTTCGACCCTGCACTCGTCCATGGCCTCGCCGATCCCGCAGAGATTCTGAAGGATCTCACGCCGCAAGCCCGCGTGACGCTGGCCAATGCGCTGGTGCGTGCCTGGCCGCCGCTGTTCGGCCTTTCCGCGATTCCCAACTACCTGTCCTTTCTGCGCCAGCTTCTGCTGACCTTGTTCGCCAAGCCGGCCGCGATGCAGCCCACCGCGGCGCTGGTCGCGGGCCAATGGCTGTTCGAGACCTTCGTGCCCGCAGATTTCGGCGCGTTGCGCACGGCGTCTCGCCTCGACGGTGCCGGCCTCACCCGCCTGGATGTGAAGTCGCGCATCGGCGCCGCCGATCGCAGCGGCAAGCGCGAGCTGCACCTTGTGCTGGAAGAGCCGCCCGTTCGTGGCGGCGGATTGCTGATCCTGCAGAGCGAGCGCACCCTGATCGTCCGCGCGCTGCCGGGCCGTCAGGCGGCGCCCTCGCTCGGCCGCTGGTGGGCGGGCAAGGCCGCGAGCCGCGACGGCCTGCGCAACTGGGTCGTCGAACAGCTGGCAGCCCTGTCCGAGCAGGGGCGGCTGCTGGCCGTCGAAATGCAGCGGCGCGTTCCGCTCGCGGTGCAGCATGTCCGCCGTAACGACGACCTGCCCGCGGCCGAGCTCGACCTCGCGGTCTGCAACCGTGCCGGCCTGCTGATCGGCGGCTGGCTGCGCGATCCCGACGATCTCCTGCAGGAGGTGCTGCTGCATCGCGGCGCCGGAGAGCCGATCGCCATGCTCTCCCGCCTCCAGCGCTTCCCCGTGAGACTACCGACGGGTGCGGAAGGCGAAACGCGCACGGCAACGGGCTTCGCCGCCTTCGCCTCCGACTACGCCGCGGGAGCGCCGGTGCTGCAGCCCCGCTGCGAGATCAAGCTGAAGTCCGGGACGACGCTGACGCTGCGCCCGGCGGTCCAGCCGGCCGACGCGGCCACGATTCGCGCCCGGGCCCTCGCGGCGATCCCGCCGCAATATCTGACGGCCACGATGCTGGAAGAGACGCTCGCGCCGATCCTCGCTGCCTGCCAGGACGAATTGAGCGAAAGCCGTCCGGAACCGACGATTAGGGAATTCGGACAGCCCTGGGGTCGGCCGAAGGCTTCCGTGGTGATCCCGCTTTATCGCGTCTACGATTTCCTGCGCGTGCAGGTCGCAGCCTTCGCCGGCGATCCCTGGTTCGTCGAGAATGCCGAGCTGATCTATGTGCTCGACTCGCCCGAGCACGAGGCGGAGGTCGCGCATCTCCTCGGCGGGCTCTACCTTGCTTACGGCCTGCCGATGCGCCTCGTCGCGATGCGGCGCAATGGCGGCTTTTCTGCCGCCTGCAATGCCGGCGCCCGCCACGCGCGCGGCGAGGCTCTCGCGCTCGTCAATTCCGACGTGATCCCCAGCAGAAACGGCTGGCTGGCGGCACTGATCGCCAAACTCGACCGCCGCCGCCGCGTCGGAGCAGTCGGGCCGAAGCTGCTCTACGATGACGGCTCGCTGCAGCACGCCGGGCTTTACTTCAAGCGCGACAGCAAAGGCACCTGGCTCAACCATCATTACTTCAAGGGCATGCCGAGCAGCTATGCGCCGGCCAATATCGAGCGCCCGGTTCCGGGCGTCACCGGCGCCTGCATCGTCATCGCGCGCGAACTCTTCGACGAGCTCGGCGGCTTCGACGAAAGCTATGTCATCGGCGATTACGAGGACAGCGACCTCTGCCTCAAGATTCGCCGCGCCGGATACGGCATCCTCTACGCGCCGGATACCGCGCTCTATCACCTCGAGCGCCAGTCGATCTCCAAAAGCGTCGACTACACGCGCGGCGCCGCCTCCCAGCACAATGCCTGGCTCCAGACCCGGCGCTGGGACGCGCAGATCGACGCGCTCATGCAGGCCTTCGAGACCTCTGCGGCGGAACCTGCACTGCGCGAGCCAGCGCCGAGCGAACCCAACCTTGTTCCCCGCTTCAGCTTCAGGAGAGCGACCGCGGCATGACGGCTATCACGGCCCTGAGACCGATCGCGCCCGAACCGGCGCCCGAGAACAACCCCATCGGACCACAGCTCGATTGGCTGATGGCTTCGCTGCAAACCAACCGGTTCATGCCCCACCCGCCGCCCGACTCGATCTTCGTCGGCGATGGCGATTACCGCGCGATCGGCGCCGAGTTCCTCGGGCACTTCATCCGGATCGGTGGTCTGAAGCCGCATGAGCGCGTCTTCGACATCGGCTGCGGCATCGGCCGCATGGCCATCCCGCTGACGCAGTATCTGGACACCGAACGCGGCAGCTATGACGGCGTCGACCCGGTGATGGAGGGTATCCTCTGGTGCGCCCAGACGATCACCCCGGCCTATCCGCGCTTCCGCTTCCAGCGGCTCGACATCGCCCACCCGCTTTACAATCCGCAGGGTTCGCTGCCCGGCGCCGAGGTCCGCTTCGGCTTCGCCAATGGCAGCTTCGATTTTGTGACGATGATCTCCGTCGCCACGCATCTGCCGCCGGACGAGCTCGTCGTCTATCTGCAGGAGGCCTCGCGGCTTCTGGCGCCGGGCGGCCGTCTCTTCCTGACCGCCTTTGCGATCGACGGCGCCGCCACGGGCCAGGAGCGCCTGTCGTTCAAGCGCTGGCAGGACGGTCCGGGCTGGTACGCCATCGACGAAGCGCCGCTCGCCGCCGCTGGCATCGATCAGGGCTTCCTCTTGGAGCAGGCCGCACAGGCTGGTCTGGCAGTCGAGCCACTGCGCCCGGGCCATTGGCGCGGCATCAGCGCAGCGCATTATCAGGACGTGCTGATCGCGACGAAGCCGGGTAACCGCCGATGACCCGTCGCATCCTCGTCGTCGCGCACAATCATCCCGCTCTGCATCCGGGCGGCACCGAGATCTTCGCGCATGATCTTGCTGGCGCCTATCGCGAGCAGGGTTGCGAGGTGCTGTTCCTCGGCGCGACCAACGCGATCCATCGCCAGCCGCATCCCGGCACGGCGCTGCAATCCGTCGGCGACGACGTGGTCCTCTGGAGCGCTCATTACGACCGCTTCCACATGAGCCAGATCGACCATTACGGCACGCTGCAGGATCTCGGGACCCTGCTCGGCGAGTTCCGGCCGGATGTGATCCATGTCCACCATCTCATGCTGATCGGTGCGGAGTTCCTGACGCTGGCGCGCAGGCTCCTGCCGGAAGCCGCGATCGTGATGACGCTGCATGACTACTACCCGATCTGCCACCATGACGGGCTGATGGTCAGGCCCGGTGACCGGCAACGCTGCTCGGGCGCCTCGCCTGCCGCCTGCCATGGCTGCTTCCCGGAGATCGGCTCCGACCGCTTCCTGCTGCGCGAGCGCTTCATCAAGACGCATCTCGCCGCCGTCGACCGCTTCGTCGCGCCGAGCCGCTTCCTGCGCCAGCGCTATGTCGACTGGGGGCTGCCGGCCGAGAAGATCGAGGTCATCGCCAACGCCCGCCCAAGCCAGGAGCCGGCCCCGCACAGGCAAGGCGACGGGCGCCGCGCGAGCTTCGGCTATTTCGGCAATCTCAATCCCTGGAAAGGTGTTCTCCCATTGCTCCAGGCGGCGCAGCTGCTGCGCACGGCCGGAGAACGGGAGTTCTCGCTGCGCATCCATGGCGGCGCCCCGTTCCAGAGCGAGGCTTTCACCACCGCCCTCGATGCTGCCCTCGCCGGCACCGCGGGTGTCGTCACCCATTGCGGCGCCTACGCCCGTGAGGAGGTGCCGGCACTGATGGCCGAGGTCGATTGGGTCGTGATGCCCTCGATCTGGTGGGAGAATGCGCCCCTCGTCATCCAGGAGGCGTTCCAGCATCGCCGGCCGCTGATCGTCAGCAATATCGGCGGCATGGCCGAGATGGTCCGCGACGACGTCGATGGGCTCCATGTCCGGCCGGGCGACCCGGCCGCGCTCGCCCGCACGATACGCCGGGCGATGGACGAGTATGGGCTCTGGCAGCGCCTCGTCGACGGCATTGCCGAGCAGCCATTGCTCGCCGAATGCGCCGGCCGTCACCTCACCCTCTTCGATAGCCTTAAGCTTGCGGAGGCCGCATGACGACAGCTCCCCGACAGGACAACGAAGTCCGCCTGCCGAACGTCAATCCGGCGAAGCTGAACGGGCGGATCGACGCCCTTGACGGCAGCCGCCTGCATGGCTGGATCTGGGACGAGGCCCGGCCCGACGAGGCCATCACGGTGAAGCTCTATTGCGACGGCCAACTCGCCAGCGAGATCAAGGCCGATCAGAGTCGCATCGACCTGCGCCGCAACGGCATCGGCGACGGCAAGCATGCCTTCTCGATGGAGCTCGACGAGGCGCTGGTCGCGGCCCGCAACCGTCTCACCGTCGTTGGTGTTTCGCCGGCAACTGGCGCCGAGCTGGAGCTGCGCCTGCCGGCAGCGGACGAGCTCGCGGCGGAAGCCGCAATCGCCGTGCCGCTCGCCCGCTTCTTCGACAAGGTCGAATTGCTGATCGCGCTCAACCGGCGCGGCCAGCTTGCCCAGAAGGAGCTGAACGAAAAGCTCGACCGCATCGCCGCGCGCCTGGAAGAGAACCACGCGCTCGCCGAAGCCACCAAGGCCGAGACCGAAAGCCAGAGCGAGATCGTCCGCCGCCTTGGCGAGCTCGACGTCTTCCAGTTGCGCTTCGATGGCACCTTGCGCGGCTTCGACGAGCGGCTTGATGCGATCCGCAAGGAGGCGCGCGCCCCGCTGCGGCAGGTCACGGTCATCCTCGGCTTCCTCTCGTTGCTCGCTGCCGTGATGTCCTTCGTCACCCTCGCCGTGACGCTCTGGGGAGGCTGAGGCGATGAGCGAGGTCATCGTTCCCGAGAGGACGGCGGTCGCCCCGGCGCCGACCGTCGCCTGGACGCCGCTCGGCGAGAACGCCATCCTCGTCCGCAGCACCTGCGACGCCATTCCGGCCAAGGTCCCGGTCGCAGTCGACGGCAATCCGCGCAACCGCGCGCAGACCATGGTGCTGAGCTGGCGCCGGCCCGGGGCCGAGCCTTCGGCGGCCACCGGCTTTCTTTGTCTGGCGCCAGCGCCCAACGTCGACAACAGCGGCACCGGCGCGCTCTTGATCGGCCGCCCCGGCCGGCCGCTGCGTCTGATCCTGGCACCGAAGCCGCAGCCGCTTCAGGTTTTCCTGTCCGAACTCGCCGACGACGCCGGACAGGCCTTCCCGAGCGTTGTCGACGGGCTGCTCGAAGTGCTGTTGACTGGCGCCCCCAATCCGCGCCGCCTGCGCGCGGTCGCGATGCTCCTGCAGACCGTCGCACGGCCCGGCGGCTTCGTTGAGGTGATGGGTTCGCTCGATGGCGACGGCATCTTCCTGCAGGGCTGGACCTCCCATTTCGCAGCCGGGCGGATCAAGCTGCTGATCGCCCATGGCGGCCTCTCCCCCGCCAATCTCGAAGCTGGAACCCTGGAGCGGGATGATCTCGGCGAAGGCGCCCGCGGCTTCTTCGGCCTGCTCGAGGATTGCCAGGCCCAGCAACCCGGCGAGATCGAGCGGCTCTATTTCCGTGGAAGCGACGGCTGGCGCGCGCTCGAAGTCTATGAGCGCTATGTCCTGCTCGAACCGATCACTGTTCCCGGCCATCTGCGCGACGGGCTCCAGCGCGGTACCGCTCCGCAGGCCACCACCGACAAGCTGCGGCGCGCCTCCCAACGCTTCGACGGCAGAGACACCGTCTGTCTGCTTGAAGAACCGGTGCGCGCCGGCATCGATGCCGTGACGATCGTCGAGGATACCGGCGTGCTGATCATCGGCTGGCTGTTCGATCCGGAGCGCCGGGTCGATGCGGTCACACTGCGCAGCGGCAGCCAGTCCTGCGCCGTCGACCGAATCTGGACGCGCGTGCAGCGCCCGGACGTCACCACCGCCTTCATGGAAGATCCGCGCTTCGGGCCAGCTCTGGCTTCGCGGCGCAACAGCCACGGCTTCATCGTCTTCGCGCCGAAGCTCGTTCCGGAGCCGAGCCAGCCGCTGCATCTCGCCTTCGAGGTGCAAGGCACCGGCCCGGCCTTCCTGCCGCTCGAACCCAGCCGCGCCCAGGCGCGCCGCGCATTGGAGCGCATCCTCGGGCTGCTCGACCCGCGCTCCTCGACCGCGAACGCCGTCGTCGAGCGCCAGATTGCGCCGGCGCTGCAAGCAGCCGAAATCGCCCCGCCCCGCGCCGTCGAAACGCTCGATGTCGGCCCCTTCGACCCCGAGGCGCCGCTCGGCCTCGTCATCGGCTTCGACCACCGCCACCGCGAGATTTCGGCGTTGTTTGCGCTGATGGCGATGGACCCCGAGGTCAGGCCGCTGCCGATCGTGCTTGCTGCTCCGTCCGAGAGCTTCGACCGCGTTGGCGCCGAGGCGCGGCGGCTCGGGCGCTTCTATGGTCTCTCGGTGCGCCTCGTCGCCGTCGAGGGCGTCGAAGATACCTGTGACGCACTGGAGGCGGGCGTTCGCGCCTGCCGCTTCCAGACGGTCGCGCTGCTCTCGGGCGCAGCGCAGATCCGCATGCCTGGCTGGCTCGGTCGTCTCGAACGGGCCTACCGCGCCCGCGGCGGCCAATGCGTCGCGAGCCCGACGCTGCTGTTCGAGGACGATTCGATCCGCTGGGCTGGCGCCTGGCTGGAGGGCGAAGGAACGAGCCGGCGCATCGCCAACCGTTTCGTCGGCTATCCGCTTGAGGCGGTCGGCAATCTCGGCCCCATGGAGGTCGCAGCCGGTGCGAGCGAATGCTGTGTGCTCTCGCGCGCTGCCTTCATCGAGGTCGGCGGCTTCGCGCGCAACTATTTCACGACGGCGGAGAAGGGTCTCGATCTCTGCCTCAAGCTCAGGATGGCGGGCTCGCCCTCGCTCTGGGTTCCCGACGTCGAGGTCTATGCGGTCGATGACGGCGAGATGGCGGCGCCGCATGCCGGCGCGCTCGCGCAACTCGCCGACCGGACCAGCTTCGACCGGCGCTGGGCGCTCGCCATCTCCAACATGAAAGGCTGAGGATGCGGGTTCTCGTGGTATCGCACGGCCATCCCTCGCTCTCTTTGGGCGGGGCGGAGATGGCGTCCTACAACCTGCACAAGGGGTTGCAGACCGGCGAGGGTGTCGATTCCCATTACCTCGCCCGCGTCGGTGCCCCGACCCCGCGCCATGCCGGCACGGCGCTGATGAGCCTGCGCCAGCGCGGCGGCGAGCTGCTCTACTATGCCGAGGATTACGACCACTTCCTCATCTCCAACCGTGCGACGGAAGAGATCGAGCGCGACTTCGTGCGCGTTCTTCATGACCTGAAGCCGGACGTGGTGCATTTCCACCATTTCATCGGGCTCGGGCTGGAATGCCTGTTCGCGGTGCGCGACGCTCTGCCGGATGCGCTGATCGTCGTGACCTTCCACGAATATCTCAGCATCTGCCATCACCACGGCCAGATGGTGAAGACCGGCGCCTTCAAGCTTTGTTACCGGGCCTCGCCAACGGATTGCAACGCCTGCTTCCCGGACATCTCGCCGGCGCGCTTCCTGGCGCGCGAGACCTTCATCAAGGGCATGCTGGGCCTGGCCGACCATTTCGTCTCGCCGAGCCGCTTCCTCGCCGACCGCTATGTCGACTGGGGGCTCAGCGAGGAGCGCTTCTCGGTGATCGAGAACGGTATCGACGTCGCCAGCGTGGCGCCGCCGCGCCCACTGCCCGAGGGCAAGACGCGGCGCTCCCGTTTCGCCTATTTCGGCCAGCTCACGCCCTATAAGGGCGCCGATGTGCTGATTGATGCGGTGACGCGCATCCCCGATTCCCTCTGGGACGACGACGCGATCCTGCTTGTCTATGGCGGCAATCTCGAGCGCCAGCCGAAAGCCTATCAGGACAAGTTCGCCAAGCTGGTCGAGAGCGCGGGGCGCCGTGTGCGCTTCTGCGGCGCCTTCCAGAATCACGAGATGCCGAACCTGATGCGCTCGGTCGACTGGGTGGTGATGCCCTCGGTCTGGTGGGAGAACTCACCCATCGTCATCCAGGAGGCGTTCTTCCACGGCCGCCCGATCCTGGCGAGCCATCTCGGCGGCATGGCCGAGAAGATCACCGACGAGGTCGACGGCCTGCATTTTCGCGCCGGCAGCCCGGAAGACCTCGTCGACTGCATGACGCGCGCGCTGACCGAGCCCAAGCTCTGGGATCGCCTGCGCGGCGGCATCAAGCGGCCGTTGAGCCATCGCGAATGCGCCCAGACGCATCTCGATCTCTATCGCCGCCTCCTGGCCGAACGCAGCCGGCCTGCGCCCGCGCGGCAAGACCCCGCCGCGATGATCGCCTGAAACCATAACGAGATAACAGGGGAGACCTGCACATGACCCGCATCCTGGTCATCAGCCCGTCGGGGGAGGTCTACGACCACGACAATGTGCGCTGGTATCGCTATGCCGACCTGCAGAACCACATCAATCACTACCATAATATCGGCGACGCCTTCGTCTTCGATTCCTCGCTGAAACTGCTCAACTTCGACAAGCTCGATGAGCTGCCGATCGCGCATGTCGATGCGGCCAGGATCGACCGGCTCAATGCCGAGTACGACTACGTCTTCCTGCGCGGCTCGAATTACATCCATGCGCAGATGAACTGGTCGAAGGCCGCGGACGTGCTGCGCCGGCTCAAGCTGCCGGTCATCGCCTTCGGCATCGGCGCGCAGGCGCCCGTCAGCGGCAAGCTGGAACTGAGCGAGGACACCAAGACCGTCCTGAAGCTCATTTCCGATTCCACCACCTCGCTCGGTGTGCGCGGCGCTTACTCGGCCGAGGTGCTGAACGATCTCGGCATCCGCAATGTCCGCATCATCGGCTGCCCGACCGCGTTCCGGAACAACAATCCCGACCTTGCCATCCGCCTGCCCGCACTCGACCAGATCAAGAAGGTCGGCGTCACGCTGCGGCGCGAGGTCTCGAAGACCTACGCGCAGGACATCAAGCGCTACCTCACCTTCCACCGCGATCTGGTGAAGGCGATGGCTGATCGTTTCGAGGTCACGCTGATGGCGCAAGGCGAGGTCGAGGAGAAGAAGCTCGCGCTCGGCACACCCGAGCAGAAGGCGCAAGCCATGGCGGCGCTGCAAGAGAACGAATGGGCGAACAACTGGTATCTCGATGAACAGGTCGAGGGGCTCTACCAGAGCCGCATGTTCTATTCCGACGTCGTCGCGGAATATGAGCGGCTGGTGCGCGGGCTCGATCTCGTGCTCGGCTACCGGCTGCACGGGAACCTGATGGCGCTCGCCAATGGCACGCCCTCGATCTACTTCACCTATGACAGCCGTACCGTCGAATTCGCGGATACGTTCAAGATCCCGAGCGTCGATGTCTTCGGCGGAAAGGATTTCAAGCTGGAGGAGTACTGGGATCAGGCGCGCTTCGACCGCTTCAACGCAGCCTATGCCCGGGTCTACAGGGAGATGCGCGACTTCCTCGTCGAGAACCGCGTCGACAACAAGATGGTGGACCGCGTGGCTGCGGAGCCGCAGCGGAAGGTGGCGTGAGGAGCGCCCGCAGCTTCCGGCACACCGCGCCGCTGCTTGCGGCGCTGTTGGCCGCCTCGTTCGCCGCAGCCGCGGAAAGCCCGCGCTACCGGCTGGAACTTGCGCCCGGGGCGCAGGAGGAGATCGTCTTCGACTGGTCGAAGGAGCGTTGCCAGGAGTGGCACATCCCGGACGCGCCCTTGCGGGCCTTCCGCGACGACAAGGGCGAGGTCGTCGCCTTCGCCAGCCACCATCGCAACCGCGCGCTGATCGGCAATCGCCTCGACCGGATCAAGACCACCTGCACAATCTCGTTCGAGGCCAAGAACAGCGCCGATCCCAGCCAATACAGCGACATGAGCTGGATCGCCGCGACCTGGACCAGGAATGGCCGCGACGTCTACGCGCTGATGCATGACGAGTACCATGCCGACCAGCACCCCGGCGCCTGCCGGTTCAAGGCCGGCATGGCCTGCTGGTACAATGTCGTCACGGCCGCGCGCTCGCAGGACGGCGGCGCAAGCTTCAAGGTCGATGATCCGCCGACGGTCGTGGCCGCGCCGACCTTCAAGCAGGATGTCGATCAGGGTCGTCATCGCGGCTTCTTCAACCCCTCCAACATCGTCGAGAAGGATGGCGCCTGGTATGCGCTGATCGCGACGACCGGCGGTAATGGCCAGAAGGGCGGCACCTGCCTCTATCGCTCCACGGACATCACCGATCCCAAGGCGTGGCGCGCCTTCGACGGGCAGGATTTCACTGTGCGCGCCGTCGATCCCTATCGCGAGGACACGTCGCAGGCAAAGCCCTGCCAGCCGCTCAAGGTGCTCCCCACGGTCGTCGGCTCGGTCACCCGCCACGAGGCGAGCGGACAATGGCTCGCGATCTTCCATCTCGGCCCCGATCCCAAGCAGGGCATCGCCGGCGGGCGCGTCGCCTATAGCTGGTCGAAGGACCTGATGAAGTGGTCGCCGCTGCAGACGCTCCTCACCCATCCGACGATGTGGAGCAAGGATTGCGGCGACAGCGTCCGCTATTCCTACGGCGCCATCGCCGACCCCGCCTCGCCCTCGCGCAATTTCGAGACGACGGGCGATGAGCCCTACCTGTTCATGACCAAGATGCACGTCGCCAACTGCAAGATGGGGCCGCAGCGCGACCTTGTCCGCATCAAGGTCCGCATCGTGAAGGAAACCCCATGAACGCGAATGCGCCCGCGCAGCAATTTGCCGTGAGCCAGGCCGTGCCGACCATGAAGATCCTGCGCGCCACCACGCAGGAGGTCGTCGTCCTCGTCGTCCGCGAGCCCGGCTGCGGCTGGCCCACGCTGCGCCTGATCCTTGATGGGCAGGACTACGCCACCATCCATCCCGACGCGCTCGTCACCGGCGACGCGACGGTGGCCGAGATCGCCATTCCGCTGCCGGCTTTGCCCGAAACACGGCTGCGCGCGATCGCGGTGGCCGATGCGAGGACGGGCGCGCTCGCGCCCGGTTCGCAACTGCGCCCCATCGCCAGGACGAGGCCATTGCGGGCGCTGGTGATCTATCCGGCCGGCGAGGTCTATGACCACGACAAGGTGCGCTGGTATCGCGCGCCGCTGGAGAAGCTCCTCGCCGATTACTTCAATATCGGCGACATGATCGTCTACGACTCGACGCTGAAGCTGCTCGACTACGTCGATATCGAGCCGATGAAGATCATGAATCCGACCGATGCCGATATCGAGCGCTATGCGAGCGAGTTCGATTTCGTCTTCGTGCGCGGCTCGAACTTCATCCATGAGAAGATGGAGTGGTTCCGCGCCGTCGAGGTGCTCGAGAAGGTCAAGCTGCCGGTCTATGCCATCGGCGTCGGCGCGCAGGCCAGCCAGAACCGCGCGATCGAGCTGCCGGAAAGTTCGAAGCGTTTCTGGCAGATCGTCGCGGACCGCTGCGCTGCCATCGGCGTGCGCGGCGCCTTCAGCGCTGAGACGCTGCGGCGCAACGGCATCGGCAATGTCGAAATCGTCGGCTGCCCCTCGATCTTCCGCACCTGCAACCGCGATCTCCAGATCCGCGTGCCCGATCAGCGCGCCATCCGCAAGGTCGCCTTCAGCCTGCGCCGCGAGGCCGACAAGAGCTACACGATCGATCCCGAAGCCTATCTACGCAACCAGCGCGCCGCCCTGCTCAAGGTCGATGCCCAGAGCGAGATGGTCATGTCGTCCCATGGCGAGCAGGAGGAGAAGGCCTTCTTCCTGCGCGACGAGGCGGCCAAGGAGAAGGCCATCGCCGAATTCGCCAGGACCGGCTGGTGGGACGGCCCAAACGATACGCGAATGCGCGAGATCTACGAGCGCAAGCTCTTCAGCTTCTTCGACGTCGAGGACTATGATTGCTTTTCACAAAGCGTCGACCTCGCCGTCGGCTATCGCGTGCATGGCGTCTTGCCGGCGGTCGCCCACGGCGTACCGGGCGTGCTCGTCGCTTACGACACGCGCAGCCAGGAACTGGCCGAGACGCTGAAGATCCCGGTCGTGCCCGAAGAGGCGCTGGCGGAAGGCGGCTGGCGCGCGGTCTATCGCGAGGCGGCGCTCAACGGGCTCGCCAAATCCTATGCCGCCTCCTACGACCGTATGCGCGCTTTCCTCGACCGCAACGGCGTCCCGCACCGGATGTGACCGGAGGATATGGGAGGTGAAGAAGGTCGCCGTGGTGACGATGCAGTACAACGAGGCGTTCTACGTCTCGCGCTGGATCGACTACTATTCCGGTCTTATCGGCCGCGAGAACCTCTATGTCATCGACCACGACAGCGACGCGGCAATACGCGAGACCCTGCAGGGCGTCAGCGTCGTCCGTTATCCGCGCTCGGCGCTCGACGATCAGGAGCGCGCGCGCTTCGTCTCGAAACTCGTCAGCGCGCTGCTCGAGCTCTACGAGACCGTGATCTACTGCGATTGCGACGAGTTCATCAGCCACGATCCGCGCCGCTTCGACAGCTTCGGCGCTTGGCTCGACGCCACTGATTTCGAGCACGCGACCTGCATCGGCCTCAACGTGACGCCGATGTTGCAGGAGGAGAATGCGGCGCTGCTCGACGGGCCGATCCTGCGTCAGCGCCGCCATGTCCGCTTCGTCTCGCCGATGTGCAAGACGCTGATCGTGCGCAAACCCATCCGCTGGGGCGGCGGCTTCCATCACGCCAATCAGCCGCCGCATTTTCGCGGCGCCTATCTGTTCCACCTCAAATACGCCGATCTCGGCGAGCGCCTGCACCGGCAATCGCTGACGCGCGGGCTCGACTTCGCCCAGGTCGACCAGGGCCATCACCAGCGCCGCAGCGATCTCGACCTGCTCAACCTCTATCGCAGCTTCGACCGGCTCGAGCGCCGGGACTGGGACGACGATGCGATCGAGCGCTGCTGCCAAAGCTTCATTGCAGGCATCAGGCCCTCGGAGCGCGGCGACGAGGTCGGCACGATGTATGTGGCGCCACTCAATATCGCCGGCACGGAAGCCTGGCGTCTGCCGGACAGTTTCCGCGGACTGTTTTAAACAGTTCGCCGCAGCCGGACCTCCCGGGGCCCCCTTTCAGGCTGGGAGAGCGATCGGGCGCTGCGTCTGTGGATGGGAGATGACGCTCATCTCGACGCCGTAGATACGGGCCAGCTGCTGCGTGGTCATGACGTCCTCAGGTGTCCCCCTGACGATCATCTTGCCGGAATGCAGCGCAATGATCTCGTCGCAGAACCGCGCCGCCATATTGACGTCGTGCAGCACGACCATGACACCGAGTCCCCGGTCGGAAGACAGCCGGTGCACCAGCGAGAGCACCTCGATCTGGTGGCCAATGTCGAGCGACGAGGTTGGCTCGTCGAGGAGCAGACACTCGGCATCCTGCGCGACGAGCATCGCGAGCCAGACGCGCTGGCGCTCGCCGCCGGAGAGCGTGTCGACCAGCCGATCGGCAAAACACGCGACATCGGTCAGCGCCATGGCCTCGGCCACCATCTCGCGATCCTTCGCGCCGAAGCGACCAAGTGCGCCATGCCAGGGATAGCGGCCAAGCGCGACCAACTCCTTGACCAGCAGCCCCGAAGAGGGCGGCGTCTGCTGCGGCAGATAGGCGACCTTGCGCGCGAAGGCCCGGCCATTCCAGGCATCGAGCGCCTTGCCTTCGAACCGAAGCGCCCCGGCCGAAGGCGCCTGCTGGCGAGCGAGCAGCTTGAGCAGTGTCGATTTGCCCGAGCCATTATGGCCGATCAGCCCGATCACGCGCCGCTTCGGCAGCGACAATGTCAGGGGCTCCAGCAGCACCCGGCCGGGGACGCTGAAGGTGACACCTTCGAGTTCGAAAAGCTCACCCTGACCTTCAGCAAGCGGGCCGGGCCCGGTCATCGCAAGCGCCTTCGCCGCCAGAAACCCATCACCGGACGGAAATGCGGAAGCCTTGCTCGCCATGATCGAACGCGCCTTCAGGATCATCGGTTTTCAGCCGCTGCTTCCTCGGCCTACACCGCCGCGGCCCATCGCGAAAGCCGAGTTGTTCCGTCTCGGAAAGCCACCGGACCCGTGCCTGCGCGAGCCGCGGCCGATCGATCGCCTCAATCCATCGACTCGCCGCCTTGCCCCGTCATCGTCTCGGCAAACGAATGCTGGCAAGAAGCTCCCTCGCCGGGGCTGTGCTAGACCCGAGCGCATGATCGGCATCCCGTCATCCCCGACACGACGCGGCGCATTGGCGCTCCTCGCCGCCACCGGCCTCCCGCTGCCAGCCGTGGCAGCGCAACTGCGCGTTGCGACCGTCGACTGGTCAGTGCTGGAGACCTTGCTTGCGCTGGGAGTGCCGCCGATCGCGGCACCGGAACTGCGCCAATTCCGAGAAGTCGCGGTAGAACCCGCCGTTCCCACAGGTGTCAACGATCTCGGCTTGCGCGGCACGATCAATTTCGAGCTGCTCTTGCTGTCACGGCCGGAGCTGATCTTCTCATCGAGCTTCTACGCCGCCTCCGAGCCGCTACTGCGCCGGATCGCTCCGGTCGAAAGCTTCTCGATCTACGCGCCGCACCGCCCGCCCTATGAGCCGGTGGTCGCGATGACCCGCAGCGTCGGCGGGCGCCTCGGCATCGCGACCACGGCCGAGCGCTACATCGCCGAGACCGAGGCTGAATTCGCGGGCCTGCGCGAAAGGCTGAAGCCTCTGGGCGCGCGTCCGGTGATCCCGGTCAATCTCGGCGATGCCCGGCATTTCCGTGTTTTCGGCGATGACAGCATGTTCGGCGAGGTGCTGAAGCGGCTCGGCCTCGCCAATGCCTGGACCGAGCAGACGAATTATTCGGCCATGGCCCCGATCGGGCTTGAAGCGCTCGTTCGTGTTCCGGAAGCCTACATCGCTCTGATCCCGCCGGTGCCGCCCGGCGCCATGCAGACCCTCGCAGCCAGCGCCTTCTGGAACGCCTTGCCGAACCTGCGCGAAGGCCGTCTCCTGCAGCTCGGCTCGATCAATCCCTATGGCGGTCTGCCGGCGGCGCGGCGTTTCGCGCGATTGCTGACCGACGCCTTGCTCGCGGCAGAGACGGCCCGTGGCTGAAGCGGTCCGTCACATGCGCCTTCAACCCGATCGACACCTCGGCGCCTGGCTTCTGGCGGCGCTGACGGCCGCAGCCCTTTTCCTGGCGGTGGTCGTGACGCGCCCGTCGTTGCCGGCATCGCCTGAGCTCGCCCGGACCCTCGAATCGATCCTGCTTTGGCATAGCCTCGTGCCGCGCGCCGCAACCGCCCTGATCTGCGGCGCGGCGCTCGGGCTCTCCGGCATGCTGCTGCAGCGTGTGCTGCGCAATCCGATCGCCGACGCCTCGACACTCGGCATCGCCTCCGGCGCACAGCTCGCATTGACCGTCGCCACGGCCTATGCGCCCACCCTGATGGCCTTTTCGCGCGAAGGCGTCGCGCTTGCCGGCGCCATCGCCGCGGTTGCTCTCGTCCTCGGCCTGAGCTGGCGGCGGCGACTCGATCCGATGACGGTCGTCCTGTCCGGCATGGTCGTCTCGCTCGTCGCGGCGGCAGCGAGTGCGACCGTCATCCTCGCCAAGGGCGAATATGTGCTGTCGCTGTTCATCTGGGGCGCGGGCTCGCTCAACCAGCAGAGCTGGGACGCAGCCATCGCGCTCGGCCCACATCTGGTGCTGAGCGTCCTCGCCGCCGCACTGCTGCTGCGGCCTCTCGCCCTTTTGGGTCTCGACGAGGACATGGCCCGCAGCCTCGGCCTCGCCCTTCACGCGACACGCTTCGCGATTCTCGGCATCGCCGTCTGGCTGGCAGCAAGCGTCACCGCCGAGGTCGGTGTGATCGGCTTTGTCGGCCTCGCCGCGCCGGCTCTGGCGCGCGAACTCGGCGCCCGCACGCCGCGCCAGCTGCTGCTGGCGGCACCAGCGCTCGGGGCCTTGCTGCTCTCGGTCACCGACAGCACGGTGCAATTGCTCGGCTCCGGCTTCAACGATCTCGCGCCGACCGGTGCCGCCACCGCCCTGTTCGGCGGGCCGTTGCTGCTGTGGCTGATGCGCAGGGTCCCGCCCACCTTGCCGCCGCAGGCGACCGATCCCGTTTGGCGCCTGGACCGGACGGCACGCTCGCTCCGGGCGCTCGTTCCGCTCGCCGCGATCATGGCACTCGTCGCGGCGCTCGGTCTCGTGCTCGGGCGCGGACCACAGGGATGGGAGTTGGCGACGGGTTCTCTGTTCTGGGATCTGCTGCCGTTCCGCGGTCCGCGCCTTGCCGCGGCCGGATCGGCTGGCGTTCTGCTCGGCGCTGCCGGCTGCCTGATGCAACGCCTCACCGCCAACCCTCTCGCCGGTCCCGAGGTGCTGGGTGTCAGCGCCGCTGGCGGCGTCGGATTGCTGCTCGCGCTCGCATTCCTGCCGGCAAGCCCTTTCGCGATGCTGGCAGGCATCGCGGGCGGCTCGCTCGCGGCGCTCCTCGTCATGCTGCTGCTCGCCGCCCGCCGGGGCATCGGGCCGCAGCGCCTGCTGCTTGCCGGCATCGCCATGGGCGCGCTCTGCATGGCGGTCGTTTCGACCGCGCTCGCCCAGGGCGATCTGCGCGCCTACATGCTGCTGGTCTGGCTTTCAGGCTCGACCAACCGCGCCGGCGAGATCGAGGCCTGGACCGGGCTTATCGCATGCGTTCTGCTGATCGCCCCTCTGATGCTCGCGATGCGCTGGCTCGATCTGCTGCCGCTCGGGGATGCCACCAGCCGCAGCCTCGGCCTCGCGGTGGAGCGCAGCCGCCTCGGCCTCGCAGCGCTGGCAGCGCTGATGACGGCGGTGGCCTCGCTTCTGGTCGGTCCCTTGAGCCTGATCGGGCTCATCGCCCCGCATCTCGCCCGCCTCGCCGGCTTCGCACGCAGCCGCGACCAGCTTCTCGCCTCCGCCCTGATCGGCTGCGGCGTGATGATCATCGCGGATTGGCTCGCGCGTCTCGTCGCTTTTCCCTATCAGGTGCCCGTCGGGCTGTTCGCCGCGCTGATCGGCGGCCCCTACCTGATCTGGCTGCTGAACCGCGGAGGAAGCCGAAATCGCTGAGACCGCCAATCCGCAGGCGAATCGAATGTAAGAAGGCGGCCGTCAGGCCGCCTTCTTACCCGAGTCGAATGGGATTTCGATATCGACGGCCAGCGTCGAGACCTTGGCGCCGCGTTCCATGCGGACGCTGACCTTCTCGTCGTCGACCTGCATGTGCTTCGAGATCGCGCGGAGGATTTCGTCTCGGAGCTTCGTGACGAGATCGGAGTCGCCGACGGCGGCCCGCTCATGGGCGAGCAGGACCTGCAGCCGCTCGCGCGCCGCGGGAGCCGACTGGGAGCGGGAGAAAAGACGAAGCAGGTTCATGCCGCCTTCCTTCCGAAGATCTTGCCGAAGAAGCTGCGCTTCTCGCCGGGAATGGTGATCGGCAAGGTCTCGCCCTTGAGCCGGCGCGCGGCATCGAAATAGGCGACCGCCGGCGCGCTGCGCTCGTCCGCCAGCGTGACCGGCGAGCCGACATTGGAGGCGCGCAGCACGTCCATGCTCTCGGGGACGATGCCGAGGAGCGGGATCGACAGGATTTCGAGGACGTCGTCCACCTTGAGCATGTCGCCGCGCTCGGCCCGGGCCGGATCGTAGCGGGTGAGAAGGAGGTGCTTCTCCATCCGCTCGCCGCTCTCGGCCTTCAGCGTCTTGGAATCGAGCAGGCCGATGATGCGGTCGGAATCGCGGACCGAGGAGACTTCCGGGTTGGTCACGACGATCGCGATGTCG
The DNA here is from genome assembly GCF_052113585.1 of Allobosea sp. TAF32. NCBI lineage: Bacteria > Pseudomonadati > Pseudomonadota > Alphaproteobacteria > Hyphomicrobiales > Alloboseaceae > Allobosea > Allobosea sp. TAF32. Next base: position 260,629 of record NZ_JBFRDM010000005.1, on the reverse strand, counting down.
GCATGGCGCATCGCCAGCGTCGCGCCGCGCTCGATCCCGGCCGGGCTGTCGCAGATCACCCAGTCGAACGACGTTTTCAGTGCGCCGATGACCGCCTCGACTCCCTGAGCCGTCAGGTTGTCCTTGTCGCGCGTCTGCGAGGCCGGCAGCAGATAGAGCGACTCGAGCCGCTTGTCGCGGATCAGCGCCTGCGTGAGCTTGGCTTCGCCCTGAATGACGTTGACGATGTCGTAGACGACCCGCCTTTCGGCTCCCATGACGAGATCGAGATTGCGCAGGCCGACGTCGAAATCGACCACCACGACCTTCTCGCCGTTGCGTGCGAGGGCCGCACCCAGTGCGGCCGAGGAGGTCGTCTTGCCGACGCCGCCCTTGCCCGATGTGACCACGATGACCTTGCCCATAGACCTCTCCTGTTTGTGTGGACGCGCCCTCAGCTCAGGCGAGTGATCCGACCTTGAAACTGTCGCCTTCCAGCCAGAACTGGACGGCCTTCCCGCGCAGCTCCGGCTCCAGGTCCTCGGCCGTCTTGTAGTAGCCGTCGATGGCGACGAGCTCGGCCTCGAGCTTCCGGCAGAAGATGCGCGCCGCCGCATTGCCGATCGTCCCGGCCATGGCCCGGCCGCGCAGCGTGCCATAGACATGGATCGAGCCGCCGGCGATGACCTCCGCCCCGGAGGCGACCGAGCCGACGATCGTCACGTCGCCTTCGGCGAAGATCACCGACTGCCCCGAACGGACGGGTTGGGTGACGACCAGGGACGGCGACGCCTGCGGCACGGCCACGGCCGGCGGGGCCACGCTCTCGGGCGCCTGCGGTTTGCCGCCCTCTTCGACCACCGGCGCTTCGATATCCGAGGTCGGGCGGCCATCCGTCATCGCCGGTGGCAGATCCGTTCCGAGCAGCGAGGGACGTGCGCCCTCGATGCCCATGATCCGCACATTGCGGGCGCCGAGCCTGTCGATCAGGTCGCGCAGCTGGGGCCGGTCGATGTCGAGCCCGCTGATATCGAGAACCACGGGCCGGCGCATGAAGAAACCGGTCGAGCGCGAGGCCAGATCATCGAGCCGGACCAGCCAATCCTCGAAGGGAAGCTCGGGTGTCAGGGCCAGCGCGAGGAAGCTGCGGCCCTTGAGACGAATGGGTCGGGATTGGGTTAACACGCCGGTCATCTTGGTAAATTTTCGGTTGCTTCGGTGTATCGAGCGCATGGTTAACAAGCGGTAAACCGGCGCCGCTTATCCACGTCAAGAAGCCGGCCTCGCGCGCCGGACCGACCGATCTGGCAGGGTGTGCCGAGCGCCTGCGCCGGGCTTCGCGGCATGCGAAAAACCCGGCCAAATCGGCAATGGCAAGCGCGCCGGAGAACGCGGGCTATTCAGCCGGAGCGGCCTTTTCCGACGCGGAGCCTTGAGCGAGGAAATAAAACGCCAGCGAAGCGAGCCAGACGATCAGGCCGAACACTGCAGCTCCGCCCAGGACCAGCCCGAAGCCGCCCCGCGCATACAGAACCGCCAGCATGGGCACCACGAAGCCGCTCACGGTGAAGCCGAGAAAATAGCGCACGCTGAATGCCTTGGCGCGGTGCTGCGCCGGCACGTAGCGCGCGACCATCGCATCGTTCACGACGACCTGCCCGTAGATAGCGGTCATCGTCAGGACGAGGCCGAGCAGTAGCGTAATCCCCTGGGCCGTTGCTGCCAGCGCGAGGCCGAGCGGCTGCAGAAGGGCGAGGCCGACGAACAGGGCCGGCAGCGTATAGCGGTCGACGAGCCGGCCCATCAGCCATTGCGCGCCAGCCCCGAAGACGAAGACGAGGGTCGCCAGCGAGCCGGTCAGTGCCAGCGGCAGGTCCAGCCCGAGCCGCTCGTCGAGAACCTTCGGCAAGGAGATGGTCGTGATGTTGAAGGTCATGCCGCCGGCGATGATCGCGATGGCGAAGACAGTGAGAAGCGCCATGGGCCGGCCGACGGGAATGAGCTCCGCCTTGCCCGAGCGGCTCGCATGCGGCGCCCCGTCGCCGGGAACGAGCGCGAGGAACGCCGCTCCGAGCACGAGACAGACGAGGCCGGGCAGCACGAAAGCCGTGCGCCAGCCGAGAGTGGCGGCCAGCAGCGCGGTGACGCCGGCCGCCGACGCCGCGCCGAGATTGCCCCAGACGGCGTTGATCCCGAGGTCGCGCCCGAGCTGACGGGCATGATTGACCAGCATGGTCGAGCCGACCGGGTGATAGATCGCTGAGGCCACGCCGAGAACGAGGAGCCAGGCAGCAAAAGCCGTCGGCCCGTTCGCGCTGGCAACGCCGAGGCAGGACAGCCCATAGCCCAGGAAGAAGACGGCGAGCATATTGCGCCGGCCGAAGCGGTCCGAGAGCCACCCCATCGGCAGCGAGCACAGGCCGAAGGCGACGAAGGCGCCCGTCGCCAGACCGATGAGTTCGGCATAGCTCAGGCCGGTCTGCGCCGCGATGGCGATCACCGCCGTGGGATAGATCAGCAACACGAAGTGATCGAGCGCATGAGCTGCGTTGACGAAGAAAAGCGTGCGCTTGGACAGGGTTTCGGTGCTCATGGCGATGCTCACGACAAGGACGGCGTTCGTTGTAGCTTGACCCGTGGCGCCATGCGGGCCGTAATTCTGCATAATCGGGCCAACTGGAGAGCACGATGCGCGGCGACAGCGACGCCTATCAGACCGTTCCCCGCGCCATCGGCGTCATGCCGAAGACCTATGAGGCGGGTGCGACCACCGGCTGGCACAGCCATCCGCGCGCCCAGCTTCTCTACGCCACCGCCGGGCTGACCCTGGTGACGGCAGAGGACGGCACCTGGATTCTGCCCGCACAGCATGCGCTCTGGATTCCGCCGCAGCTTTTCCATGAAGTGAGAATGCATGGAAAGGTCTCGATGTGCTCGGCCTATGTCGCGCCTGAGACCGTGGGCGTCCTGCCGAAGGGTTGCCGCGTTCTGCAGGTGACGTCGTTGCTGGCTTCGTCGATGGCGGCGCTGGCGGCCGAGCCTCTCCTCTATGACGAGAGCGGGCGCGGCGGCCATCTTGCCGCGCTGATCTTGGATGAAATCGCGCGCGCCCCCGAAACGCCTTTGACCCTGCCCCTGCCGCGCGATCCACGGGTGCGGCGCGTCTGCGAGGCCTTGCTGCAGGACCCCGCCTCGCCCCTCGACCTCGACGGCTGGGCGCAGCGCTCCGGGGCAAGCCGGCGCACGCTGACACGCGGCTTCCGGACCGAGACAGGCATGAGCTTTGGCGATTGGAGAGCACGCTTGCGGGTGGTCCGGGCATTGGCCATGGCGACGGATGGCTGCCCCCCGCATCAGATCGTCCGTGCCGTCGGCTACGCCGATCTGCGGGCGCTCAGGGTAGCGGCCGAACGCATCCTTGGCGGCGCGAGCTCGTCATGGCGGTGAGTGACGAAGACGACCCCGACGCGTCCAAGCTCCGCGGCGTCAGCTTTGACCCGATGCGCGAGCATCGATGCGTCATGATGCAAGGATCCGACGACGACACGTCAAGCGCCCAGTCCGAGCGATTCGCCGGCAAATGCCCTCGAAGCGGTGCGGTCAAACGGCGCGACCTAACCTAAATCGACAAAAAGGGGCGCCCTTGTCGGGCGCCCCTTCCTCCATGCTTGCGATGCTCGCTTAGACGAAGCGGAAATCGTCGTGAGCGAGGCTTGCGAGTTGCACGCCCTTGAGGGTCAGGGTCGTGTCGCCATCGATCGAGATGACGGTGTCGGCGCCGATCTGCGCGGCGGCGTCCATGGCGGTATCGAAATCGGCGAAGACCCCGATCGAGAATTCCAGCACGTCGGCGCTGGAGCCGGACGTCCGGAAGTCGGTGATCGTGTCCTTGCCGAAGCCGGCCGCGAAGACGAAGGCATCATGCCCGGAGCCGCCGGTCAGGATGTCGTTGCCCGCGCCGCCCACGACACGGTCGTCGCCGGAGCCCGCGTCGATCACATCGTTGCCGGCGCCGCCGAGAACGAGGTCGTTGCCGGAGCCCGCATCGATCAGGTCGTTGCCTTCCCCGCCATCGACATTGTCGTTGCCGGAGCCCGCCGTGATCGTATCGTTGCCGATGCCGCCGAAGACCTGATCGTCGCCCGAGCCGCCGTCGAGAAGGTCGTCGCCCGCGCCGCCCCAGAGCTTGTCGTTGCCGGCACCGCCCTTGAGGTTGTCATTGCCGGCACCGCCGTCGAAGGCGTCGTCGCCATTGCCGCCGGTGACATTGTCGTTGCCCGCACCGAAGAGCAGCTTCTCGATGTTGCTGAAGCTGTCATTGCCGATGCCGGCGCCCGAGACCTTGCCCGCGGCGAAATTGACCGTGACCGGGCCCGTCGCCGCCGAGAGATCGAGCGTATCGAAGCCTTCGCCACCGTCGATGACGTCGTCGCCGAGACCGGCGAGGATGATGTCGTCGCCCGCGCCGCCCTGCAGCACGTCATGGCCGGCGCCGCCGTCGAGCAGGTCGTTGCCGGCGCCGCCCTTCAGTACGTCGTCGCCGAAGCCGCCGAGCAGGTGGTTGTCCGCAGCGTCGCCGATCAGGATGTCGTTGCCGGAACCGCCGATGACGGTCTCGATCGAGACGAGCTCGTCCTCGCCGGTCGCATCGCCCGAGGCCATGCCACTTGCGAGATCGACCACGACGCCAGCAGCGTCGCCGGAGAAGTCGGCCGTGTCGATACCAGCGCCGCCGTCGAGAAGGTCGTCGCCCGCCCCGCCGCTCAGCACGTCGTTGCCGACACCGCCGAACAATGCGTCGTCGCCGGCGCCGCCCTTGAGGAGGTCGTCGCCCTCGTCGCCGGACAGCGTATCGTCGCCTTCGCCGCCATCGATGGCGTCATTGCCGCCGCGGCCCGACACCTCGTCGTCCCCGAGGCCGGCAAGGATGACCTCGCCCCACGACATGCCGACGAGCAAGTCGTCGCCGTCGGTGCCGACCGGCAGCTCCGCAGCATCGGCCAGCACCGTGTCCTGGCGGACATTCAGGTTCTGGATGCGCTGGTCGAGCTCCATCGGCGTGTCGGCGACGTCGTAGGCCGTCTCCTTGGTGGCGTGGAATTCCTGCATGTATTCGGCGAAGGCCTGCTGCTCGCCGAGCAGGGTCGAGCCGGCGGGCGTGTTGGCCGCCACGACGGCAGCGGCGGTGAAGTCCAGCGCCTCGTCGACCGGGCCGGAGAGGCCGCCATCCGCCAGCAGATAGCGGAAGTTCTCGCCATTGGCCTTCATCGGGTAGCTGTCACCGCCATTGGCGAGGAAGCTCAGCGTCACCATCGTGATCTTGGCGGGCGCGCCCGCCTGCAGCACGCCGTCATCGTAAAGGGCGATCGTGGTGCCGTCCTCCGCGATCAGCGCGATATCGGAGACGCGGCTGCCGGCCGGCAGGTCCGGGTCGTAGGAGAAGGCGATGCCGCCGATCTGCGGGAAGCGCCCCTGGTTGCCGAGGAGCCCGACGCCGTGCTCGAGAATGACCTTGAGGCCCTGGGCAGTGGTGTCGAAGGCCATCAGCTTGTTGTCGAAGCGCAGCGAGTTCTCGATGTCGAGCTGCGAGACGCCGCCCTCGGCCTTGCCGGTCGCGGCATTGGCCGGCGGCGCCAGCTTGTCGACCTGGCCGGTGACCGGATCCGGAGCCGAGAAGGTGCCGATCTGCGAGCGCACGCCGCCGCCGTTCTTGACCGACACGACGAAGGCCGGGCTCTCCGCACCGAGCGCATCGCGCAGCGCGTCGGCATTGGCATCGGCCGAGAGGCTGCCGAGATTGGTCTCCTGGTTGCGGATGAGCGCGCGCTCGCCCTCCAGATAGACGTCGGTGTAGCCGTGGACGGTGCCGTCCTTGACGTTGATGACGGACTGGACCGCATCGGTCACATCGCGCACCTTGTCGCCCTTGGTGCCCTCGGCGAAGGCGGTGTTCTCGAGATTGCCGACGGTGGTGCCCCAGGCTTCGGCGACATTCGCATCGGTCGCCGCATAAGCGCCGTTGATCGCGGTCTTGCCCGCGAGATTGTCGACGATGATGTTGCCCTGGGCGTCGAAATCGACCACGAGCCGGCCGAGATAGGAGTATTCGCCGTCGGTGTTGACGATCAGCGTCGGCTTGCCGTCGGCACCGGCGGTGACGATCGGATACGGCCCGTCGAATTCAGCGCTGTGGCCCGGGAAGTTCTCGGCCACGTCGTCGGCATCGCCCAGCCGGGTATGGGAGCCAGCCGCCAGAATGATGTCGACGCCGCGCAGCTTGGTCGCGAGCAGCTGCTCGTACTCAAGCTGCTGCAGATGCGACTGCACGATGATCTTGTTGATGCCTTCAGCGATCATCTCGTCGATGATCGGCTGCAGCTGGCTCGCCAGCAGATCCATATCGTCGACCTCGGCGCCATCGCCGGGGAAGCCCTTTACCTCGGTTCCGGTCGGCGAGGAGATGCGCTCGAGAATCTGTGTGGTCGCGCCGATCAGGCCGATCTTCTCGCCGCCCTTGGTGATGATGGCGGCCGGCGCGATGCGCCCGTTCAGCGTGTCGACGTCCGGCGTCGGCGTCGCGCCGTTGCCGACCGTGTTAGTGTAGCGCGGGTTGAGGTCGGCATCGGCCGAGAAGTCGAGGTTCGACGACAGATAGGCGAAGTCGGCGCCCTTCCAGCCGGCGACCGAGCCTGCGGTGATCGCGTCGCGCAGCACCTTCGAGCCGAGGTCGAAGTCATGGTTGCCGATTGTCGAGGCGTCGATGCCGATCGCGTTCATGATGGCGATGTCGGCCGCGGCGATCGGCTGGTTGACGCCGGCGGCGATGGTCGATCCGGTAGCCGCGTTGATCGCCGCGCGCACGGACGGATCGGTCCCGGCGGCGATGAACGGACCCGGCAGGAAGTTGTCGCCGCCCGAGAGCGTCAGCGTATTGGCGAAATCGTCGTCGAAAGCATCGACCAGAGCGGCGAGGTTCTTGGCGGTCTGGCCGGCGAGAAGGCCGGCTTCACCGTCGGAGAAATGCAGGAGCTGGAGCGTGAAGGCGGTCGTAGACACGGGGTTCTCCGTCAGATCAAGCCCGACGATGATCGGGTCGTGATCGGATACGCGGGCGATCACCTCGGAATTGAAGATCGAGGGATCGCGCTCATTGGTGGTGAGATCGGCATTGAAATTGAGCTGGTAGTCGACCGCATCGGCCTCGTCGGCGTTGATGTGCCAGTCGGCGACGCCGGTGACCTGGGCCGAGAGGCTGCCATTGGTCAGGACATGGTCGAGCGAGCCGGTCTGGCCGTCGAAGACGTAACTGTAGCCGTCGGCGCCGTGATCGGTGAAGCCGGCGTTCAGCAGCACGTCGATCGGATCTTCTTTCGCATAGGCGTTGAGGTCGCCGAGGACGAGCACGTCCTGGTCATGCGAGCCGGTCGGATCGGTGCCAAGCCAGTCGACCAGCGCCTTGGCGGCAAGCTCGCGCTGGTTGTTCCAGCCACCGTTGCCGTCCTTGATGTCAGCATCCTCACCGGTGCCGGAGCCGCCCTTCGACTTGAAGTGGTTGACGACCGCGGTGAACTCACCCCCGCTGGCGAGTTCCTCGAAGGTCACAGCCACCGCCGCGCGGCTGGTGTTCTCGCCGTTGAAGATGCGGCCGAGCGTGCTCTGGCCCAGAAGCTCGGACGAAACGTCGCTGTCGTCGAGGATCGCGATGTGGGTGTCGATGGAGACGCGCACCGAAGTGACGTCGTAGATGAAGCCGACCGCAATGGCGTCGCCGCCGACGAAGTTCTGGCCCGGACGCACCCAGTCGAACTTGAAGGAGCCGGAGACGCTGTTGAGCTGGTCGACGAGATAGTCGATGGCGTTGCCGCTCGACCCCTCGATAAAGTTGTTCTCCAACTCCATCAGGCCGAGCACGTCGGCATCGAGCGACAGGATCGTGTTGACCAGCTTGGCGGTCTGGCGGTCGAACTCTGCTTGCGTCTCGGCGCCGCGCGGCTCGAAGCCGTTCGTCGTGAGCTGGCCGTTGTCGAGCGTGGTGAAGTAGTTGAGCACGTTGAAGCTCGCGACCTTCAGCGTGCCGCCGACATCCGGATAGCTCGTCGGCCGCGGATTGGCCGAGACCACGTCGTTGATGCCCGGCCCGTTCTGGACCGCGTGCACGCGGAACTGGTTGAAGTCGTAGTCGAGCACGCCGGTGAGACCGGTGATGGTGTCGCCCATGCGCGGCGCGGTGGTGGCGTTGTAGTCGCCATCGACGACGGTGTTGTCGAGATTGGGGTTGGAGACGCTGCGGCCGTCGTCGAAGATGACCGAGCGCGAGGCGATGTCGCGCAGATGCGCGTCGTAGCCGGAAACGCTGGCATCGTGATCGACGGTGTAGGAGTTCGGGCGCTCACCCTGGGCCAGGCGGATTTCGCCGAACTGGTCGAGATTGAACTGCTCGGTGACGGTGAGCGTCTCGGTGAAGCGGACAAGCATGCCCTCGTAGCGCTCGAGATCGGCGACATAGGTGCCGTTCGAGGCGGTCTGCACGCCGACGCTCGGCAGGTCGATCTCGACCGCCATGCTGTTCACGTCGGCCACCGCTCCGGCCTGGACGATCGCGACGGTGGAGGCGTTGAGCTCGGTATTGCCGAAATTCTCGGCGACCACGCCGGTGACGCTGACCTTGTCGCCGACCTTCACATCGACGCCCAGGCTGGCATAGGACACGAAGATGCCTTCGGAGGTCAGGGCGTTTCCGTCGGAGTCGCCAGCCTCCTCCTGCAGCCAGAAGCCGCCGAGATTGCGGGCGCCGTCGGCGTCGCTGTTCTGGAAGTCGCCGACGACGATGGCCTCGACCGTGACGGTCTTGCCGACCATCGTGCTGCCGAGGCCGGTGCCTTGCACGGCACTGATCAGGGTGATCGGGGTGCCGTCGTTGTTGACGATCGTCGCGCTGGCCGATTGGGAGGAGGTGCCCAGCGTCGCGGTGACCGAGAAGCTCTCGTCGGGCTCCGCCACGGCGTCGTCGATCGTCGCTACGCTGAAGCTTGCAGTGGTCTGGCCGGCAAGGACCGTGACCGCGGCGGGAACGCTGCCGATGTCGCCGGTCGCGCCCGACACGGCGAGGTTGACGACGGTATCGGTGGCCGCGGCCTGGCTCAGCGTGACCGTGAAGAGGAAGCTCTGACCCTCAGGCTTGGAGGCCGCGTCGACCGTGACCGAGGAGACCGAGACCGCGCCGCCGCCCGCCACGGTGAAGGACTGCGCCGAGAACGGCACGTCCGGGGCGGTGCCATCGTTGCTCTGATCGCCGGTCGCGTCCTGGCTGACCCAGTTCGAGGCCGTGTTGATCGCCGCGCGATAGGAATCGAAGGAGGCGCCGCCGCTGCGCGCGCCGTTGAAGGCGGCGATGTCGGTGTCGTCATCGAGCGTGCTCAGGTCGAGCGCATCCGCGCCCGCGGTCAGGCCGGTATTGGTCAGCACGCCGTTGGCGCTGTTGAAACCGCCATTGGCGATAGCCGTGATGAAGTTCGGCGCCGAGGCCGAGCCCTGATAGGCGTAGATCGTCTCGTCGGCCGCGCCGATGCCACGGTTGGTGCCGCGTCCGGCCACGGATGCGACCGCGGTGCCGGTGCTCGCCGAGATCGTCCCCGCGCCGATATTGTCGATGCGCACGATCGTGCCGGCTGCGACGCCCGCGGAGGTCCAGCTGAACGCTCCCTCATTGGTGTCGGCGAAGGCCGAGCCGTTCCACTCGTTATCCTCGAAGATGATGGTCTCGCCGGCCGGAATTTCCGTGAGCGCCACGAAAGCGATGTTGTCATTGCCGTCGGCATTGAAACCGACGAACGCAATCGAACCTTTACTGAGCGCCATGGCTGAAATCCCTGTTCCCGATCCGGGGTTTGACGTGGAGGCGAAGGGCGGCGTCGGGCACAATCCGCCCCGCCGCGCTCGGCATTGATCGTTACGGATTGCCCGTGCTCCCGCAGGAGCCCGGGCGATTGCGGGCGATGTTCAGACGAAGTCGATCGAACCGGAGCACGTCACGGGCAGATCCTTTTTAGCCAGCACATCGAAACCCCGGCCGCCGCCAACCGGGTGGCCGGCCCGCATAAGGCGAGCCGGATGCGGGCTTTTGACCCGTCCAAGATGACGGTTGTTTAACGCTTCATTAACGAAACAAATTAATTCGAGAATTGAATCGAAATTCAATGCGCCATGTCGACGTCATTTCAAGAAATGAACGATTGAATGGACATTTGTTCCCGGAAAATTGCATCGGGAAAGGACGTTAAATTTATTCACAGCCACAGATATAGCGAGATACGCGTGGCAAACAGATAAATATTACTTATATAAACTTAAATTCAACGCGGAAGACACCAAGGTCAACGCCATAGTCCCGGCAACGCCGCAATGCCGGTCATCCGGTATCGACGCCAAGCTATGACAGGCTCGCGGCACACACGAATCCATTCTGGCAACGGGGGGCATGGGTATTTTCGATGGGTCAGGCTCCGATGGCCTCACCGGCCTCCAACGCGAAGCTGCGGCAACGGAGCTGCCAAAAACCGGCTTCGAATGATCCCGCAAGCGGGCGCTTAGGTCATCTCGATCGGCACCCAATGGCAAGCATAGGCAATATCTATTTGCCCGCCCGGCCGTATCGCTCAATCCTTGTGCCGTTGCCGGCGGCCGTCAGATCCGGATGCCACCGCGCTTCATCCCGTTATTCGCCTCCGCCGTCGCGGCGGGCGAGGAGATCGCCATGCCCGGCACCGACAAGCTTCGCATCGATATCGAGCGCTTCTGGAGCACGATCGAACGCTCCGCCGAGATCGGCCCCGGCCGCCCGGGCGGCCTGTCGCGCCTCGCCCTCGGCGATGCGGACAAGCAGATGCGCGACCAGTTCGTCGCCTGGTGCCGCGAGGCGGGCCTCGCGGTTCGCGTCGATGGCATGGGCAATATTTTCGCGCGCCGCGCCGGAACCGACGACACCCTCCCGCCCGTCGTGATGGGCAGCCATCTCGACACGCAGATCAATGGTGGCCGCTTCGACGGCATCGCCGGTGTTCTCGGCGGGCTGGAAGTCTGCCGGGCGCTGGATGCGCTCGGCCACCGCACGCGCAGGCCGATAGAGATCGTCAACTGGACGAATGAGGAAGGCGCCCGCTTCTCGCCGCCGATGGTCGGCTCCGGCTGCTTCGTCGGCGCTTACGCATTGGACTGGGCGCAGGGGCGCCGCGACGATGACGGCAAGTCGATCGGCGAAGAGTTGGAGCAGATCGGCTATCGCGGCGAGATGGAGGCCCAGCCGCACGCTTTCGATGCCTATTTCGAGTTCCATATCGAGCAAGGCTACTATCTCGACCGCGACGGCATGCAGATCGGCGTCGTGACCGGCGGCTTCCCGAGCACCGGCATGCTGGTGGAATTCAAGGGCGAGACCGCCCATACCGGCCCCTGGCCGATGGAACGGCGGCGCAATGCGCTTCTCGCCGGCGCGCGCCTTCTGGTCGAGACGGACGAGATCGGCTGGGCCTATGCCGGCGGCGGCGGCAAGGCCACTGCGGCAAGGCTCGTCGCCTGGCCGAACAAGCCGGGCATCCTCTCCGACTGGGCGCAGGCCGTCTGCGACGTCCGCCATCCCGATCCGGAAACCTCCGAGGTCATGGCAGAGCGCGTCCGCCGCGCCGTCGGCGAATCCGCCGCCCGCGCCGGCTGCACGGCCGAAATCCTCGATATCTGGAAATGGGGCGGCAGGATCTTCGCACAGGAGCTGATCGACAGCGTCCGCGAGACCTCTCTGGCGCTGGGCTACCGCACGCAGGACATCCTCAGCCAGGCCGGGCATGACGCCTATTTCGTCGCGCGCCATGCTCCGACGACGATGATCTTCGCGCCCTGCAAGGGTGGCATCACCCACAACAATGCCGAGCTCTGCACGCGCGAGGACCTCGAACCCGGCCTCAACGTGCTGCTCAATGCTGTGGTAGCGCGGGCGGATCGCTGAACGCGACCTCGGCGGCTTCCGCCGCCGGCTCCTCGCCCGCCGCGACGAGCTGCTGCTCGAACAGGCGCAGGAACGCTGCTTCCGCGGCACTGAGCTGCATGGCGGGGTTGGAAACGAAATAGAGATCGGCGCCCAGCAGATCCTCGGCTCGCGCGAGGTTCCAGAGGGTGCGGTTCGCCAGAGCCTCCTCCACCGCGGCCAGCGGCAGAATGCCGATGCCCATGCCGGCGGCGATCATACGGGTGACCTCCTCGAGATTGGGGCTTGAGCCTACGACGCGGCTCCCGAGGCCGGCCCCCTCCCGCACGGAGACCATAGGCTCCAGCGCTCCGTCCTGCCCGCAGGCGAGCGCGACGAAGGGCTCATCGCGCAATTCCGCCAGCGTTACGTCGGAAAGCCCGAACAGCGGGTGGCCCTGGCCGCAGAGGATGCCGAATTCCTCGCGCAGCAGCGGGCGGCAATCGAGTCCGGCCAGCGGCTTGGCAAGCAGGCAGAAGCCGAAGGGGCTGAGTTTTTGCGACACGGCGCGAATGATGTCCTGGCTGTTGGCCACGTCGATGCGCAGGCTGACGCCGGGGTGCTTGCGGTTGAGCTGCGTCAGTGTCCGGTCGAGCGGCGGCAGCACGACATGGGTCACGACCAGCAGCCGCACCAGGCCGGTCAAATCGTCATGGTCTTCGGAAAGCCGGTCGCCGATGCGCGCGACGCTGCGATAGATGTCGACGCATTCCTTGTAGAGCAGCTCGCCACGCTTGGTCAGCACGAAGCGCCGGCTGTCGCGCTGGATGAGCTGGCCGCCGAGCGTCTCCTCCAGCCTCTGCAGGGCGGCGGAGACCGTCGGCTGGCGGACGAGCAGCCGGTCGGCGGCGCGCGTGATGCTCCGTTCCTCGACGATCACGAGGAAGCTGTGCAGCAGATTCCAGTTCAGATGATGCAGTTTTGGCTTCTTGCCGCTCAAGCGCCTGTCTCCCTGGTCGCTCTCGGCATAGTGCAACTCTCTTGCCGCGGCGAGCTATTGGACCGCGTTTGGCCAGCTCCGCAGAAGGGCGCGAGAACATCCTGTTCGATCCCTGGCTGATCGCGCTTCCAGGTACCGGGCTGTGCCAGCTCATCCTCGGTCAACTTGCTCGGGGACGGCGCCCGCGATGCGCTCGGCAGCAAATGATCGCCCGCGCCCGGAGCGAGGCCGCTCCTTCGGTCAGTGCCTGCCGGATGTCCGCGTCTCCGCATGGCGAGTTGCGTGGCCGACGCGACCGACACCGGAGGCCTTCGGTCCAGCTTTGACCGCAGGTTTCTCCGTCGGCTTGCCGGAGCCTTTGGCGGCAACGAGCGCCGCATGGTCCCGCGCGGTCTGCGTGGCATAGGCCATGGCGAAGGAGGTCACTGCCTCGTCGAATATCTCGGACCCGCCCATGTAACCTGCGATGGCTGCCGCATCGCCGGAGCGGACATGCGCGCGCGCCAGCGTCCGGCCGCACAATTCGGCATAGGCCGTCAGCGCTTGACCCTCGACCATTTCGGCGATCGATCCCAGCCGGCGGTTCTTGAGCTGCCGGACATAGAACTGGCGCCCGCTGGCAGCGTCGTCCGCCCACCCCAGGAACACGTCGCTCGCCGCCTGCAGCATGCGCTGGCCCTCCACCACGCGCTGCCCCTGATGGGGCTGCGCCGGGCTCCGTCCCTTCGTCAGCCGGGTGAGCACGGATGCCTGGGCCTCCTTGACCTGTAGGAACATCGGCTCGTCATCCGCCGTCATGAACAATCCGACCACGCAGAACGTGCCGACGCTGCCGACGCCGACGACCTTGAAGGCGAGATCCCGCAGACCGTAGCGCGCAACCAGCACGCGGCGCTCCCGCGGCAAGGTCTCGCGGTAATGATGGAAGACCTTGTGGGCCTGCAGCGTTCGCGTGCCGTCGCGCTCCTCTGGAAGATGGTAGATCAGGGGTGGGCGATCCTCGATGCGCCAGGAGCCGTCCGCCGGTGCTGCCAGATGGGGGAAGTTGTCGTCCTGCTGCGGATTGCTCCGCGCTTTGGTGAGGAGGCTTTGCACGCGCCGGCGCAGCGCCGGATCGTCGATCCGCTCCAATTCCTGTCCGATTTCCGTGCGCGCCTGCCAGGCCTCAATCGGAGCGAGCTTGGCGAGCCTGCGCACCCGGCGGCGATAGGCCCCGGCCGTCGCGGCGACGGCGAGACGGGCGGCCTTCTTCGAAAATCCGGCGTCCAACGCCGCTACGGCGACACTGGCGGCCAGGCGCTTGAGGTCGACGGAGAAATCGACGCCCGGCAGCGTTTCGTCGAAGTCGTTGATGTCGAAAAGGATATTCTCCTCCGGCGTGGCGAAGACGCCGAAATTCATGAGGTGGCAGTCGCCACAGGCCTGCACGTCCAGGCCCGCCGCTGGGAGATCCGCAAGATCCGCCGCCATCACGGCCGCGGCGCCGCGCAGAAAGGCGAACGGATTCGCCATCATCCGCTCATAGCGAATGGGCAGCAGATCAGGAATGCGGCTGCCATCGGTCTCCGCGAGAATCGAGACCGCCTCGCCGCCGTCGCGAAGCGACCATTGCGCATGGCTCTCGCGCGGAACCTTGCCGCGCAGGGCCTTGCCGGCGGCGTAGCGCTCGGCACGGGACAGGAGGAGCGGCTTCGTCGATTGATGTCGTGCCATCGGTGACCTCGATCATAACGGTCCGGCCCGCATGGCGTCCGCGTCAGCGGGCTCACCCTTGCCGGCGATACCCCCGCGCCCCGGCATTCCGCGCATTCTGATATCCAGCGGAGATAGGTGCGGCGCCTCGCTCCACTTCGTCAAATGACGCAACCGTGATTGCGAAATACTCGTTGCTCGCAAAATGGCCGATTCCGATTCTCACAAATATCGAACCGGTGAGCAGTGCGTATTCGGAAATCCATTGCCAGAGACCGCTCAGGAGGCGCATAATTCGGGTTCTGACCCGAAGGCATGATGTCGGGAGGGCTCGGAATGAACGGCACCGAGGAAAGACGGACCGGGTGGAGCTGGTGGTACCTGCTCTTCATCGTGCAGTTCATCGCGGTCCTCTGGCCGCCCTTCTACAACCGGATCGAACCAACCTGGGCCGGCGTTCCGTTCTTCTATTGGTACCAGATGCTCTGGGTGCTGATCGGGGCCGTCCTCACAGCCATCGTCTACTTCGCGACCAAGGATTGACTCGCCTGACCAGACGTTGCGCCTGACCACGACGAGTTCCGACAGGAGCGTGTCATGCAGGACGTGAACTGGACCGCCACTGCGGTGTTCGTGGCATTGTTCGGCTTCATCACGTGGCTGGGCTTCGCCGCTGCCAACTGGCGCAAGGGAGATCTAGACCAACTCCACGAATGGGGCCTCGGCGGTCGCAGATTCGGAACCTGGATCACCTGGTTCCTGGTCGGCGGCGACCTCTACACCGCCTACACCTTCATCGCCGTACCGGCGCTGGCTTTCGGCGCCGGAGCGGTGGCCTTCTTCGCCGTGCCCTATACGATCGTGATCTACCCGATCCTGTTCCTCGTTTTTCCCAGGCTCTGGCGCGTCTGCCACAAGCACGGCTACATCACCGCCGCCGACTTCGTCCGCGGCCGCTTCGGCAATCGCTGGCTGGCACTGGCCGTGACCATTACGGGCATCGTCGCGACCATGCCCTATATCGCGCTGCAACTCGTCGGCATCCAGGTGGTGATCGGCGCGCTCGGCATTTCCGGTACCGGCTTTGCGGCGGACCTGCCGCTGATCATCGCCTTCCTGGTCCTGGCGGCCTTCACCTATTCGAGCGGCCTGCGCGCTCCAGCCTCGATCGCGATCGTCAAGGACATCCTGATCTATGTCACCGCCTTCACCGCGATCATCGTCATCCCGACGCAGCTCGGCGGCTTCGCCAAGATCTTTTCCGCCGTCCCGGAGGCGAAGCTCCTGCTCGAAACGCCCGGCCCCGGCACCACCGGCGCCTACGGCAATTACGCGACGCTCGCATTAGGATCGGCTCTCGCGCTGTTCCTCTACCCGCATTCCATGACCGCCATTCTCAGCGCCAGCAGTGGCAAGGCGGTGCGGCGCAACGCGGCCATGCTGCCGGCCTATTCCTTCCTGCTGGGTCTCCTGGCGCTGTTCGGCTTCTTCGCGATCGCCGCCGGCGTCCGCGCCATGCCCGAATACGCGGCGGGGTTCGCCGAGTTCGGCAATAATTTCGCAGTGCCGGCCCTGTTCCTGCACAGTTTCCCGCCCTGGTTCGTCGGCATCGCCTTCGCAGCCATCGGCATCGGGGCCCTGGTCCCGGCAGCGATCATGTCGATCGCGGCCGCCAACCTCTATACCCGCAACATCCATCGGGAATTCATCAACCGGAACCCGACCGACCGGCAGGAAGCGCAAATGGCGAAATGGGTCTCGCTCATCGTCAAGCTGGGCGCGCTGATCTTCATTCTGTTCGTGCCGACGCAATACGCCATCCAGTTGCAGCTGCTCGGCGGCATCTGGATCATCCAGACGCTGCCGGCGGTGATGCTCGGCGTCTACACACGCTGGTTCGACGACTGGGCCCTGCTGATCGGCTGGATCGCCGGGATCGCCACGGGAACGCTCATGGCCTTCGCGGCCAATCTGACGCCGACTTTTCCGCTCAGCTTCGGCGGCTATGTCTTCCCGGGCTATACCGCCGTCTACACGCTGGCGCTCAACCTCATCACCGCAGTCGTGCTGACCCTGGTCATCCGGGCGTTGAAGGCTCATTCGGCCCCGCCCGACGA
Organism: Allobosea sp. TAF32; assembly: GCF_052113585.1. Classification (NCBI taxonomy): domain Bacteria; kingdom Pseudomonadati; phylum Pseudomonadota; class Alphaproteobacteria; order Hyphomicrobiales; family Alloboseaceae; genus Allobosea; species Allobosea sp. TAF32. Next base: position 243,885 of record NZ_JBFRDM010000005.1, on the reverse strand, counting down.
GACGATCGCGGCCGACTACTTCGCCTGACGATCCCGAAGCCGGACCGGAGCCCTTCGCGGGTGACGACGCCGGCATCAGCCCGCCGCGGCCGCGATCCGGAAACGGCTGACGAAATCCTCGAGCGTGGCGCGGTCCGTGTCCGAGATCGCCCAATAGGAAAAAGCGCCGTCGGTCCAGCGGAGCAATGAAAAGCCGCCGGCGGAACGCTCGATCGCGACCGGCGCGGATACGGTTCCGCTTTCCTGCGGCGCGGCCACGAGTGTAATCAGATGCTCCCGGTGCCTGTAGACGAGAGCCGGCACCGTTCTGTTCCCGATCACTTCGACGCGGCCCCCGAGGAGCGAAAACCCTTCCTTTGCAAGATCCGGCGCGGCCGGCGACAAACCGATCCGGCCATCGAGCCATGGCTTGACCGTGTGCCGGTCCGACGAGGCGACGTCCACCGGGCTTGCGGCGAGCAGGCTGCGGCGATGGCTGCTGGCGACCGCCTCCGCAAACCTGTCAGGCGCGCGGCGTGTGATCGTCCATTGGGTCAGCCCGCTTGCCAGAACCGCTGTGACGAGCACCGACGCCGCCATCGCGCGCCAGCCGAACGAGCCGGAGCGGGGAGCTGCCGGCCGTGCCGCCAGCGCGGCGCCAGCGCCAAGCGCGGCGATGCGGGTCCGGAATTCCTCGCGGACCTCGGGCCGAGGCAGGCTGCGAATGGCGGCCTGCGCCGCGGCGATGCGGGCGTGCTCCGCCGCAAGAGCCGGATCTTCTGCCAGGCGCCGCTCCACGGCCAGGGCCGTGGCTGCATCGAGCTCGCCATCAACCAGAGCGTGAAGCAGCAGCCGAAGATCCGCAGGTTCCAGCGGCAATTCCATGGCTCCTTTCATCGGTTGTTCCCCAGTTCCGAGATCAGCAGCCGACGCGCGCGCGACAGGCGGGACATCACCGTGCCCAGAGGCACATGGAGCATCGCCGCAATCTCTCGATAGCTGAGGTCGTTGATGTCCCGCAGCACGACAACCTCGCGAAAGGGATGCGGCAGCAGCGTGACCGCCGCCTCCAGCGCCGCAGCGTCCGCCTTGGCGATCAAGGTCGCTTCCGGCGTATCGGCCCCTGTTTCGGCGCAGGCCCCAAGGGCATCGAGATCGGCCAGATCGCCGATGGCGACGATGCGGCGCGGGTGGTTTCGCGCAAGCCAGGCATAGGACTCGTTGCGCACGATCGTCAGCAGCCAGGCTCGCGCATTGCCGCCCGCATAGCTTGCGAGCCCCTTATGCGCCTTCAGGCAGGCCTCCTGCACCACATCCTCGGCATCATCGACATTGCCGGTCAGCCAGCGGGCGAGCGCCAGGGCGTCGGCGAGATGGGGCAGGACCACCTCGCCAAAGCGTTCCGCCGAGGCTTTGTCACTCAACACCGCGGCATCGTCCGGTTCTCCGGGTACGGCTCGCCCGAGCACTCCTAGGGTGTAACGGTGATGCTACCCTGCATATGCGGGTGAAGCGCACAGAAATAGGGATATTCGCCCGATTTCGTGAAAGTGAAGGCGTAGGAATCGCCTGTGTCGAGCGCCTTGGAACGAAACGAACCATCGTTCGCGACGACGAGATGGGGAATATCGTCGTCGTTCTCGAAGGTCACGACCGTTCCGACCTTCACCGAGAGGGCCTTGGGCGCGAAGGTGAAGTTCTCGATCTTGACCTGTGAGGCTTCCGCGCCCCGGAGCGGGGTCTGCGCCATGGCGATGACGCCGAGACCGACAAGCGCGAAGCAGGCGAGCTGTCGAGGAGCAAGGCCTGTGCGGATCATGGCAGTCGTCCTTTTGTGATGCGCCACGGGGCTCAGCTTCCGGCGAGCGTGCTGTCGATGATCGCGAGTTCCTCCTTGCCCCGCTTCACCGCGACATTGGTGATGCCGAGGAGATTGCGCAGCTGGCCGGGAGGCACGGTCATCGGCCCGGGCGATGGCGCGGTTCCGGGCGCCGGCTGCGGGAAGGCGGTCGAGAGGGCGGTGTGGAAGGTAACGTTGCCCTCCACCTTCTGCATGATCTGGTGGATATGCCCGTTGAGCACGGTGACCGAGCCGAAGCGCTTGAGCAGGGCGAGCGCCTGCGCCGCATCATCGGTGCCCCAGCCCCATTCCGGATAAACCGCCCAGAGCGGAATATGGGCGAAGACGACGACGGGCGTGGAGGCGCTGACGGCCTTCAGGTCGTCTGCCAGCCAGGCCAGTTGCTCAGCGCCGAGATTGCCGAGTCCTCCGGCCTTGAGGTTCACGACATTGACCAGGCCGACGAAATGCACGCCATTCTGGTCGAAGGAATACCAGCCGGCGCCCCTGGTGCCCTTGCCATAGCGGTCGAGATAGGCGCGGCCGGTCCCCTCGTCGATGACGTCATGCTCGCCGGGCACATAATGCATGTCGAACCCCGAGCCACCGATGATCTGCGCGGCGGTGTCGAACTGCGAAGCCGTGGACAGATGGGTGATGTCCCCGGTGTGGATCATGAAGGACGGCTTCTCGGGCAGTGCCCGCGCCTTGCCGATCGCCTCCTTCAATGTGTCGACGGCATGCGGGTTGGCGGCCTTGTCGAAGCCGATATGGCTGTCCGAGATTTGCAGGAACGTGAAACCTGTGGACGCGCCTTCGGCCGCCTCGGCTTCGCCGAGCAGGCCGAGCGACACGGGCACGCCGCCCGAAACCGTCCAAAGGATCCCGGTGCCCGCCCAGATCATGCATTCGAGGGCATGACGGCGGTCAGTCGGTTCGCCATTGCTGTCGTGGTCATGGGTCATGTCGGCCTCCTGCGATGCCGCCGATGGCGGATGCTGAGAAGACCGGACGAGAAGCCCGTTTATTCCCGCGCCCGCAGCACCAGACGTTCACAGGGGCGTGATGGCATGTAGCCCGAGCGAACCGGCCGCCATCGCGCCACCACCCAAAAACCAATCATGCAGGAAACCGAAGGCCGCCCGCTCCATCGGACAGGTCAGGCGCAATCGCACCGATCGCTCTGCCTCAACCCTCTCGTTTTGAGAGGCAGGTTTTCAATCTGAATCGCTGCCGCACGACATCCGCCAACCCTAGTCTCCTCGAACGCCAGATGGCGCGAGAGCATGACGCCTCGTGGATCAACGCGGGAGATATGAGAATGTCAGATACCATGGGAACAGCGGTGGTGACCGGCGCATCTAGCGGCATCGGGGCGGTCTATGCCGACCGGCTCGCCGAGCGGGGGTACGATCTCGTCCTGGTCGCGCGCAGCGCCGACAGGCTCGCCGACGTCGCCAAGCGGATCGGCGCCAGGACCGGCCGCAAGGTGGATGTCCTGCCCGCCGATCTGGCGGACGCATCGGACCTCGCCCGCGTCGAGGCCTTCCTTCGCGAAACCCCCGACGTCACTCTCCTCGTCAACAATGCGGGTCTCGGCGGGGCGTTGACGCTGCTTGAATCCGACATCGACCAGATGACGTCGCTGATCGCGCTTAACGTCACCGCCCTCACCCGCCTCACCTATGCCGTGGTCCCGCAATTCGTCGCGCGCGGCGCGGGGGCGATCATCAACATCGCCTCGATCGTCGCCATCAACCCGGAGGTCCTGAACGGCGTCTATGGTGGCAGCAAGGCCTTCGTCCTCGCCTTCAGCCAGAACCTGCGGCACGAGCTCGCGGGGACCGGCGTCACCGTTCAGGTCGTGCTGCCGGGCGCCACCGCCACCGATTTCTGGGCGATCGCCGGGCGGCCGGTCGAGCATTTGCCGAGCGCGATCGTGATGCGCAGCGAAGACCTCGTCGATGCGGCGCTCGTCGGGCTCGATCGCGGCGAATTCGCCAGCATCCCCTCCCTTCAGGACGGCCGTCTCTTCGATGCCTACGAAGCCGCCCGGCAGGCGATGCTCGGCAAGCTGTCGACAGCCGAGCCTGCGCCTCGTTACCGGGCTGCGGCCTGACGCTTCTGCCCGCGACGAAGGGCCTCGATGTTATCGAGGCCCTTTCCTGCTGGCGAGGTGAGAGCAACGGCGAGGCTGGCCTCATTCCGTTGCGTAGAAGTCGTCCTCCCTCGCGTTCAGCATCGCCGCGAGGGTCCGCAGACCGCTATCGAGCTGATCCATCGCCGGTGCCGCCAGCGCCAGCCTGACGGCATTCGGCGCGTGGCCGGGCGTGACCGCGAAAGTGGTCGAGGGGGTCAGCGCGATGTCGCGCCGGGCTGCGGCGACGACGAAACTCTGCGAGCGCCAGTGTGGCGGCAGGGTCAGCCACAGATGATAACATTTCTCGTTGGCTTGGATCGTGAAGTCCGAGAGTCGATCGGCCGCCAGTTTTTGACGCGCCCGCGCATCGCTGCGCTTCAGCCTGACGAGCTCGGCGGCCGTGCCATCGGACATCATCCGCTGCGTGGCCGCAAATGCGAAGCCCGATGCCGTCCAGCCGCCCGAGCGCACGGCGGCGATCACGTTCTCCCGTAGACGTGGCGGCGGCACGACGAAGCCCAGCGTCAGGCCCGGCGCAACCTTCTTCGACAGGCTGTCGAGGACGATACAGGATTCCGGCGCGAGCGCCGCGAGCGGCGGCTCGTCGTCGAGGAAGCCGTAGACATGGTCCTCGATGACCGTGAGGCCGAGCTTTTCGACGACACGCAGGAGATCGGCCCGACGCACTGCGCTTATCGTCATGCCCAGCGGGTTCTGGACCGCCGGCTGGATGTAGATGGCCGAGAGATGGGCCTCGCGATGTGCCTTCTCCACGGCATCGGGCCGGACGCCGCCATCGTCCATGGCCAGCGGCACCAGCGAAATGCCGAGCCGGGCGGCGGCGCCCTTGATGAACGGATAGGTCAGCGCCTCCACGCCGCAGCGTCCGCCCGTCGGCACGGTCGCGGCGAGCGCGGCGGCTATGGCCTGGCGCCCATTGCCGGTGAAGACGAATTCCTCGGCGGACGGCGTCCAGCCGGCCTGCGAGAGATAGCTCGCTGCGATTCTCCGAGCCGCCGGGCTTCCGATGCTGGTGCCCTGCTTCAGGGCGGCATCGAGAGCTGCCGGCTGGTCGAGGCCGGTCAGGCTTTTCGCGATGAGCGCGGTCTGGTCGGAAAGCAGGGGATAGTTGAATTCGAGATCGATCCGGATGCCGCGCGGCTCGCCCGGCGCAGTCGCGCCGCGCCTGGCCTCGCCCGAGATGAACGTCCCTCTGCCGACTTCGCCGACCACGAGCCCGCGGCGCAGCAACTCGCCATAGACCCGGCTCGCCGTCGAGACCGCGATGTTGCGCTCATAGGCGAAACTGCGCTGCGGCGGCAGGCGATCGCCCGGCCTGAGCCGACCTTCCGCGATCTCCGCGGCAATCGTGTCGGCAAGCTTCAGATAATCCAGCCTCGACATTATTGCACCGAGAGCAATGTTTCGATTGCTCCGACTATATCATCGGATCATTCTCTCCGCATCAACAGATTGCACCGGGAAGCGGCGTTGATCTCGCCGATCGATGCGCAGGCGGCCTGACCCGGGCGCCTGGGTGCGCGGGGCCGCTTTGCCCGGAGTAAGTAGCAGGAGATTGGACATGGCTATGCTCCTTTCCGCGATCGACCGGCCTGACGTGACCGACGGCTCCGGCCGCGCTTTCCGGCTGTTCGAGGTCTGCCGCCGCGGCATCGAACGCTATTTCGCCCGCCGCGAGGCCCTCGCGCGGCTTCGCGAGTTCAGCGATTCCGAGCTGCTCGACATCGGCCTCACCCGCGGCCAGATCGAGCCTGCGATCCGCGGCCTCGACATCTCCATTCCCGATTGGCCGCGGAGGTGACGATGCCCATCCTCATGTCCCGGAATGCGTGCGTCGGCGCTCGCCGGCGCGCGACCGATGCGGAGGCTGCGACATGGAACTGACGCTCGCCACCGTTCTGGTCGCCTTTGCCGGCGTTTTCCTGATCAGCTTCATGAGAGGCGCCTTCGGTGGCGGCTTCGCCATCGTCGGCATTCCGCTCCTGTCGACGGTGATGGATCCGGTCACCGCAGGCGGCCTGCTTGCGCCCCTGTTCATCGCGATGGACCTTTACGCGTTGCGGTACTGGAAGCCCTCGACCTGGTCGAGGCCGGATCTCAGGCTGCTCCTGCCGGGACTCGTGACCGGCGTCGGATTCGGCTATCTGCTGTTCCGCGCCCTCGATCATCGGGCCATCGCGATCATGATGGCCGCAATCACGCTGGTCTTCGTCGGGCTTTGGCTCCTGCGGGGCGGAGAAGTCACACACCGGCCTCGCTCCACGCCCAAGGCGATCGCCGCCGGCCTCACCTCCGGCGTCACCACGATGGTGGCGCATTCGGGCGGTCCGCCTCTGGCGATGTATCTGCTGCCTCTCGGCCTTACCAAGGAGATCTATGCGGGCACGACGAGTTTGTTCTTCACTGTCGGGAACGCCACCAAGCTGGTGCCGTGGCTGCTGCTGGTGCAGCCGGCGGCCGGCACCTGGATGCTGATGGCGATCTGCCTGTTCGCCATCCCCGCGGGCGTGTGGTCGGGCTGGCGGCTGCATGGCGCATTGGATCAGCGCCAGGTCTACCGCGCCTGTTATGCTCTGCTGGCCGTGACGGCCTTGAAGCTCTTGTGGGACGGCGTCTCCGGCTACCTCGCCTGAGCGGTCGCCTCATCCATTTTCCGGCGCGGCGCCCCGCAAGGTGCGTCGCGCTGGTGATTGCCCGTATGCTGACGCAAGCTGCCTGCCGGGTGCAGGGTCGGCAGCGCTGCGGCCTTTGGACGGGCGACATGGCATGGGAGGGCGCGACGTGAAGCAGTTCTATCTCGACGATCTCGAACCCGGGCAGACCTTCGTCAGCGCTTCCCATGAGCTCGACGAGGAGCAGATCAAGGCCTTCGCCAGGGCGTTCGATCCCCAGCCCTTCCATCTCGACGGGCAGGCCGCCGAGAAGACGCTGTTCGGCGGCCTCGCGGCCAGCGGCTGGCACACAGCCGCGATCACCATGCGGCTGAATGTCGAGTCGGGCCTGCCGCTCGCCAATGGCATCATCGGCGCGGGCGGGGAGATCCAATGGCCGGCTCCGACGCGGCCGGGCGACATCCTCCATGTCGAAAGCGAGGTGAAAAACGTCGTCCCCTCCCGTTCGCGCCCCGATCGCGCCATCGCCACCATCGTCAGCAGGACGCTCAACCAGCGCGGCGAGGTTCTGCAGATCCTCACCGCCCGACTGGTTGTGTATCGCAGGCCGGCGGGCTGAACAGCCGCTTTCGCCGGCCCGCCGCAGGGCGGTCAATGCGCGCCCCCGCCTCCGCCGCCGAGGTCGACCTTCCGCGTGAAAAGCAGCGCGACGGCCGCCAGCGCGAGCACCACGCCGATCACCGCGAAGGTGTCGCTGAAGCCGAGAATGAGCGCCTGGCGGTGCACGCTCGCGCCGATCGCGGCAATCGCCTTCTGCTTAGCGAGCGCGATATCGCTCACGCCATGCGCCACGAAATACTGCGTCAGATGGTCGATCCTGTCGCGCACCTCCTCGCGATAGAGCGTGACGGACTGGCCGATGATGTTGGAGTGAAACTGCTCGCGCTTGCTGAGCACGGTTCCCAGCGTCGCCGTGCCGACCGCGCCGCCGAGATTGCGCAGCATGTTCGAGAGGCCTGACGCCGCGGCCGCCTCGCCGGGCGCGATGCCCGCGGTGGTGATGAGCGTGATCGGCGTCAGCACCAGCGCCTGACCGACGGCGCGCACGATATTGGGCACGAAAAACTGATCGCCGGCACTGTCGAGCGACAGGGTGACGTTCATGAAGCAGCTTGCAGCAAAGATGCTGATACCGACGAAGCCGACCTGGCGCGCGCCGAACCGCTTCATCAGGAGCGGGACGAGCAGGATGATGAGCAGTTGCGGCAGGCCGGTCCAGGCCAGCACGAGGCCGATCTGCTGGGCATTGTAGCGCTGCACCTGGCCGAGATACTGCGGCAGGATGTAGACGGTGCCGAAGAGCGCGACGCCGACCAGCACATTGACCAAAACGCCGATGCCGAAATTGCGCTGCTTCAGGAGGCGAAGCTGCACCAGGGGCTTCGCGACGGTCAGTTCGATGACGATGAAGGCGGCCAGGAAGATCGCCGCGATGACCGCTAGCTTGACGATGAAGGGGGACTGGAACCAATCGTCCTTATTGCCTTCCTCGAGCACGGTCTGCAGCGCCGAGAGACCGATCGCCATGGTAACGATGCCCACCCAATCGCCCTCGCGGAGCAAAGCGAGCTGCATCGGCTTCTTCTCCAGCGTGAAGAAGAGCGCGACGGCCATGGCGATGCTGGGCGGCGCATTGACGAAGAATATCGACTGCCAGCCATAGTTCTCGGTCAGGTAGCCGCCGATGGTCGGGCCGATCGCGGGCGCGAAGGTGACCGACAGCGCGAAGAGCGCGAGCCCGAAAGGCTGCTGCGGCTTGGGCAGCTTGGTCAGCACCATGGTGAAGGCCATCGGGATCAGCACGCCGCCCGCAATACCCTGCAGGCCGCGCAGCACGATCATCGTGCCGAGATCATGGGCGAAGGCGCAGGCTGCCGAAAAGATCGGGAACAGGATGGCGTTGGCCAGGATGTAGCGGCGGAACGAAAAGACGCGGCTCAGATAGTCGGTGAGCGGGATCACCACGATCTCGCCGATGAGATAGGAGGTCGAGATCCAGGCGCCGTTATCGACGCCGGTACCGATGCCCCCTTCGATGTCGAGAAGCGAGGCATTGGTGATCTGGATGTTGAGGATCGCCATGAAGGCGCCGATCATGCCGGCGCCCACCGCGATCCAGGCGGCGGAGCTGGCCTTCTCGGGCGAGGCTGCCGCCGTAGCGGTATCGCGAGAGGCGGGTGAAATCGTCGGTGTCATGGTGGGCATCATTCCCTCCTGCCGTGTCCCGGCTGGGAAGACGGGCGTCTGGACGCACTCACTCGATGCTCATTGAAGCCGTTGCCGCCTTGGTCGCCGCGAACCTCGTGTCGATCGTCGGATAGACAGACATGCCCGTTCGCAGCACGACGGGCAGCGCTCCTGCGTGGTCGAGCACGATCTTCACGGGGATGCGCTGCACCACCTTCGTGAAATTGCCGGTGGCGTTGTCGGGCGGCAGCAGCGCAAATTCCTGGCCGCTGGCGGGCGAGAGGCTGTCGACATGGCCCTGGAAGACCCGGCCGGGGAAAGTGTCGATTGCGATCGTCACCTTCTGTCCGGCCTGGACCCCGGCGAGTTGCGTCTCCTTGTAATTGGCCACGATATAGGCGGCCTCCGTCGGCACGACGGCCATGAGCTGCGTCCCTGCCTGGACATATTGGCCGACGCGCAAGGTGCGGTTGCCGACGACGCCGTCGACCGGCGCGACGAGCGCCGTGTAGGACAGGTTCAGCTCGGCCTGATCCTGCGCGGCCCTGGCGCTGTCGAGTGCCGCCTGTGCCTGGGCGAGCTCGGCCTTGATCACGTCGAGCTGGGTGGTCGCGCTGGCGAGGGCTGCCATGTCGCGCGTCACCGCCGCACGGGCCACGCCGATGCGCGAAGTCGCGAGCTGCGTGTTCTGGATGCTGCCGTAGCCGGTCTTCGCCAATTGGGCGTAGCGCTGGTCGTCCTGCTCGGCGAAGGTCTGGGTGGCCTTGTCGGCTTCCAGCGTCGCCTTCGCGGCGTCGATTGCGGAGAACTGGGCGGTGAGCGCGGCGTGCTTGTTGGCGATGTTGGCTTGTGCCGCCTCGACCTGCGCGCTGGCCTGTGCCAGGCTGACCTTGAAGTCGCGGTCGTCGATGCGGGCGAGGAGCTGCCCAGCCCGCACCGCCTCGTTGTCGCGTACCAGCACGGCCGCGACATAGCCGGAGATCTTCGGTGCGATCGTCGTGCTGTCGGCCTTCACATAGGCATCGTCCGTGGAGACCTCGAAACGCCCCGTCGTCCAGTAGCGCCAGCCGAAATCGGCCGTGCCCGCCAGGGCGGCGAGCGCGACGCCCGCGAACAGAAGCGGCCGCAGCCGGCGCTGGCGGGCCGGCTGCGGTGTCTCGTCCGGTGCGGTGTGCGCCGGGGGAACCGGCTCCTGCGGCATCTTCATGCCGGGCGCGGCTTCGCCCGCGGGAAGCGGCCTCTCGATTGCGAAAACCGTCTGGTGTTGGCTCATGGCCCGGCCCTTTCAGATTGGCGAATGCGGAAAATCGGGTCGCGGCCCTCTTCCGCCCCTGACGTGTCGGAGGCGGAAGTTGTCGGGGGCCGCGAACCCCGGCTTGACCTACGCAGCGACCGCGAGTGCGACGCTCGCGTCGATTCCGTTGCGGGTCATCTTCGAATACGGGCAGGTCGCATGGGCGCGGTCGACGAGCTGCTGCGCGACGTCCTCGGCAAGGCCGGGGATGGTGACGTTCAGCCGGGCAGCCAGGAAGTAACCCTCTGCGTCGTCGAGCGAGAGCTTCACCTCGGCATCAACTGCGGTCTCGGGCGGAAGCCTGACGCCCAGCTCCCTGGCTGCATGCCCGAGCGCACCTTCGAAGCAGGCGGACCAGCCGGCCGCGAAGAGCTGCTCGGGGTTGGTGCCGGGCCGGTTGGAGCCGGGCACCGACAGCTTGACGTCGAGCTGGCCGTCCGAGCTCTTGGCCCAGCCCTCGCGGCCTCCGACGGTGTGGACATGGGCGGCGAAGAGAGTCTTGGCAGACATGTTGAAGTCTCCTGTTCCGGTATTCGGGGTGCCCGATACCTAGTGGAGACCTCGGTTCGCCTGCAGACGGTCAAATCGATAGGCAGGCTCTCAGGGGCCGATATGCGCCGGCCGATGCCGATGGAAGGCTACTATTCCCGCGCCTGGTCCTCCGCGGTGCCGCATGCCGCGAGATCCTTCAAGGCACGTCTCAGCCGTGGCGCCATCCAGTCGATGAACACGCGCACTTTCAGCGGCAGCAGCCCCTGGCGGGCATAGATGAGGTGTACCGGGAAAGACTGGCTCTCATAAGTCTTGAACAGGGCGACCAGGGCGCCCGACTGCACCTGCCTGGCGACCTGATATTGCGGGGCGCGGATGATTCCGACCCCATGCAGGGCAGCCGTGACGGTCGCCGCCGCCGTGTTCGCGCGCATCCGGATGTTCGGCTTGCCTTCAAGCCTCTGGCCGTCTTGCTGGTAGATCCAGCCCGGCTCGACGATCTGCCCGAAAACGACGCCGTCATGACCATCGAGTTCCTCCGGGCTCGACGGATGGCCCTTGCGCGCCAGATAGGCCGGGCTGGCGCAGGTCACGAAGCCGAACGCGCCGACCTTCACCGCATGAAGCGAACTATCGGCGAGCTCGCCGAGCCGGATGCCGATGTCGACATGCTCGTCAACGAGGCTCACGACACGATCGACGGACAGCACGTTCAGCGCGATCTCCGGGTGCTCGCACAGGAAGTCATAGGCGAGCGGCAGCACATGATCGTGCCCGAATGCGATCGGCACCGTGATCGTCAGGACGCCTCGGGGCTTGTCATATTCACCCGAGGCACGCAGTTCCGCATCCTCGATCTGCGCCTTGATCTGGCGCGCCGCATCGACATAGTCGCGGCCTGCGTCGGTGAGCTGGATGTTGCGGCTTGTCCGGACGAGAAGGCGCGTGCCGAGATGGCGCTCGAGCTCTGCGACTTTGCGGCTGACGCTTGGCAACGGCGCGTTCAGCTTGCGGCTGCCCGCCGACAAGCTGCCGGCGTCGACCACCGCGAGCAGGATCTGCATGGCATCGAAGCGGTCCACGAGATACGACCCTGTTCTCTGACGCCGCTGCGACGGCGCATTCGCATCAATTCGGCCTCGTCCCATTGCATGGCCGACCTCAGTCTAACGTCTGGTCGCCGCGGCGGCCATGGCGGCCGCCGGCTGGGGAGAAGCTCAGGGAGGCTAAGTCCAGCCGCCTTTTGCCGACGAGCGCCGCGGTGCAGCCCTCCGCAGCGAACATCCCAAGCAGATGCGCGCGAAACATGGAAACGCTGCATCATCGGCGTTGGACCGAAATCCTGAGCGGCCGGCTTGCCTGGCCAGTGGCTGCGGGCCGCGGCTGCCGGCAAAGGGGCGATCCCCGGTAGGCTCCGGGGCTCATCGCGATCTTTTGGCACGCCCAGGGTATCGCCAGGAGCAAGACGAAGCCATGGCCTCAACTAAGTCGTTGAATCTGCCAAGTTGTTTTTAAGGATGGCCTTGGTGGAGCTGAGGGGATTCGAACCCCTGACCTCTGCAGTGCGATTGCAGCGCTCTCCCATCTGAGCTACAGCCCCAAGGCGCTGGCCTTCTAGGCCGTGCGCCGCGTGGATGTCAATCACTTCCGCCATCTGATTTGGCGCGAGCAGGGGATATTCCGCGAACCCTCTCCAGTCAGGCTAAAAGGGAAGATCGATGCGCGCCGTTCTAGACGTGGTTCTGCTCGCTCTGCAGATCTATGTGTGGCTTCTGATCGCCTCGGCGGTGCTGAGCTGGCTGATCGCCTTCAATGTCATCAACACGCGCAACCAGTTCGTCTCCACCGTCTGGGATTCGCTCTATCGCGTCACCGAACCGGCCCTGCGCCCGATCCGCAACATGCTGCCCAATCTCGGCGGCATCGATATCTCGCCGATCATTCTGCTGCTGATCATCTACTTCATCCAGAGCGTCATCGTCCGCTACATCTACCCCAACGTGTTCTGACGGCGTCCGTCCTGCATGCGGCGCGGCTCTCCGGCCGCGACGACGCATTCGACGTTGCCGTGAGCCGTATGCAGTATGGCGGCCTCTGCAATCGCCCGAGGTCGCCAGCATGGCCGCAGCCGCCCGCCCCTTTCGCAGCCAGAACTGGCTTCTGACCAAGCCTGCCGCCCGCGGCAAGCACGGTATCGTCGTCTCGCAGAGCCGCGAGGCCGCCGAAGCGGGAACCGCGATCCTGGAGCAGGGCGGAAACGCCGCCGACGCCGCAGTCGCGGCATGCTTCGCGCTGGCCGCGGTAGAGCCCTGGAACAGCGGCCTGGGCGGCATCGGCTTCGCGGTCGTGCTCAAGGCAGGCGAGAGCCGGGCGCAGGTCGTCGATTTCGGGCCGGTCGCCCCGCGCCGCGCCGATCCTGCCGATTACCCGCTTACGGGCGAGATGAAGAAGGACCTCTTCACCTGGCCCGAGGTCGTCGGCGACCGCAACATCCACGGGCCCCTCTCCTTCGTCACGCCCTCCTCCGTCGCGGGCTATGCGAAGCTCAAGGAAGCCTTCGGCTCAAAGCTGCCGCTCGCGGACATCCTCGCACCGGCCATCGCGCTCGCTAGGCGCGGCCTGCCGGCCGATTGGTACACCACGCTGAAGATCGCCTCCTCGGCTTCGGTCCTGCGGCTCTATGAGGAGAGCGCGCGAATCTATCTGCCCGGCGGACTGCCGCCCGTGCCGCCCTACCAGGGCACGCCCGGTTTCATGACCCTGGGCCGGCTGCCCGGCACGCTCGAGCGGCTGGCCGAGGCCGGCCTCGACGACTTCTACCGTGGCGACGTCGCCCGCCGTCTTGCGGCCGATATCGCAGCGGCTGGCGGCGTCGTGGACGAACAGGATCTCGCCGGCTGCGTCGCACAGCTGCGTCCCGCGCCGACGATCGACTGGCGCGGCAGCCACCTCGTCCACACCGCCGGCGGCCTCACTGCCGCTCCGACGCTGGAGCGCGTCATCGCCGGCATGACCGATGCGCCGATCGACGGCGAAGGTCCCACGGCCAGTTGGTTCGCCCAGCTTTCGCGCGTCATGCGGCAGGCCTATCGCGAACGCCTCGACGGCCTCGGCGCCGCGACCGCCGCGAAGGAGCCGGGCGACACCTGTACAACCCACCTCACCGTGGTCGATGGCGAAGGCAATCTCGTCACCGTCACCACCACCCTGCTTTCCTCGATGGGCAGCCGCGTCGTGCTGCCCTCGACCGGCGTGCTGATGAACAACGGCATGATGTGGTTCGACCCGCGGCCGGGCAGCGCCAACGCGATCGCTCCCGGCGCTCGCCCGCTCTGCAACATGTGCCCGGTCGTGGTGACGCCGCGGGATGGCGGCTGGCCGCGCCTGGCGGCCGGCTCCTCGGGCGGGCGGCGCATCCTCGCCAGCGTCTACCAGACCCTGGCCTGGCAGCTCGATTTCGGCATGGGGACCGAGGAAACGGCGCATCAGCCGCGCATCGACGTCTCCGGCCCGGATTCCGCCACTGCCGATCTGCGGCTGCCGGCCGAGGCGCTGGCCGCTCTGGAACAGGTTGGCCCGACGACGCTGGCCGAACACGCTGTCATGCCGATCAACTTCGCCTGCCCGAACTTCATCCGCGTCGACCGCGACGGCGCGGAGGGGTCGAGCGACGCCGCCTCGCCGTGGTCTGCCGCTGTCGCTGCCCGGCACTCATCGGAAGATTAAGGGGCGGGATTACTCCCGCTCCCTGCAATCAACCCCGTGGAGATTGTTTGGCGACGCGCTGCGGGGGAGTCGAATGGCGGTGTTTTCGAGAACCGGAGCGGAGCGTACATCAGTACGCGAGCACCGGAAGCGCAGAAAACGCCGTCAGTCGACCGCCGCAGCAGCGTTGACGTGCGGTCTCAGACCCGCTTCAGCCCCCAGGGATAGGGCGCCGAGCCCGGCAGCATGCCGGTCAGGTTCTTGCGATAGGCCGTGCGGATCACGAACTGGCCGAGCGGAATGGTCGCGCACTCCTCCAGCGCCAGCCGGCCGAGTTCGGCAGCCACCTTCTTCTGGGCGGCTTCGTCGGGCGCGTAGAGCCATTGCTCGGCCAAGCCCTCGGCCTTGTCGCTCGTCCACCAGCCGAACCAGCCCTTCTCGCCCTGGCCGCGCACGAGGTTGGACAGCGCCGGATTGCCCCAACCGACGGCCGAGCCGGTGGTGTGGAAGATGCTCCACCCGCCCTTCTCGACAGGCTCGCGGCTGTTGCGGCGCTGGATCACCGTGCCCCAGTCGCTCGCCGCCATCTCGACATTCATCCCGAGCTGCTTGAGCAGCTCGTAGGTCACTTCGCCGAGAGGGCCGATATCGGGGAAGTCGGTCGGGTTGATGATGACGACCTTCTCGCCCTTGTAACCGGATTCCTTGAGGGCGGCCTTGGCCTTCTCTATGCTGCCCGGCATCAGGTCTTCCTGCTCGCCGGTATAGTACGGCGTGCCACGCCACCAGAGATTGCGGCAGACCTGCCACATCGAGGTGTCGTCGCCCTGGGCGGCGCGCATGTAATCCTCCTGCTTCACCGCCATGCGGACGGCGGCACGCACCTTCGGATTGTTGAAGGGGGGCTGGAGATGGTTGAGCCGGATGATGGCGCCGCGGCCGGCCTTGTCGATGACCTCGCGCTTGATGTCCGGGCTCTGGGCCAGCATCGGCTGCAGGTCGGCGAGCGGGCGCTCCCACCAGTCGACTTCGCCGGTGGTCAGCGCCGCCGCTGCCGTCGCCGGGTCGGGCAGGATGTGCCATTCGATCCGCTTGAAGTTCGCGACCTTGCCGCCGGCATTGCGGCTCGGCGGTTCGCTGCGCGGCTTGTAACCGTCGAATTTCTCATAGACCGCGCGGCTGCCGGTGACGAATTCGCCGGCGACGAACTTGTAGGGGCCGGAGCCGGTCATCTCCGTCACCTGCTTGGTCGCGTCGGTCTGCGCCAGACGTTCCGGCATGATGAAGGGCGGATTGTCCGCTTTCGAGAGCAGGTCGAGCATCATCGGGAAGGGCCGGGTCAGCTTGATCTCGATGGTGCGCTCGTCCGGAGCGTTCCAGACTTCGACCACCTTGGCGAGCAACTGCCCGTAGGGATCGCGCTGGCACCAGCGCTTCATGCTCTGGATGCAGTCGGCCGGCTTCACCGGCGCGCCGTCATGGAACGCGAGGCCCTCGCGCAGGCGGATGCGCCAGGTCTTGCCGTCGGCCGAGACCTCATGCCCCTCGGCCATCTGCGGCTGCGGCTTCAGGTCCTCGTCGCCGCCATAGAGCGTGTCGAAGACGTAATAACCGTGGTTGTTGGTCACGGTCGCCGTCGTCCAGATCGGGTCGAGCGCTGTCAGGTTCGCCTGAGGCACGAACTTGAGAACCGCGGCGCTCTGCGCGGCAGCAGTGCGTATCAGGCTCGGGCCGGCAATGGCGAGAGCCGCCGTTCCGGTGAGAAAATCGCGACGTTTCATTGTGTTCTCCCCTTTTTTGATTGGTAATCTCTGCGCGTTCCTGCTCAGGCAAACCCCATGAAATTCGGGCTCTCGCTGATCGGCCGCGCCTTGGCGAGCCTGGCCAGATCCGGGACCGGCCGCGCCGTCAGCGCGTCGCCGGCAAGGGCCGCTTCCAGGGCGGCCGCCACCGCCAGAACCTTGGCATCGCCGCCGCGCGGCCCGACGATCTGGAGGCCGAAGGGCATGCCGTTGCGATCGAGCCCGACCGGCAGCGAGATCGCGGGATGGCCGACATTGGTGACGGCATAGGCGAGCGCGAGCCAATGGAAATAGGTCCGCGTCGGCTTGCCGTCGATCTCGGCCGGGAAGAGCTCCGTCCAGGGCCGCGGGCTCAGCGTCACCGCTGGCGAGAGGATGACGTCGTAGCGCTCGAAGAAGCGCTGCCAATGATGATAGATCACCGTCTGCTGCTTCATCGCCCTGGTCACGTCGAGGGCGGAATAGCCCAGCCCCTCCTCGACATTGGCGCGGACATTCGGCCCGACCATCTCGGGCGTGTCGCGCACCTTGTCGAGATGGCTGGCGAGGAAGTTGACCGCCCGCAGGATCTCGAAGACCTCGTCGGAGCCGTCGCAGTCCGGCGTCGCCTCCTCAGCCGCGTGGAAGAGATGGCTGAAGGCGCCGGTCTTCTCCGCGAAGCTCTCGCGGATCAGGCGCTCGGTCGGCGCGAAGCCGAAATCCGGCGTCAGCGCGACCTTGAGCGAGGCGAGATCGATGGCGTCGGGCCGGGCAAAATCCTCGGGGCTCCGCACCGTCTTGCCACGGATCGTCGTCGCCAGCGGGTCGGCGCCGTTGTCGGAGACCATGGTCGAGAGCAGCAGGCACAGATCCGGCACGTTGCGTGCCATCGGCCCGAGCACGGGCAGCGGGTTCCAGCCGAGGGGCCGCTTCTCGCTCGGCACCAGCCCCGGCGTCGGTCGGAACCCGACGATGCCGTTGAAGGCCGCCGGATTGCGCAGCGAGCCGCCCGTGTCGGAGCCGGTCGCGATCGGCACCATCCCCGTCGCCAGTGCGACGCCCGAGCCGCCGGAGGAGCCGGCTGCGCTCTTCGAGGGATCGAATGGGTTGCCGGTCGCGCCGTAGACGGCGTTGCGCGTATTGGCGCCCGCGCCCCATTCCGGCGTGTTGGTCTTGCCGGCAATGATCGCGCCGGCCTTGCGCACCGAGGCGACGATCAGCTGGTCCTCCTTCGGCACGAAATCGCGATAGAGCGCGCTGCCATAGGTGGTGCGCAGGCCCGCGACGTTCTCCAGATCCTTGATGCCGACGGGCAGGCCGTGCAGCGCGCCGAGCTTGCCGCCGCGCGCCGTCTCCTCGTCCGCGGCGGCCGCCGCCTTGCGCGCCGCCTCGTCGTCGCGCGCCACCATCGCATTCACGGCCGGATCGACCGCATCCATGCGACGGATGCAGCTTTCGAGCAGTTCGCGGGCGGACAATTTCTTGGCGCCGATGAGGGCACGCGCGTCGACGGCGCTGAGATCGCAGGGTTCGGTCAAGGCTCGGTCTCCGTTGCGCACGGGCCCTCGGAAGCGCTATGCCGCACGGGCCGGCGCCTCAGACTAGGCGACGACAGGCATATGTCCATGTGGCGGCGGCGCATGGCCGCCCCTTCCGGAAGAGAGGGCTCATGAGCGAGCCGACCGCCCGGCCTTGGCGCGAAACGGGGAAGGGCCTCGCCCTCGACGTCAGGCTGACGCCGCGCGGCGGGCGCGATGCGCTTGATGGCGTCGAGGCGCTCGCGGACGGCCGCCTCGTCCTGAAGGCCCGCGTCCGCGCCGCCCCGACGGATGGCGAAGCGAATGCCGCTCTGATCCCGCTGCTGGCCGGCGAGCTGCGGCTGCCCCGATCACAGCTTTCCATCGCGAGCGGGGCCACGGCACGGGTGAAAACCGTGGCTCTGCAAGGCGATGCCGCCGCCTTGGCCGCGGCGCTGGCCGCATGCCTCGACAGGGTCACCTAAGCGGGCTCGCCGATCCCGCGCCGCAACATCGACTTGACGAAAGCCGCGGTTTCCTGTTCCAGAAGGGCCATGGACAAGCCTGCAGAGCCATTCCCGCAGCGCCTGACGGAAGGCTACCGTGCCTTCCTCGACGACCGTTTCCTCCGCGAAAAGGACCGATACGAAGAGCTCGGCGAGCACGGCCAGACGCCGAAGATCATGCTGATCGGCTGCTGCGACTCGCGCGTTTCGCCGGAAGTCATCTTCGATGCGCGTCCGGGCGAGATGTTCGTCGCCCGCAATATCGCCAATCTCGTGCCGCCTTTCCAGCCGGACGACCAGCTCCACGGCACCTCGGCGGCACTTGAATATGCCGTGCAGGCCCTCAAGGTCCGGCATATCGTCGTGCTCGGCCATGGCCGCTGCGGCGGCATCCGCGCCTTCGCCGACGACAGCCAGCAGGCTCTCTCGCCGGGCGACTTCATCGGGAAATGGATCACCCTGATCGGCCCGGCCGCCGAACGCACTGGCGGGCGCGGCCGCAACGAGAACTTCGACGACTATCTCCAGCGGCTGGAGCTCGCCTCGATCCAGCAATCGCTCGCCAATCTCCGCACTTTCCCTTGCGTCCAGATCCTGGAGAGCAAGGGCAGGCTGCACCTGCACGGCGCCTATTTCGCCGTCGCAACCGGCGTGCTGATGATCCTCGACCCGGGCACCGGCCAGTTCATCCCGGCCGTCGGCGAGATGCCCAAGCGCGTCCAGCAGATCCGTTGCTCTGAGGCATGAGCCCCTGCGTCATGCTCGGGCATGATCCGAGCATGGTGGCAATCGGCGTCCCTCCTTCTCAGGTGGAGTCCGCGCGTCGCTCCTGACGCAACCGCGCTCCCGCACTCTCCTTGCGAATCTCACCGAGGCTGAACCAGTCTCGAAAGATGAGGCTGGTCCGAGGCGCCGCGTCTGCGGACGAGCGGCCGCGCCGCCGGACGCGCGCCGCCCGTGACCGAGCCCTCGCCTTGCCAAGCCGCATATAAAGGTAGTATACCAACAATCGGTAGGCTGCCATACCCGGCTGCCGCCCAAACAAACCGGACCGATAACGGCCGAAAAGAAAAATGTTGGGGGGACAAGTA
Organism: Allobosea sp. TAF32; assembly: GCF_052113585.1. NCBI lineage: Bacteria > Pseudomonadati > Pseudomonadota > Alphaproteobacteria > Hyphomicrobiales > Alloboseaceae > Allobosea > Allobosea sp. TAF32. The sequence continues at coordinate 224,660 of NZ_JBFRDM010000005.1, read as the reverse complement.
TGGCGAAGCGGTCTGCGGACCTCTGGTCCGGCCTTTTGCTGATTGCGGTCGGCCTGTTCGGCTCGGTCTGGGCCTATATCTACTACCCGATAGGAAGTGCGGTCCGGATGGGACCGGCCTATTTTCCGGTTATCCTCGGCGCCTTGCTGGCATCGCTCGGCCTGATCATCGCCCTCAACGCGCTGGCAGCCGGTGGGCCGCAGATTGGCCGCTTCCACTGGCGGCCGCTGGTCCTCATTCTCGCGGCCATCGCAGGCTTCGGTTATCTCGTCGGCCCATGCGGGCTGCTCGTCGCGATCGTCGTGCTTGTTTTGATCGGCGCCGCTGCCGGCCACGAATTCCGTTGGAAGGAAGTCGCATCCCTCGCCGCGGCGATGGCGATCTTCTCGGCGCTCATCTTCGTGAAAGTGCTGAGCCTGCCGTTCCCTGTCTGGCCATCATTCTGAGCGGGTTGAAGACGCCATGGATATCGTCGGCAATCTTTGGTTGGGTTTCTCTGTCGCGGCATCGCCGCTCAACTTGCTGTTTGCGCTGATCGGCGCCTTGCTCGGCACATTGATTGGCGTCCTTCCCGGCGTCGGTCCGCTCGCCACCATCGCGATGCTGTTGCCGATCACCTTCAATCTCGATCCGACCGGCGCCCTCATCATGCTCGCCGGCATCTATTACGGCGCGCAATATGGCGGCTCCACCACCGCGATCCTCGTCAATCTGCCGGGCGAAGCGACATCGGTCGTCACCTGTCTCGACGGCTATCAAATGGCCCGCCGGGGGCGCGCCGGCCCTGCGCTCGCCATCGCCGCGCTCGGCTCCTTCTTCGCCGGCTGCGTCGCCACGCTCGTCATTGCCTTCGCAGCGCGCCCGCTCGCGGAACTGGCGCTGGCCTTTGGGCCTGCGGAATATTTCTCGCTGGTCGTGCTCGGCCTGGTGACTTCGGTGGTGCTCGCCAATGGCTCGTTGCTCAAAGCCGTGGCGATGACTCTGCTCGGCCTCATGCTCGGCCTCGTCGGCACGGATGTCACGACCGGCACGCTGCGCTTCACATTCGGCATACCGGAATTGTCGGATGGCATCGGCTTCGTGATCGTGGCCATGGGCATTTTCGGCGTCGCCGAGATCATTCTGAATCTCGAGCAAAGGGAGGAGCGAGAGATCTTCGTCAACAAGGTCAGCCATCTCTATCCGACCAAGGACGATCTGAGGCGCTCCTGGAAGCCGGTTCTCCGCGGAACGGCGCTCGGCTCCGCGCTCGGGATCCTGCCCGGCGGCGGCGCGCTGCTTGCGTCCTTTGCCGCCTACACGCTCGAAAAGAAGATCTCGAAACATCCCGAGCAATTCGGCAAGGGTGCTATCGAGGGCGTCGCGGCGCCGGAATCGGCCAACAATGCCGGCGCGCAGACCTCGTTCATTCCAATGCTCACACTCGGCATTCCCGGCAATGCGGTGATGGCGATGATGATCGGGGCGATGATGATCCAGGGCATCGCGCCAGGCCCGCAGGTGATGACGCAGAAGCCGGAGCTCTTCTGGGGCCTCATCGCTTCGATGTGGATCGGAAACCTGATGCTGGTCGTGCTCAACCTGCCGCTCATCGGCATGTGGATCAGGCTTCTGAGTGTTCCCTACCGGCTGCTGTTCCCGGCGATCCTGGTGTTCATCGCCATCGGGGTGTTCAGCCTGTCGAACAGCGCATTCGATTGCCTGTTGCTGGCGCTCTTCGGTCTGCTGGGCTACGCCTGCGTCAAGCTGGCGTTCGAACCGGCGCCGCTCATCCTTGGTTTCATTCTCGGACCGATCATGGAGGAATATCTGCGGCGCGCGATGCTGCTCTCGCGCGGCGACCCGATGACGTTCCTCTATAGCCCGCTGAGCGCGTTCTTCCTGGCGATGTCGATCTTGCTCATGATTCTGGTGGTGCTGCCGGCGATCAAAAGCAAGCGCGAGGAAACGTTTGTTGAATGACATCCCTGCATGCTGCGCGCAGCCGAGCATGGCCGCGACGCGCAGCATTCAGACATGTCCCTCGGGCATTTAGCTGCACTGATCCCGCAGGCGGCGAGTCCCGATTGACGAGCGACGGCCGGCTCCAGGAACTGATCGCACTCGGCCCAAATCCGGCTCGTCCTCGATCGTTAGCCCCGCCGTAACCAGACCCCATGCGCAATTCCATTCCGCCAGCCACATCGGAACGGAAGCGACGATTGCGAAGAAGAGACCGCCGCACCAGAGATCCCGTCGACCTCGGATGCGGCGGCCATCGGCTTTCGCCAGCCTATTGCACTTCACTGCGCCTTGATGTTGGCCGCCTTGATCAATGATTGCCACTGCGCGAAGTCGGCGCGCATGATCCTGCCCATCTCATCCGCGCTTGTCGGCGCCGGATCGAGCCCGGCGGCGGCGAACCGCCCGCGCACATCGGGAGCCTGCAGCGCCTTGGTGATCTCGCCGTTGAGTTTTGCGACCAGATCCGGCGGCGTGGCCGCCGCCGCCAGGACGCCGATCCAGGAATTGACGCTGAACCCCGGCACGCCCGCTTCCGACACCGTCGGAATATCAGGCATGGAGGGCGAGCGTTTCGGGTCTGTCATTGCAAGCGCGCGCACCATCCCGGAGCGAACGAGCGGCAGCACCGCGCCGGTATCGACGATGCCGACCATCACCTCGCCCGACGCGACCGCGACCGAAGCGGGCGAGCCGCCCTTATAGGGGATCGCGAGCATATCGAGCCCGGCCTCGCGCTTGAGCAATTCGCCCGCAAGATGCGGCAGGCTTCCCGGTCCCGGAATGCTGTAGGTGACGTAGCCCGGCCGCTCCTTCGCATATGCGATGAGATCCTTGACCGAATTGACCGTCATCTTCGCATTCACGGCCAGCACCAGCGGACTGATCGCCGCCATGGAGATCGGCGTCAGATCCTTCAGCGGATCGTAGCGCAGTTGCTCGAAATGCGGATTGACGGTTAGCGCGCCGGTAGAAATCACGGCAAAGGTATAGCCGTCCGCCGGCATTCGGATCATCGCTTCGATGCCGATCGCGCCGTTGGCTCCCGGGCGATTGTCGACGATCACCGGCTGGCCGAGATTTTCTTGCAGCTTCTGACCGAGGGTGCGGGCTATCAGATCCGAGCTGCCGCCCGGCGCATAGGGCACGATGATGTGCAGCGGCTTGCTGGGGAAAGATTGGCCAAACCCCGTCGTGGTCGCACCCGCCATGAGCCCGGCGCCAAGCCATCGAGAAACCGCCCGTCGTGTAAGCATTCATCCCTCCCGTTTCATTGAGCCAGACGCTGCTGGCCGGTTCGTTGGCCCAGGCATGGCCGGGCTTTTTGATTGTATGCCGATCATTGGCATGCCATCAATATCGAAAGCTCGCATCGCAGCTGGGGAAACCATGAAAGTCATCGTTTGGACGTCGCAGGCCGCGTCCGATCTTGCGCGAGGTCTGCAAGCGCTCGGCGCCGAAGTCGCGCGGGTCGATGACCAGGCCGGCTTCGCCGCCGCGCTGCCAGGCGCCCGCGCGCTCGTCACGATGAGCCAGCTGCGCGACGCGCAGACGGCGCGGGCGCTGCATGATCTGGGCGCGGATATTCGCTGGGTTCAGCTTCTGCTCTCGGGCTACGACGCGGCGCGCGTGCACGGAATTCCCGCCGCCGCCCGGCTGACGACCGTCGGCGATGCCTATGCCAGCGCGGTTGCGGAACATGCGATGGCGCTCATGCTTGGCCTCGCGCGTCGGCTCGATCTGTCGTTTGCGCGCCAAGCCGCCTGCGCCTGGGCTCCGGACTACGCCGACCGCATGCAAGCGCTCGACGGCGCGGTCCTCACCGTCGTCGGGCTCGGGGCAATCGGACGGGAGATCGCGCGCCGGGCGCGCGCCTTTGGCATGCGCATCATCGGCGTCAAGCGCCAGGCGATGCCCGATCCGCTAGCCGACGAGGTCTATGGCACCAACGAACTCGACGGCGCACTCGCCCGTGCCGACATCATCGTCCTCGCCGCGCCCCTCACCTCCGAAACGCGGCACATGATCGGCGCGAGACAATTGGCGATCTGCAAACCGACGGCGCTGCTGGTGAATGTCGGGCGCGGCGCGCTCGTCGACTCTGCGGCGCTGCGCTACGCGTTGCACAACAACGAACTTGGCGGTGCCGGGCTCGACGTCACCCATCCCGAGCCGCCGGCGGAAGACGACCCGCTCTGGGACTGCCCGAATTTGATCCTGACACCGCATATGGGCGGGCGCGGACATGCGCCGTCGCTGGCGCGGGCGGTCGAGCTGGTGATCGAGAACGCCGGCCGCTTCATCGCCGCCAGACCGCTGCTGAACGAGATCGACGATCCGGCGATCTATGGTCCGTGAACCCGTCCGCCGGCCGGCTGCTCCGGCGTTTCCGCAGCAAGAGCGGCAATGGACGCAGGCGGCTCGAAGCCGACAAGCCGGCGCATGATGTGGAAGAACTGGCCCCGCTCTTCATCCGACAGCGGCGCGAGGATATCCGTCTGGGATCGCCGCACAGCGTCCTGAAGCGCCAGCACAAGCCGCTTTCCGGGCGTCGACAGGCTCAGCACGCGCGCTCGCGCATCGACACGCGAGCGATCGCGGCGCACCAGATTGCGCCGCTCCAACCCGACGAGAATGCGCCCGACTGTGACGCGATCGAGCGCGATGAGATCCGCTAGCGTCGCCTGGTCGATCTTCGGATGCAGGTAAAGCACCGTAAGAACCAGATGCTGCGGCGCCGTCACCTTGTAGGCCGCCAGCTTGGCCTCGATGTCGGCGACAGTAATCTGATGCGCGCGCCGGATGAGAAAGCCAGGCTTGTCCCTCAGGTCGGCAATATCCGCAATCTCATCAAGCATGGCCCGCGCTTTGCGAAATCGGTGAACACCGCATCAATATGCCTTTCAGCTCCCGCCGACAACGATGTCCGGCTCGATCCCATCCGCAGAGAAGCGGCTTGACAGTTAGGTAGCATACTTATCATATTAATACGCATGCTACCTATTGTCTCATACCGCGGAGACTTGTGACGATGGACGCCGCCGCTTTCAGATGCGCGATGCGCAATGTCACTGGCACGGTTGCGGTCATCGCCGTAGGCAAGGAAAAGGGTCAACGGACCGGATTGACCGCGACGTCGATCTGTTCGCTATCCGACGATCCGCCCGCCCTGCTTGTCTGCGTCAATCGAAACGCCAGCGCTCACTCCCGCATTCGCGCCGATCGTTGCTTCAGCGTGAACGTGCTGGCGGAAGATCAGCAGATGCTGGCCAACCGCTTCGCCGGCCGCGAACAGATCGCCGGCGAAGCGCGCTTTGCAAGCGACCAATGGACCACGCTCCAAACCGGAGCGCCCGTTCTGCTCGATGCGATCGCGGTGTTCGATTGCGAGCTCTCAAGCGAATACCAGACGCCGACCCACTCGATTTTCGTGGGGCTCGTCCGCGACGCCCGCGGGCAGATCGCCGAGGCGCCGCTGGTTTATCTGCGCGGAGCCTATGCCGCGGTCCGGCCATCCCCGGCACACCGTTGAAAGGCGCCACATGATGCGATCTCGCGACACGATGACGCTCGGCCTGTTCTTCAACCACACCGGCCATCACGTCGCGTCCTGGCGCCATCCCGACGCGCAAGCCGATGCGGGCGTCAACATTCGCCACTATCTCGACATGGCGAGAACGGCCGAGCAGTCGAAATTCGACTTCCTGTTCTTCGCGGATCAGGTAGCCGTGCGCGAGGCGCATCCGGACGCGCTCAGCCGGTCGGCGCAGTATACCGCGCATTTCGAGCCTCTCACGCTCTTGTCGGCGCTGTCGGTTGTGACCGACCGGATCGGACTCGTGGCGACCGCCTCGACGAGCTACAACGAGCCCTATCATCTGGCGCGCAAATTCGCGTCGCTCGACCATCTCAGCGGCGGCCGCGCCGGCTGGAACGTCGTTACCTCAACCGCGCATGCCGAGGCCCGAAATTTCGGGCGCGACCAGCATTATGGCCACGCCGAGCGTTATGACCGGGCGCATGAATTCCTCGACGTCGTCCGCGGGCTCTGGGACAGCTGGGATGATGACGCTTTCCTGCGCGACAAGCAGAGCGGCGCTTATTTCGATCCGGCAAAGCTGCATGCGCTTGAACACCGGGGCAGGCACTTCAGCGTTCGCGGGCCGCTGAATGTTCCGCGACCGATTCAAGGCCATCCGGTCATCGTCCAGGCCGGTTCCTCCGAAGATGGCCGTGAGTTCGCCGCCGCGACGGCCGAGATCGTCTTTACGGCCGAAATGGACCTCGCCAGCGCGCAGCAATATTACCGCGACGTGAAAGGCCGCATGGCGCGTTACGGCCGCCGCCCCGAACATCTGCATGTGCTCACGGGCATCAACCCGATCGTCGGCCGAACGGAGGCCGAAGCGAACGAGAAGCACGCGCACATGCAGTCGCTCATCCATCCGGTCGTCGGACGCGAAATCCTGTCGACCATGCTCGGCGGCGCGGATCTTTCATCCTGTTCGCTCGACGGTCCGCTGCCTGATCTGCCGCCGACGGACGCCAGCAAGAGCGGCCTCTATCAGAATATCGTCAAGCTGGCGCAGCGCGAAAAGCTGACGATCCGCCAGCTCTATCTCAGACTTGCGGGAGCGCGCGGAAAGCTGACGATCAAGGGATCGGTCGAGCAGGTCGTCGACAAGATGGAAGAGTGGTTCCGGCAAGGCGGCAGCGACGGATTCATCGTTCAACCCTCGTATTTGCCCGGCAGCCTCGACGAATTCGCCACGCTGGCTCTGCCGGAGCTGCAGCGGCGTGGCCTGTTCCACCGCGACTATGACGGCGAAACCTTGCGCGACGGGCTGGGCCTGCCGCGCCCTGAAAGCCGCTACAAGCTGACGCCTCGGTTCCCTTGATCGTCGTCTTCATCCACCCGCGGCCACAATCGGGAATCGCGCGCCAATGAGCATGATCGACAGATTCTCCGACCCAACCCCGCGCGCCGAAATGGAGCGCCGGTGGAGGGCCGTTCGCGAGGGCATGCGTGCGCGAAAGCTCGACGCCCTGATCGTCCAAGGCGCCAACAACCTCGCCGCCGGCGGCGGCTATTTTCGCTGGTTCACCGGCCTTGGCGCATTGCCGAACCCGGCGCAGACGCTGATCGTACCGGCCGACGGTCTCATGACTCTCGTCTCCCATGGAGCCGCCGGGCGCGTCGTCGATCTCGAAGATCGCGATGAGACGTTGCCCGGCGTCGGCCGCCGCGTGTTCACCGCGAATTTTCCCATGGTTCGATATGCCGCCCAACAGGACGCGGAAGCAGTCGCCGCCGAGATTGCGCGCTCTGGCTTTCAAGCGGTCGGGCTTGTCGGCGCGAACGCCATGTATCACGGCTTCGCGTCCGGGCTTCAGAGACGCGCCGGCAATATCAGCTGGTCCGACGCCAGCGACCTTGTCGACGATGCGCGCGCCGTCAAAAGCGAGGTCGAGCTCGACTTCATTCGCCGCGCGGCCGCCATGCAGGACGACATCTTCGCGCGTATCGGCGCGTTCATCCAGCCCGGCATGCGCGATTTCGAAGTGATGGCCTGCGCCTATTATCTCGGCCAGACGATGGGCAGCCAGACCGGCTATTTTCTCGGCTCCTCGGCCGCGGCGGGCGCACCGACCCCAATGCTCATCCGCCCGTTCCATGGCCGCACGCTGCGCGAGGGCGACACGTTGCTGCTGCAGGCGGAGAATAGCGGGCCAGGTGGATATTTCGTCCATATCGCCCGGTATTTCACGCTCGGCAAGGCGCCGGCCGAATTAACCGACGGCTTCGCCCGCATGGCCGAGGCGCAGGATTTCACCGTGTCGCTTCTCTCGGCCGGCGCACGGTGCGACGAAATCCTCGCAGCCTACAACGACTATATGGTCCGTCGCGGCTTTCCGCCGGAGCGCCGCGTCCATTGCCATGGCCAGGGTTGCGACGCCGTGGAACGACCGCTGGCGCATGCCGAGGAGACGATGGCGATCGCGCCCGGCATGAATATCGGCATCCATCCGAGCCTCTCGACCGACCGGCTGTTCGTGACCGTCTGCGACAATTTCCTGACCCGGTCCGACGGCATCGCCGAGCGGCTGCACAAGACGCCTCGCAGGATCGTCGAATTGAACTGAGGCTCCCGGGCTATCGAGGATCGAAGCATGTCGTCCGACATTGTCGCCGTTGAAGAGCATTTTTGGACGCCGAGACTGCGCGATCTGCGGCGCGGCCATGACGTGATGAGCAGCGCCGCACTCGACGCGGCGCTCACCGATCTTGGAGCCGGCCGCATCGCCGCGATGGACGCCGCCGGCATCGGCGTGCAGATTTTATCCGAAGTGGAGCCTGGAGCGCAGAATTTCGAGGCTGTGGACTCCGTCCGGCTTGCGCGGTTGTCGAACGATCTTCTGGCCGCAGCGGTGGAGCGCCACCCCGACCGCTTCTGCGGCCTTGCCATGTTGCCGACCCCGGATCCGAAGGAGGCGGCCAGGGAGCTTGAACGACGCGTTTCCGCAAACGGATTCCGCGGCGCCATGATCCATGGGCTGACCCGCGGCGAGTTCATCGACGCGCGCAAATATTGGGGCATTTTCGAGCGCGCGGAAGGATTGGGCGTTCCGATCTATATCCATCCGGCGACGCCCGCCGCTCCGGTGATAGATGCCTATTACAAGGATTATCCGGTCCTGATCCGCGGCGCGCTCGGCTTCACGGTCGAGGCGGCGACGATAGCGATGCGGCTGGTGCTCAGCGGCGCGCTGGACGCATTCCCGAAACTGCAGATCGTGCTTGGCCATCTCGGCGAGGGCCTGCCCTTCATGATGGAGCGTTGCGACGCGATCATCGCCCGGCATGTCACGATGAAGCGGCGGTTCCGCGAGTATTTTCGCGGCCATTTTCATCTGTCGACGAGCGGCAAATTCTCCCACCCCGCCCTCGCCTGCGCTCTGGCGGAAATCGGCCCCGAGCGCGTGCTGTTCGCCGTCGATTATCCGTTCTGGTCGAACACCGAGGCACGCGCTTTCATCGATTCCGCTGCGATCAGCGACCTGGATCGCGACAGGATCATGTCGGCGAATGCGCGGGCCCTGTTCGCGCTCTGATCCAACGCGCGCAGCGTCGGATAGAGCATCGACGGCGCGATTTCGGGCAAGCCGTCAGGCGAACCTATGGCCGGACGGCGCCGCGACGAGATTGCCCGACAGCAGCGGCAAGAAGTTCGTAGTTGCGCAAGCGGAGCCCGGGATCGTCCAGAAAATCCTGGATCATGAACTCGTCGATTCCGGTCCGCTCCGCCATGCGCGACAGCGTTGCCATCACGCGCTCCGGCGTGCCGATGACATAGGCGGGCCACTCGGCGGTCTCTGCGGGGATCATTCCGCCCATGATGGCGATCGCTTCGTCGAGATCGGGCAGATGCGGCACCATGACCCGTTCCGGAGACCGCCGAAGCTTGAACACCGCGCGCACCGGCATGGCAAGCCGCTCCGCCTCCTCCTGTGTCTCGCCGACGATGACGCGCACGGCGATGAAGGCCTGCGGGGTGCCGATGCCGGCAGCGTAGCGGGAAGGCGTGAAGTTCCTTGCATAGGCAGCCGCCGCATGCGGAGCCTGTTCGGGCTTATGAAAGGCGCTGCAGGCGAGGCCGAGGCCCAGGGCCGCAGCCCTCTCGGCGCTTTCCTCGCTGACAGCGAGGATCCACGGCAGTGGTCCGGGAGGCTCGTCCGGCATGATCCGGATGCCGCGAAAGGGCGAAGCGGCGGGCAGATCATTGCCGAGCCAGCCGATCAGTTCCTCGACATGCGCAGCATGGTCGTCCGGAACCGAAGCATCCCGCAGTCGCTGCAGGGCGTGGTCGGCCAGCGGACCTGCCGTGGCGCGGCCGATCCCGACATCGATGCGGCCGGGAAACAGAGCGCTCAAGGTGCGCATCGCCTCGGCGACCTTGTAGGGGCTGTAATGGTTCAGAAGCACGCCGCCGACCCCGATCCTGATCCGCGAGGTCGCGCCGGCCAGCGCCGCGGCGAAGACCTCCGGTGCGGGGTTGGCCTCGAAGGCGACGTCGTGATGCTCGACGACCCAATAGCGGGTGAAGCCGAGCTGCTCGGTCGCCCGCGCCATGGCGATCGCTGTCCGCAGAGCATCGCCGGAAGTGCCGCCTTTCGGCAGCACGATGGGATCGAGAATCGAAAGGCGCATGATTCCGGTACCGGGCATAGGCGGCGCCGGCCGAGCCGACCGGCGCCGCGCTGGCTTACTTCAGGGTGAAGGCGGAAGGTGCGACAAGGCTCGTCTTGACGTCGATCGCCTTGGCCTTGGGCAGCATGCCCGCCTGGATCATGAAGTCCTGATCTTCGGACAGATTGGCGATGTCGGCCTCGGTCATCGCGGGCGTGAAATCATAGAGAGGCATCTGCGCGCGTGCATCCTCGATGGAGATCTTCTGCTCCTTCGCCGCGATCGCCAGCGCCTCCTCCGGGTTCTTGGCCATGAAGTCGAGAGCCTTGCGATGGGCCTCGAAATAGGCGGCGAGCAGATCGGGATGCTGTTCGACAAAAGCCGTGCGGGCCCCGATCACCGTCGTCGGCTTGATCAGTCCTTCGCCACTGGTCAGCGCCTTGCCGCCGGCCTTCTCGACCAGGGTGACGTTGGCGCCGGCAAGCGTCGCGACGTCGACCTGGCCGGCGAGCAGGGCCGCCCGCGCCGCCGGCAGGTCCATGTTGATGTATTCGACGTCGTTCAGCGTCAGCTTCTGCGAGGCGAGCGCCGCGACCAGCAGCTGGTTCAGCACCGTGCCCTTCGGCCCGGCGATCTTCTTGCCCTTGAGATTGGCGATCTTCGTTGGGCCATCCGCACGGGTCATCAGGAAATAGGCCTTGGGCGAGCGGGCATAGGCCGCCACGACCTTGAGGTCGACACCATTGGCGCGCGCGAGGATCGCCGAGGTGCCGCCGAGCACGCTGGCGATATCGATTTCGCCGGCAGCGAGGGCCTGCGTCTGCTGGGCACCCGAGGTGATCTCGGGATTCTCCACCTTGATGCCGAACTTGGCGAAGGCCTCGTCGAGATAGCCCTTCTCGCGCATCACGATGGACGGCACGTTGAAGGGCGCGGTCACATAGGTGACGCGGACCGTCTTCGGTTTGTCCGCGGCCACCGCGGGGCCGATCAGCAATGCGAGCGCAAGGCCCAGGGCAGCGAGACGTTTCATCGGGAGGGCTCCTTGTCGAGGGCGGGATGCATTGCGGATGCGGAGTTCCGCCCTGGTGCGGTGAGATTGGCGAGGATGCGCCGGCGGTGATCATTCACGGCGGTCGCCGTCGGATCGCGCGGGAACGGCAGATCGATCGGTTCATGGCCAACGACACGGCCCCGCTCGAGCTCGAGCACATGCTGACCGAGCAGGACGGCTTCCTCGACATCATGGGTGACGAAGACGATGGTCGGCCGCTTCTTCTGCCAGATCGCGATCAGTTCGTTCTGCATGGCGCGGCGGGTGAAGGCGTCGAGCGCTGCGAAGGGCTCGTCGAGCAGCAGCAGATCCGGTTCCGTCACCAGGGCTCTGGCGATCGCGACGCGTTGCGCCATGCCGCCCGATAGCTGGCTGGGCATGGCGTCGGCGAAGGCGGACAGCCCGACGGTTTCGAGAGCGGCGCGGCTGCGTTCCTCGGCGACCGAGGCGGGCAAGCGTCGGCGCAGGCCGAAGGCGACATTGCTGAGCGCGTCGAGCCAGGGCATCAACCGTGCCTCCTGAAAGACGACACCCGTTCGCACGGGGCCGGCCTGGCGCATCAGCTCACCGCTGGTCGGCAGCTCGAGGCCGGCGAGAAGGCGCAGCAAGGTGGTCTTCCCGCAGCCGCTGCGGCCGACCACAGTCGTCATCGAGCCCCGCGGGAAGGCCAGATCGACGTCGGCGAGGGCGACGACCTCCGTCTCGCCCAACCGATAGGTCTTGCCGAGATGGCGCGCCTCAAGCACGCGCCATCTCCAGATCGCCGGACAGCCAGCTTGCCTTGCGGCTGATGAGGTATCGAAGCAGGTGATCGCTGATGAGACCGAGCACTCCGATCACCAGGATGCCGGCCAGGACGATGTCGGTGCGCGCGAGGTTCTCCGCGTCGACGATCATGTAGCCGAGGCCGGCGGAGGAGGCGATGAGCTCGGCGCCGACCAAGGCCCGCCAGCTATAGCCGAGGCCGATGCGCAGGCCGACCACGATCGACGGCAAGGCCGAGGGGAGGACGATCCGCAGCATGATCTCGGCGGGGCTGAAACCGTAGACCGTTCCGACATCGATGAGCTTGCGGTCGACGGCTGCGATGCCGCCGCGCACACCCAGGAAGATCGGGAAGAAGCAAGACAGAACGATGATCCCGATCTTCTGCGTCTCGCCGATGCCGAGCCACAGGATCAGCAGCGGCATCATTGCCAGCGGCGGGATCTGGCGAAGGAACTCCAGCAGCGGCTCGACCATGCGGCGTAGCGCGCCGCTGAGGCTGAACAGCAGCGCGACGGGAACGGCCAGGCCGATCGCGACCAGATAACCCGCGCCGACACGCTTCAGACTGACCAGCATATGCTTGGCGAGGACACCCGAGCCGGCCAGTTCGATCAGCGTTTCCAGCACGGTCCGCGGCGACGGCAGCAGGAAGGGCGTAACCCAGCCGGAGGTGCTCGCCACGTGCCACGCGGCCAGCGTCGCGACAAAAACCGCCAGCGTTGAAAGTCGTGGCATTCAAGGTGACCAGAAATCGAAAGTGCTTGCCCTGTAGTCGTCTGAGCAGGAATAGCAAGCGAAAGCCTCTTGAATAGAATTATTCTAAACCAAAAATACCAAACCGAATTGAGAGATGCTCAAAATCAGAAACGCGAATTTGGATTCACCTCAAGTATAAAACGTACACTTCGATATATACGTCGGAACATGATGTTAAACATCTATGCAGGCAGTTTCCGCGTTCGCGTCCACACATCGTCAGGGCTCGACGATCGCTCAACGCAATGCGCGCGGCCGGACATCGGCAGAGCGTCGCAGACACCAAGGCCAAGCGGCGGACGGAGACGGCGAGGCTATCGCGATCTCGCTTCATCGCGAAAACGACGCGGGGTCGTACCTGACATGCGGCGGAATGCGCGGGTGAAGTGCGCCGGGTCCGCGTAGCCTGCGGCAAACGCCACGTCGATCACTTTGACGTCCGTCGTCAGCAGAAGCTTGGCCGCTTTTTCAAACCGGGCGGCCTCGAGCAGTTCCGAGTAGGTGAGGCCGGCGACCGAGAGCCGGCGCTGAAGGCTCCGGACGCTGGTCCCCGCCATCTCGGCGATCTCCGCGACGCTCGGAACCCCTTCGTCCAGATAGGAGGGCAACATCAACCTGAGTGCACCGATGATTTCCCCCCCGGCCGGCCCGACATCCTCGTCGAGAAAATCAAGCGGCACCTCGCTCACACGGCCGGGAAATCCCATGAAGGAGAGCGGCACTTCGATCCACGAAGCAAATTGTCCGGAAAGAAACCGCGTATTGGGCCATCGGGCTTGGGTTTCTGCGCTTGGACGGTAGCGAGCTTCGAATGCTATTGTTGCGGGCTTCCATTCGGGCCCAGCGAATTGTTGTACGATATGAATCGAAAAAATATTCTGAAGCCACTGCGAATGTTCGAGGTGAGGGATGCCTGATGTGCCGATCAGCTTGCTGCATACCTTGATATGATCATCGGCCCGTTCGAGCCACATATTGAGAACGTTGTCCTCCAGCGTCGCCCATTTGCAGACTTGCTGCAGAGCGGTGAACAGCGTCGGTGAACATCCGATGACCGCCCGGAACTTCGCGCTGAGGTGGCAAAACTGAAGTCGCTTCGCTGCCTGAAATCCGAAATCCACGATACCTTGCGATCTCTGTGCTTCCTCGGCGAATTCAACCGCGCGCAGCAGAGGCATGAAATCGTCTGCCTTCTCCTCGAGCGAAGTGGGAAGCCGGGATTTTTCCAGCAATGATGCAGTAGGAGCGCCAATCTCATCGCAGATATCGGCGAAAGGGATGACGAATTGGCAGCGTGCTAAAGGAATATTTCTCATAACGATCGCCTCCCCCAAGGCTACCCGACGGAACTACTTCTCGTATCAATGCCAGGCCATGATCTACCTGTTACGAAGCGAAATCTCTCGCCATCCCGATTTTGGCGGGCGATGGCCAGACGAGTGATCTAATCGATCGTTAATTGGCACGCTGAGTGGACGGAGACACGAAGGTTTCGGCCCTTCGTGACAAGATAATGAAGCTCGGACATATCCCCTCCGAACACGCAGTGCGAGAAGCTGTCGCGGCGTCATTGCAGAGTGGCGCATCCCTTCGACATATTGCAAGTCGACTCGGAGTTAGCGCCCGCTCACTTCAACGGCACCTGGCAGCGCAGGCAACCAGTCATAGCGAAATCGTCGCCGAAGTCCGGCTTGCCACCGCCTGCCGCCTGCTGACTGAAACCAACGAGACGATTTCGCGGATTGCTCTGCTCCTCGGCTATACCGGCCCGACCAGCTTTTCCCGCAGCTTCAGGCGCCTTATGAAAACCCAGCCTGCACGTTACAGGCGGCAGCAACGCAAATGACGGCGCTTCAGCTCAAACGCCGGCATTGAGCACTTTCGCGCACACGCGCTTTTGGCGCGAAATGGCAAGATTCCGTGCGAGCGGGGACGCCAAATGCCCAAGCTTAAATCGCCGTCGCCGAAGCGCAATATCGCGCTCAACGGCGCGGTCCCGCGAGGAGTGCCCGGAGGCGCGCTGCTGCAAGTGCTCACCGGCTCGCTTCGGCCTGGCGCAAGGTGGAAGGTGCACAATGAAGATCACTCGGCGAACTGCAGCCTTCGGCGGCATAGGCGCACTGACAAGCGCGACGATGGGGCACTCGGCACTCGCCGAGCAAGGGGCCTTCCTCGGCATCGGCGAAGGCCTGGAGGATTTTTGGCTCGCGACCGACGCCTACATCTTCGGTTATCCGCTGGTCACCATGGAGATGACCCGGCGGATCATCACCAATGTGGCCGAGCCCGTGGGAACGCGGGGTCCGATGGGACATATCATCAAGCTGCGCAGCTATCCCGACGCGTCCTTCCGTGACGTCACTGCGCCCAACGCGGATACGCTTTACACCACCTCGTTCTTCGATGTCGGAAAGGAACCCTGGGTCCTCAGCGTTCCCGACATGAAGGGACGATACTTCCTGCTGCCGATGCTCGACGGCTGGACGACGGTCTTCCAGGTCCCGGGCAAGCGCACGACCGGCACCGGTGCGCAGACCTATGCGATCACCGGCCCCGGCTGGAAAGGCACTTTGCCGGACGGCGTGAAGGAATATAAATCCCTGACGAACATCGTCTGGCTGCTCGGGCGGATCTACTGCACCGGCACGCCCGAGGACTACGCGGCAGTCCACAAGCTGCAAGACGAGTTCAAGCTCGTTCCGCTCAGCGCCTACGGCAAGCCTTATACGCCGCAGCCCGGCAAGGTCGATCCGTCGATCGACATGAAGACCCCCGTGCGAGATCAGGTCAACCGCATGGATGCGGTGTCCTACTTCAAACTGCTCAGCGAGCTGATGAAGAGCAATCCGCCATCGGATGCCGATGCTCCCGAGCTGGCGCGGTTTGCGCGCATCGGCATCGTCCCGGGGCAGGACTTCGACGAGAGCAAATTCAAGGTCGACCTGGCGAAGCGCATCCCGGAAGTCGCCTTTGACAGGATCATGCTGCAATTCAAGATCAACAGGGCGATCAAGAACGAGAACGGCTTTGCCTTTACGACAAAGACCGGCATCTACGGAACCGACTATCTGATGCGGGCGCTTGTAACCGCCATCGGTCTCGGCGCCAATCGCCCCCAGGATGCAGTCTACCCAACCTCGCAACACGATGCCGCGGGCCGCAAATACAACGGGGCCAACAAGTACGTCATGCGCTTCCCCAAAGGGCATTTGCCGCCCGTGGAGGGGTTCTGGTCGCTGACCATGTATGACGACAAGTATTTCTTCGTGAACAACCCGCTCAACCGGTACTCGATCAGCCCCCGCGAGAACCTGCAATCCAATCCGGACGGCTCCACCGATCTGTATATCCAGCACGAATCGCCCGGCAAGGATAAGGAGTCGAACTGGCTCCCCGCGCCGGCCGGCGACTTCATCCTGATGCTTCGCATGTATTGGCCGAGCGAAACCGATCCGTCGATCATCAATGGAACCTGGACGATCCCCGCCGTCACGAAACAGACTTGAAAAGGTTACTGCAAAATTTCCTTAAGATAATTTCCGGCACAATTCTGTGAGGTGATTAAAATGAACGGAAAATTACTGTCTGCATCGCTCTTGGCGATCGTGCTTGCCACCCCCGCGGTCGCACAGACCATGCTGAGCTCGTATGCAGACGAGAATGGTTACATCGACGTGCAAAAATTGACCTGTGCGCAGCTGGCCGGTACGTTTCAAGAAGACGCCGACATGCTGACGACTTGGTACAGCGGGTGGTACAATGGCCTTGCGCGAAAGCACATGCTCAACGTCAAGCGTGGAAAAGAGGCGGAGCACGAGGTCATTCAATACTGCAAGGCCAATCCGAACAAGCGCGTGATCGAGGCCATCGCCGTCGTGTTCAAGGATATGCGCGTCGAGCGCGGCATCGAGATGAAGCCTTAATTCGAAGGCGCTGCCCTTCCGCTGACTATCCGGGCCGGATTACCGGCCCGGCCCATGATCCGAACTCAAAAAAGGGGCGATCACAATGACATCACTTCGATTGATTGGTTCGGTCGTCTTGGCGAGCG
This sequence comes from Allobosea sp. TAF32, assembly GCF_052113585.1. Classification (NCBI taxonomy): domain Bacteria; kingdom Pseudomonadati; phylum Pseudomonadota; class Alphaproteobacteria; order Hyphomicrobiales; family Alloboseaceae; genus Allobosea; species Allobosea sp. TAF32. The sequence continues at coordinate 207,842 of NZ_JBFRDM010000005.1, read as the reverse complement.
CCATTCTCACCGGCTGTCAAACGTCGCAATCGCGGCAAGAGCAACTCGCCACGATCTGCGCAGACCCTGCCAACAGGCAACCCCAGACGGCCTATTTTTCGGAATGCCAGACCCTTTACCCGTCCTCGAATCGGGCTCTACAAAGGAACTACCGACTCGGCGCACCCACGGGCGATTAAGGGCAACTGCATTGACTCTCAGCGCCAAACATTGCGGGCTTTCCATCCTTGTCGCCCTGACCCTCGGCAGCGCGAGGGCCGAGGCTGCTGATTTGCCGCCCCCGGCCCCGCCTGTGCCGCCTGCCATGACATCGGCATGGACGTTCCGCTTCACCCCCTATGGTTGGCTCACATCCCTCAACGGAAATCAGACCGTAAAGGGGAGAACCGCCAAGGTCTCGGCAAGCTTCATCGACATCGTCGACGCCACCGCGGGAAATGGCGGCACGCTCGTCGGTCTGATGGGGGATTTGGAGGCCCGCAACGGGCCCCTGGCGTTCTACGGCAATTTCGTCTGGACAAAACTCGGCATAGACCGCAGCAACGTCAGGTCGCGCGGTGTGGTGCCGGGGGTGACCGGCACGGTCGGGACCTCAGGCGATATGAGCGTCTCAATGGCAACGCTCGAGGTCGGCTCCGCATACGAGGTCGCACGCTTCGGTTCTGTGGGGTTTGATGTCCTGGGGGGCGCACGCTACTGGTATCAGCGCGCCGAGCTGTCGTTTGACCGCGCGACGACAACCGACATCGGCGATCTCAGTTTTGCGCGCAACCTGGCCATTGCCCGTTCCGGTTCGGTGGACTGGCTAGACGGCTTTGTCGGCGCCCGCATGCGGGTCGCCGTGGCTCCCGGGCAGGAATTGCTTCTGCGCGGCGATATCGGCGGGGGCGGCAGCAAGTTCTCTTGGCAGGCCATCGCAGCCTATAGTTTCGATTTTGCCGAGAAGAACGGCGTCACCTATTCCGGCATCATCGGCTACCGCGCGCTCTACGTCGACTACGAGCAGGGAGAGGGGCGTCGACGCTACGCGTTCGATATGCTCCAGCATGGACCGGTCGTGGGGCTCAGCCTGCGGTTCTAGGCACAAGAGAGCCGTTCGGATGCGAGAGCCAGTGAGCCGCGCGGCCTGATGGGAACGGATGATGCGATTTGGCCTGTCGATGCAGGCAATCTCGGCCGGTCGCGTCGACCTCACTCCTTGCCGGTTTCGCGATCTCCATCCGCCAGGGGATGGAGATCGCGCACCATGCTCTTCAGCCTCTCGTCGAGGACATGTGTATAGATCTGCGTCGTCGCGATATCGGCGTGGCCGAGCAATTCCTGCACAACCCTCAGATCGGCGCCGTTCTGCAGCAGATGGCTGGCGAAGGCGTGGCGCAGCACGTGCGGGCTCAGAGCCGGAGCTGAAAGCCCTGCCGCTCCGCCCAGCGTCTTGAGATCGCGCGCGAAGACCTGCCGCGTCAGGTGCCCGCTCTCGCCATCGGACGGAAAGAGCCAGCGCCCATCGGCCAGCCCCGCCTCCGCCAAGGCCGTCAGCCAGTCCCGCGCGGCCTGGCGCGCCGCCTCGTTCAGCGGCACCAGCCTTTCCTTGTCGCCTTTGCCGCGCACGATCAGGAAGCGTTCGCGCGTCGTCGCCGCCGAGCGTGGCAGTGCGATCAGCTCGGAGACGCGCAGGCCCGTGGCATAGAGCATCTCGACGAGGCAGCGCATCCGCAAGGCCTTCAGTCGCGCGGCGGGTGTCGGCCCTTCCTGCAGACAGGCGATCCGCGCGGCTTCGAGCAGCCGGTCGACATCGCCGACGGAAACGACCTTCGGCAACGGCCTCCCCTGCCTCGGCCCGGATATCGCTGCGGTCGGGTCGGTCCCCGCGAGACCTTCGGTGTAGAGGAAGCGGTGGAACTGCCTGACGGCGGACAGCCTGCGCGCGGCGGACGAGGCCTTGAGCCCGCGCTCCGAAAGATCCACCAGCCAACCGCGAATGTCCTCGGGCGTCGCGTCCCCCGGCGCCTTGCCGCCGAGGGATTCGAGATAATCCTCGACATCGCGCTCATAGGCCTCGAGCGTGTTGCGCGCCGCGCCGCGCTCGGCCGCCAACATGTCGAGGAAGGCATTCAGCCGCTGGCGCGCCAGGCGGCTCATTTCGGCTGCAGTTTCGCGGGCGGTACGATCTCGACCATCTCGCGCTGCACCGGCTGGACGAAAGTCACAAGCGCAATCATGCCCCCGAAGATCAGACCGGCGATGATCGCGACGAAGGCGAGGAAACGGAATAACGTCGGCACGTCGGGCGGACTTTCGCAATCGCGCGATCTTGGGCCGAGTTACTATCCGCGATGCCGTCCACATCGCGCAAGGGCTGGCACGCCACAGCTGCGCGCAAAGCGCGGCCAAAAAGCCATGACGAAGGCATGACGTGGCCGGCAGCCGCGTGCTACAGGCCCTTCCAAGGAAAATAGATTGATGACCGCCGCTGCCACCATCGCCGCCCCGGACATGGCCGATCTCCGCACCGCCCTCGGCGGGCGCGCCATCGTGCTCGTCGGCATGATGGGCTCCGGCAAGAGCTCGGTCGGGCGCCGGTTGGCCTCGCGGCTCGGCATGCCCTTCATCGACGCCGATGTGGAAATCGAGACGGCGGCCCGCATGACGATCCCCGAGATATTCGAGCAACGCGGCGAGGCCGAGTTCCGCCAGGGCGAACGGCGCGTGATCAGCCGGATCCTCGAGACGCAGTCGCCCGTCGTGCTGGCGACCGGCGGAGGCGCCTTCATGAATGCCGAGACGCGCGAGCGGATCAAGCAGTTCGGTATCTCGGTGTGGCTCAAGGCCGAGCCGGACGTGCTGATGCGCCGCGTCCGCAAACGCTCGAATCGTCCGCTGCTCCAGACCGCCGATCCGGAGGCGACGCTGCGCCGGATGCTGGCCGAGCGCGAGCCCGTCTATGCCCTCGCCGACCTGACCATCCTGTCGAGCGACGAGCCTCACGAAATCGTGGTCGGCGACACCATTGCCGCATTGAACGGCTATCTGCGCCTGACGGCCGGAGAATAAACGTCATGAACGCCACCCTGACCGAGAAGGCCGGCGCGCGCATCGTCGTCCCCGTCGCGCTCGAAGGCCGCGCCTACGACATCCATATCGGCCGCCACCAGCTCTGCGAGGCGGCGGCTCTGATCGCCGCCTTCGCGCCGGGAGCAAGGGCTGCCCTCGTTACCGATACGAGCGTCGCCGCCCTGCACGGCGCCGCCTTCGAGACGTGCCTGCGTCAGGAGGGCATCACTGCGACCCGCATCACCATCCCCCCGGGCGAGGGCTCGAAGTCCTATGCCCAGTTCATCGCGCTCTGCGACGCGCTGCTGGCGGCGAAGGTCGAGCGCAACGACCTCGTCATCGCCTTCGGCGGCGGCGTTGTCGGTGACCTCACCGGCTTTGCCGCAGCCGTGCTCCGGCGTGGCGTGCGCTTCGTCCAGGTGCCGACCACCTTGCTGGCTCAGGTCGATTCCTCCGTCGGCGGCAAGACCGGCATCAACTCGCCGCATGGCAAGAACCTGATCGGCGCCTTCCACCAGCCGGCGTTGGTGATCGCCGATACCGCCCTGCTGGACACGCTGAGCGAGCGCGAGTTCAAGGCCGGCTATGCCGAGGTGGTGAAGTACGGGCTGATCGACGATCCCGCTTTCTTCGACTGGTGCGAAGCCAACTGGAACCGCGTCATCGCCGGCGGCCCGGAGCGCGACCATGCCGTCGCCGTCTCCTGCCGCGCCAAGGCGGCGATCGTCGCCCGCGACGAGCGCGAGGAGGGCGACCGCGCCCTGCTCAATCTCGGCCACACCTTCGCCCATGCGCTGGAGCGGCTGACAAACTACGACTCCAGCCGGCTCGTCCATGGCGAGGCTGTCGCCATCGGCCTGGCGCTCGCCTTCCGCTTCTCGCAGCGCCTCGGGCTCTGCTCCGGCCAGGACGCCGTGCGGGTCGCGCGTCATCTCGACCATGTCGGCCTGCCCAGCCGTCTGCAGCAGGTGCCGGGCGGGGCGGGCAGCGCCGATCAGATCGTCGAGGCCATGGCGCAGGACAAGAAGGTCAAGCGCGGCGTGCTGACCTTCATCCTCGCCCGCGGCATCGGCAAGAGCTTCATAGCGCCGGGAGTCGCGACCGATGAGGTCCGCAGCTTCATCGAGGCCGAACTGGCGGCCTGACCGGGGTCAGGCCAGCCCGGCCTTGGCAAGGAAATCTGTTGCGCGATAGCCGGGCGCCACGCCCTTCACGATCATCGTCGCGCCGCGCGAATTCTCCGTCCTGAGCGGCAGGATCTCGCGATAGGCTGGTGAAGCGTACCAGGCGCGCGCTCGCTCCATATCGGGAAAGGCGATGATCACGAGATCGCCCGGCCATGGCCCCTCGACGATCTCGGGCGTCGCGCCATGAAGCAGGAACTGGCCTTCATAGGGCACAAGCGTCGCGTCGATGCGCTTGATGTAGTCGATGATCTCGGGCCCGAGGCGCACATCCTGCAGATGGGCGATGGCGTAGGCGGTCATGATCGTCTCCCTGGCAGCCGTCTAAGGGCCGGCCGTTGCAAGAGACCATGACGCGCTGCGCGGCGCGGGTCGATTACCTGCGGGGTTATCGCACGCCGGTCAGGGGCTGAACACCAGTACGAGGAAGACGAAGAACACGGCGAGATGCACCGCCCCTTCCAGCATCGTGGTGCGGGTGCCGGTGAAGGTCAGCGTCGAGAGCAGCAGCGTCATGGCGGCGATCACCATGTTCGTCGCCGACAGGCCGAGCACGACCGGCTGGCCGGTGAAGACACCGATCAGCAGCACCGCGGGCACGGTCATGCCGAGCGTCGAGGCCGCCGCGCCCAGGCACAGATTGACCGCGCGCTGGAGCTGATTGGCTGTGATCGCCCGCAGTGCCGCGATGCATTCCGGCGTGAACACCACCATCGCGATCAGGATGCCGCCGAGCGCCGCCGGGGCGCCGAGCTGAGCGATGCCGAAATCGAGCACCTTCGCCAGGCTTTTCGACAGGATGACGATCGGCAGGATGTTGGCAAGCAGCAGGCCGACGCGCGGCAGCAATTCACCCACGGAAGACGGCGAAGCCGCCCCTTCTTCCGCTGCAGCCGATGCCGACGCCGGCTTGCCGTCCTCCTCGGGTTCCCGGAAGAACATGCTGTGCCGGCCCGTCTGGAGCGCAAGGAAGGCGCCGTACAGGGCGACCGTGAAGATCGAAAAGGCGATCGCCTGGAACGAGGTCAGCGTCCCGTCCGGCGTCGAGGTCGTGAAATTCGGCAGGAAGAGCGGGATCACGGTCAGCGGGATGATCACGGCCAGATAGGACGTGGCGCCCTTGAGATTGTAGCGCTGCTGGAAATGCCTGAGTCCACCGATGAGCAGGCCGACGCCGACCACGCCGTTGAGCACGATCATCAGCACCGCGAACATCGTGTCGCGGCCGAGCGTCGGCGCGCCTTGCGCGCCCAGCATGACGGCGCCGACCAGCGCCACCTCGATGATGACGATCGATAGGGTCAGAAGCAGCGTGCCATAGGGCTCGCCGAGCCTTTCGGCCAGTTCCTCGGCCTCATGCACCACGCCGAAGGACGACCAGACGATGATACCGAGCAGCCAGAGGAAGAGAAGCAGCGACGGCAGCGGCCCGCCAAGCTGACCGAGCAAAGTGTCGCCGAACAGCAGGAAGGCGGCAACCGAAGCCCAGGCACAGGCAAGGCGAAGGATCATCATCGTCGTCGTCACACGGAAGTTCTGTTGCGGGAAGGGCGCGACCTAATAAGCGGGAAAGGCGACATCGGCGCAACGGCTGATGTCGCATGCGCTCCTTCGCGAAGGGCCTTCCAAGAGCCGGCGGCGTATCAGCCGGCGGTGATTTTTTGCGCCAGCGGACTGACGTCGCTTTCGGTGAGCGGCGCGGGATTGTCGCTGACGAGATACTGCGCCCGCGCCAGCGCCGCGAAGCGCCCGCCCTTGGCGACGAGCTCGTCGAAGGTGCCCATCTCCTCGACCTGCCCCTGCTCGAAGACAAGGATACGGTCGGCATTGCGGATCGTGGCGAGTCGATGCGCGATGACGAAGGTGGTGCGCCCCTTCATCACCTCGTCCAGCGCCTTCTGCAGCTTCACCTCGGTCGCGGCGTCGAGCGCCGAGGTGGCTTCGTCGAGGATCAGGATCGGCGGGTTCTTGAGCAGCGCGCGGGCGATCGAGATTCGCTGCCGCTCGCCGCCGGAGAGCGTGCGCCCGCGCTCGCCGACGAGAGTGTCGAGGCCATCGGGCTGGCGCGCCATCACCTCGCTCGCCTGGGCCCGGTCGAGCGCCTGCATCAGCTCGGCATCGGTAGCTTCCGGCTTGCCGACCAGCAGGTTCTCGCGGATCGATCGCGCGAACAGCATCGGCTCCTGGAAGACGACGCCGATATTGCGTCGCAGCGAGAGCAGCGAGATGTCGCGTATGTCCAGGCCGTCGACCGTGATCCGCCCCGACTGCGGATCGAAGGCACGGTGCAGCAGCCCGAGCGTGGTCGATTTGCCCGAGCCGGTCGAGCCGACGACCGCGATCGTCTCGCCAGGCCGCACCGAGAAGGAGACGTCGCGCACCGCGGTGCGCTTGCCGTCATAGGAAAAGGAGACGTCCTCGAAGGCGACGGCGCCGCTGAGCCGGCCGGGGTCCGGAGCGTTCGGCGGGTCGCGCACGGTCGGCAAAGTGTCGAGCACCTCGAAGAAATCGCGCATCTTCGGCGCCTGCATGAAGATGAAGTTCACGAAGGCGACGATCTGTTCGAGGCGCCCGACCAGCATCGTCGCGAAACCCATGAAGGTGACGATCTCACCGACGGTGGTCTGGCCGTGCATCAGGAGCCAGGTGCCGACGATGAAGATCGCGAGCACCGTCAGCGTGGCCGAGGCCCGCGTCGCGACATTCGCCACCGCCCACCAGGACAGCACCGGCAGCTGCGCATTGAGGAGGTTCGTGATGGTCGAGCGCAGGCCGCGCACCTCGGCCTCGATGCGTGTGAAACTCTGGATCACCGGCACATTGCCGAGCGCATCCGAGGCCCGTTCGGCCAAGCTGGAATGATACGCTTCGACATTGCGCTGGAGTCGGTCGGTCCGGCGCAGCACGAAGGCCGTCAACGCCCCGAACAGGATGACGAGCGCGATCAGCAGCAGGCCGAGCTGCCAGTTCTTCCAGACGGTGAAGGGCAGCAGCACGAACAGCGCGACGATCGAGGCGCAATGCTCGCGGAAAAAGGAGAGCCAGAGCGCCCACATCGCGCTGGCGCCGTCGAGCATCACCTTGAGCACGCGGCCCGAATGGGTCTGCGTGTGATAAGCGAGCGGCAAGGTCAGCGCATGTTCGAAATACTGGGCCATCACGGCGAGCCGGCGGCGATGGGCCAGCCTGTCGGCATGGAGCGCAACGAAGACGCCGAGCCCGATATTGGTGAGGCCGAAGCCGACCCAGGCAAGGATGAGATAGTCGATGCTGTCCCAGCTCAGCTTGCCGCCGGACGCCTGGATCGTGGTCAGCCGGTCGATCAGCGTGCCGAAGAGCATCGGTTCCGCGAAGGCGACCGCGGCCAGCAGCACATTGGCCAATGCCAGGACGAGGCCCAGCCGCCTTTCGGGGCCGAGTTCGCCGAGGACACGGGCATAGAGCGAAAGAAGCGACATCGCTCCGAGCTTTAGCCGAATGGGCGCGGCGGGCAAGCGGTCAAGCTCAACGCCTCCTTCGAGAGCTGATCATTATCGTTAACCCAGGTCTCGGATGCCGAACAAGATCGCCATCTCCGGCCACAGCGCGACGCCGCGTCCGGGCACCGCGCCGGAAGGCGATCTCTGGGGTCTCTCGATCACCCGCGCCAATGCCGTCCGCGAAATCCTCGCCAATGCCGGAGTGCCGAACGAGCGCTTCTTCTAACCGCCGCGTCGGCATCGTGCTCCGCGCCGACGCGCCGGCACTGCCGAATGGCCCCAAGCCCTGAGCGCGGAAGGCGAGCCCGTCATTCTCGGGCTTGACCCGAGAATCTCATTACGAAAGGGCACTGGTTCCCGAGTTGCTGGGGTCAAGCCCGAGCATCTCGGAACACCTCGACCAACGCCTCCGCCGTCACTTCCCCCATCGCCATCGCCAGCTTGTAGGCCCGGGTCTTCTTGCCGGGCTCCATCACCAGGATCACCGTCTCGGTGCCCGGACAGGCGGGATCGGCGCAGAGAATCTCGTTGACGGCAATCGCCGTGGTCTCGGATAGGCCGAGCAGTTCCGTGACCTGCGCCTTCAATCGCTCGGCCGCAGCCTTCGCTTGGGCTTTTGCGTCGCCGCCCTTGCGGGCCTCGCTCTTGCCGAAAAGCCCGAAGCGCATGCGGTTCTCAGCTCGGCAGAACGAGCACGCCGGCGGCACCGTCCTCGGCGCCGAAGGCGAGCCGCTTGCCGGCCTTGTCCCAGGTGAAAGCGCTGATGCCGCTGTCGCGCTCCGCGGGCCGCGCCAGCAATTCGGAACCGTCGGTCAGTCGGACCAGCAGGATGCAACCATCGTCATAGCCGATCGCCAGCACCAGAGCGCCCGGATGGAACGCGACGCGGGTGACGCGGGCGCGGCGCACGCCGCATTCGCGCGGCGCCTTGCCCTGCGGCCCATCGCCCTGGAACGGCCAGACGATCGCGCCGTCCGCCCCGCTGGAGGCGAGCCAGAGCCCGTCATGCGACCATGACAGCGAGCGGGGCTTGGCCGGATAGCCGGTCATCCTCATATGGCCGGGCTTGTCGCCGAGCTTCCAGCCATGCAGCGCATTCTCCTGCATGGAGCTGACGACGAAACGCCCATCCGGCGACCATGCGAGGTCGAGATGCGAGCCCTTCCATTCAAGGAACTCGGGTTTCGCCTCGGTGTTGGGATACCAGAGCGAGACGCCGTTCATCTGGGCGATGGCCAGGCGGTAGCCCTTCGGCGCAAAGACCAAGCCCTGCGGCGTGCTCGCCGCTTCCAGCGTGCGGATGCGGCCCTTCTCGTCGCGGGCATGCACGGTCTTGCCGGTGTTCCAGGCGAGATTGCCCGAGGCCGTAAGCGTGATCGCGTCGATCCAGCGGCGCTTGGGGTCTTTCGCCAGCTCCTCCGGCTCGCCCTCGATCCGGGTCGCGACGACGCGCCCGTCATCGCCGCCCGAGATCAGCCTTTCGCCATCGCCGGTCGCGCAGAGGATGCCCCCCGCATGAGCCTCGACCATGTCGGTCGCGCCGTCGCGCCAACGCAGCACGCGCCCGTCGGCAAGCGCGAGCGCGAGCCCCTGTTTCAGCCAGCGGGCGGCGACGACATGCGCCTCCGCATCAATCGGAGTGACATGCTCGCGCAGCGAGACGGGTTGGGTCATCGTCGTCATGACGCGGCTTTAACTCAGGCCGCGCAGGCTTCAAACCCCCTGCGCAATTCGTTCTCGTTGAGACCGCGTCCGATGAAGACGAGGCGGCTCTCGCGCTTCTCGCCATCCTTCCAATCACGCTGCAGATCGCCGTCCAGGATCATGTGCACGCCCTGGAAGACGAAGCGGCGCGGCTCGTTCTTGAAGGCGAGGATGCCCTTTGAGCGCAGGATGTTCGGTCCCTGGATCTGGGTGAGGTCGTTGATCCACGGCATGAACTTCTCGGGATCGACCTCGCCCGGAATGGTCAGCGAGATCGAGCGGACATCCTCGGCATGATGGTGATGGTGGCCGGCCTCGAGGAAGTCCGGCTCGATGTCGAGAATGCGGTCGAGGTCGAAGGCGTTGCGGTCGAGCAAAGCAGCGATATCGACATTGGCGCGCTCGGCCTTGTGCAGCTTGGCGTAGGGGTTGATGGCGCGGATCGCCGCCTCTACCTCCGCGAGCTCCTCCGGCGTCACCAGATCGGTCTTGTTGAGGATGATGACGTCGGCGAAGGCGATCTGGTTCTTCGCCTCCGGCGCGTCCTTCAACCGGTCCTTCAGCCACTTCGCGTCGGTCACGGTCACCACCGCGTCGAGACGGGTGGCGTCGCCGACATCCTGATCGACGAAGAACGTCTGCGCGACCGGCGCGGGATCGGCGAGGCCGGTGGTCTCGACGATGATCGCGTCGAACTTGCCCTTGCGCTTCATCAGCCCGTCGAGAATGCGGATCAGGTCGCCGCGCACGGTGCAGCAGATGCAGCCATTGTTCATCTCGAAGATTTCCTCATCGGCACCGACGATGAGGTCGCCATCGATGCCGGCCTCGCCAAACTCGTTGACGATGACGGCGAACTTCTTGCCGTGGTCCTCGGTCAGGATGCGATTGAGGAGCGTGGTCTTGCCGGCACCCAGATAGCCGGTGAGCACCGTGACGGGGATTTTTTCGGACATGGTCTGACCTGCTGCGTTCAAAACGATTCCGGACCGAAAACAAATCCGCGTCCGTCATCCCGGCCGAAGCGCCGGGATCCATCATAGCGCGGCAACGCCCTTCGATGGATCCCGGATCGGCGCCGCTGACGCGGTTGGTCCGGGATGACGGTGTGGTTCCTGCGGATTTGGTTCTCAGGCCGGGCCGGCGGCGAGCGCCTTCTCGATCTCGCTTATATTGTGCTTCATCATGTCGATGTAAGTCCCCGCCGGGCCCGAGGCGTCGGAAAGCGCATCGGAGTAGAGCGTGCCGCCGATCTTCGCGCCGCTCTCCCGCGCGATCTGCTCGATAAGGCGGGGATTGCTGATATTCTCCAGGAACACCGCAGGCACCTTCTGCGCCTTCACCTGGCGGATGATGCTGGCGACATCCTTGGCCGAGGCCTCGGATTCGGTCGAGACGCCCTGGGGGGCGATGAAGGCGATGCCATAGGCCTTGATGAAGTAGCCGAAGGCGTCGTGGGTGGTGATCGCCCGGCGCCGATCGGCCGGGATGCGCGCGACCGCCGCCTTCACCTCACCCTCGACCACGTCGAGCCTGGCGAGATAGGCCGTGGCATTGGCGTCATAGCTCGCCTTGCCGGCCGGGTCGGCGGCGCCGAGCGCATCGCGGATATTGGCGACATAGACGCGGGCATTGGCGATGCTCTGCCAGGCATGCGGATCGTCATGGCCGTGGTCGTGCCCGCCTTTGCCGGATCCTCGGGCCTCGTGCCCTTCCTCGGCCGCCTCGATCGGCTTGATGCCCTTTGTAGCGGTGACGAGCGGGGCCTTCGTGCCGGACGACTTGATCAGCCGCGGCAGCCAGCCTTCGAGATGCAGGCCGTTGATGAAGACGAGTTTCGCCGCCGCGATGGCCTTCGCATCCGCCGGGGTCGGCGAATAGACATGGGCGTCGCCATTCGGCCCGACGAGCGAGGTCACGCTGACCCGCTCGCCGCCGACCTGCTTCACGAAATCGGCCAGCACCGAGAAGCTCGCCACCACCGGCAGCTTCGTGCCCTGCGCGTTCTCCTGCGCGAAAGCGGCGGCGGGCAGCGTGGCGAGGGCGAGCCCCGCGAACAGATAGGCGGCAAGGCTGCGACGGCTGGGCATGAAAGTCTCCGCTCGAATTGAAACGATATAACGTTTCTAGCGTTCGAGATGTGGCCGGATCAAGGCGCGCCGCGCAAGACCGCCCTGCGACCCCAGCAGGAGCGAGAGCAGATAGAGCACGCCGGCGGCCAGGATGATCGCCGGCCCGGCCGGCAGGCTCGAGCCCGCCGCATAGGACACCACCAGCCCGGCATAGCCCGCGACGATGCCGAATCCGGTCGCCAGCAGCAGCAACCGGGTGATGTCGGCCGTCCAGAAGCGGGCGGCCGCGGCCGGCAGCATCATCATGCCGACGGCGAGCAGCGTGCCGAGCGCATTGAAGCCGGCGACGAGGTTGAGCACGACGAGGGCGAGGAAGGTCAGGTGCACGAATCCGCCGGAGCGGCTGACCGAGCGCAGGAAGCCGGGATCGACGCATTCCAGCACCAGCGGCCGGTAGAGCGCCGCCAGCGCCGTGAGCGAAACGGTCGCGACACCGGCGAGCAGGATCAGCACGCCGTCGTCGAGCGCGAGCACATTGCCGAAGAGGACGTGCAGCAGGTCGATCGCCGAGCCGCGCAGGGAGACGATGGTGACCCCGAGCGCCAGCGAGATCAGGTAGAAGGCGGCGAGCGAGGCGTCCTCCTTCAACACCGTCGCGCGCGCCACAGCGCCAGCGGCGAGAGCCACCGCAAAGCCGGCCGCGAGCCCGCCGATCGTCATTGCCGGCAGCGAGAAGCCGGCGACGAGGTAGCCCAGCGCCGCTCCGGGCAGGATCGCATGGGCCATGGCATCGCCGGTCAGGCTCATGCGCCGGAGCATCAGGAAGACGCCGATCGGCGCGCCGGAGACCGACAGCGCCGTCACGCCGACGAGCGCGCGGCGCATGAAGTCGAACTCGGCGAAGGGGCCGATGAGGAGATCGTAGAGCACGGGTGCGCCTGTTCCGTCTGTTTCCTCAGCCCTCGTCCGGAGGAGCCGCGAAGCGGCATCTCGAAGGAAGTTTCAGCGTGGACTGGAGCATCGTTCGAGACGCAGGCCGAAGGCTGTTCCTCAGGGTGAGGGCTTGATCATTTACGCTGCGTCGCGTTGGCAGGGTGCAGCGTGGCTGTCGAAAGCCTCGACCATGCGGCGCGCCTTCAGCAGGTTCTCTGGCGTCAGCACCGCGCCGGTCTCGCCCCAGGCGACGACCTCGCGCGCCAGCAGCAGCGTCCGCGGAAAGGCTTGCCGCACCGTTTCGATATCGTGCAGCACGGCGACGACCGTGCGGCTCTCGCCATGCCAGCGCTGCACCAGTTCCAGCAGATCGGCAGTGGTACGCGCATCGATGGCGGTGAACGGCTCGTCAAGCAGGATGATTTCGGCGTCCTGCAGCAGAAGCCGCGCGAACAGCGCCCGCTGCATCTGCCCGCCGGACAGCGTGCCGATCGGCCGGCGCTCGAAGCCGGTCAGGCCCACAGCCGCGATGGCATGCTCGACCTTGTGCGCGGCCCCTGCGCCGATGCGGCCGAAGATGCCCGCCCGGTTCCACAGCCCCATGGCGACGAGGTCGTAGACATGGATCGGGAAGGAGCGGTCGAGATCGGCCGATTGCGGGAGATAGGCGAGCCTCTTGCCTTTGGCGAGCGCAACACCGCCGGACAGCGGCGCGAGTGCGCCTGCGATGCCCTTGAGCAAGGTGGATTTGCCGGCCCCGTTCGGCCCGACGATGGCGGTCAGGCTCCCGGCCTCGATCTCGCCGGAGAGGTGATGCACCGCCGGATGGCGGTCATAGCCCAGCGTCAGGTCGTTCAGGCGAATGGCGGACATCAACGCTACTCGATCAAAGGATCACGGCCAGCGTCGCCAGCCACAGCAAGGCGACGACGAACCCGGCAAGCCCCAGCCGCGCCGGCGCGGACATCCGCAGCAGCGAAAAACCGGGCCCGATCGCCACGGCATGGGAGTGATCATGGTTCTGCGACGGCATGCGCACTGGTATAATGTTACATTACGCGCAAAGCAATGGCAGCCGGCATGGCCTCCACGAAATCACGGCAAAGGCGCTTGCACTGGGCAAAATTTTGTACTTTATTTGTTCTCATCGGGCCGGGGGGCTTATCATGACGTTGCCAGTGCTTTTGGTCGCGGGCGCGACCTTGCGTGATCTCTTGCGCTTTCCGCTGCGCCATCCCTTGATGGTTCTGGTTGCAACCATATGTGCGATCCCGATCAACTATCGGCTCGTGCTGGTGGATTTGGCCGGGCAGGACGCGCCATCGCTCCAGAATTTCGGGGCGTCGTGGCTGCTGAGTGTTTTGTCGGCGATCCTATGGCTGCCCCTTTGCCTCCTCGCAATACGGGAGGTCGTCTCCGGGAGGGCTGTGGATTTCCGGATCGGCGCGCCTTCAGTCGCGAGCCTGCGATATGGCGCTTATAACATCGTGGCGCTCTCGATCATGTTGGTGATTTCAAGCAGCGTCCCGACATCTCCCGTCATCATGGTTGCGAAGTTGGTTTTCGCGATAGTGTTGAGTTGGCTGCTACTGAGGACGACGCTGGCGTTCAGCGCCCTCGCGCTCGGAAGGCAGGATCTAGGGCTCGCTCAATCCATCGCGAGAACGGGCGGCCTGACATGGCGGCTCCTGGCGGTCGTCGCCTTGCCGGTGGCCGCGACAATGGCGGGCATAGTCGGAATCATGATCGCCATGACAGGCGGCATGGATGTCGCCGATGGCGACGCCTACATTTATCCGCTCACCTTCGCGGGTGTCGCGAGCCAGGGGGTCGTTGTCGGCATTGCGATCGCCGGGGCGCATGTCTATCGCCTGCTGGATGGCACCGTTCCTCAGAACGGGAGATACTGGTAGAGCCAAGTCTCGGTCAGCACCGTCTCGCCGGCCTTGAGATAGCAGCGCAACTCGACCGGTTCGCTGCCGCCCACGGCAAGATCGAACTGGGCGCGCCAGTGGCCGGGGATATCGTCGGGCATCGCCTCGGCGAAGATGTAGGAGAAGCTGCCGCGCGAGGCCGAAAGCACCACCTCCGGCTTCACCCCGAAGGGGATCGTCTCCAGCGCCGAGCCGAGGAACTCGACCATGAACTTGCGCACGCCCTTGGGGCGCGCTGTTCCGGGCTGGCCGCCATTTCCCAGCCGTGTCGCGACAACCCGGCCGAGCGTCGTCGGAAACGGTTCGTCGGCGAGCCAGTGCAGCGTGTAGCGGTAGTTGTACGAACTGCCTGCTCTAGCCGAGGCCTCCGGCACCCACATCGCGACGATGTTGTCGTGGATTTCGTCATCGGTCGGGATCTCGATCAGCTGGACGGAGCCCCTGCCCCACTCGCCTTCCGTCTCGACCCAGAGGCTCGGGCGGCGCTCGTAGAATACGCCGTCGAGATAGTGCTCGGCTTCGCGATCGCGCTGCATCAGCCCGAAGCCGCGCGGATTGTTGTCGACGAAGGCCGAGGCGATGGTGCGCGGCGGATTGTTGAGCGGCCGCCAGGCGCGCTCGCCCGGCCCCGTCCAGAGCGCAAGCCCGTCGGAATCATGGACCTCCGGGCGCCAATCGATCGCCGTCGGCTTCAACGTCTCGGAATACCAGAACATCGAGGTCAGCGGCGCGATGCCGAGCCGCTCGACATCCTTGCGCAGATGGATCGAGGTTTCGATCTCCATGGTGACGCCCTTGCCGCGATGCATGCGGAAGCGATAGGCGCCCGCCACGCTCGGCCCCGAGAGCAGCGCATAGACAGTGACATATTCGGCGCCGTCCTTGGGCGTCTCCAGCCAGATATGGGTAAAGTCGGGGAATTCCTCCGACCGGCCGGCGACTGCCGGGTCGATGGCGAGGCCACGCGCCGAGAGGCCGTATTGATAGAGCTCGCCGATGGCACGGAAATAGGACGCGCCGAGGAAGGCGACCCAGTCGTTTTTCTTCCAGTCGAGCGTCTCGCCCTTGCGGCCGGGATGGCCACTGCGGCTTTCCTGGAAGCGGAAGCCGGCGAAACCGGCCCCGGTCGGCAGCCCGCGCGCCGGCGAGTCGGCCGGCATTTCGAAATAGCTCTCGTCGTAGATGATCTCGCGCGCTCGGCCAGCCTCGACGACATGCATCCGCACCGGCTTCTGGAAATAGCGGCCGAGATGGAAGAAGGTCACCGGCCAGGGCGACGGTCCGTTCGCCCACAGCGCCATCTCCGGCTTGAACCTGATCTTGCCGTGCGCGTCGTAATCGATCCGCTGCAGCACGTCCGGCCGCGGGCTCGGCGGCGGCTGGTAAGCCTGCGCGGCCATCTGCTTCGCCCGCACCTTCAACACCTCGAAGGTGAAATCCTCGGCCTCTCCAAGTTTGAGCCCTTGCTGAGCCAGCGCCTCTGGCGTGAACCCCAACGCCGCCAGCGTCGCCGTGGCACCCGCACCTGCGAGAAGAGTCCGTCGGTCGAGGCGAGGCCCCTGGCTGCTACCCTGCTCGGCACGGTCGTGCATGTCGTTCCTGTCAGCTCGTTGCTCGGATGCACCGGCCCCCGTCCCCAGGAGGGCGGGCGCCGGTGCAACCCCAGAGATAGGCAGCCGATCATGGCGAAACCAGTCCGCGGGCTTGGGCTAAAGACGGAACGCGGCAGACCCGGTTGAGCTTTCCCTTTCGTCGGCACCGTGCTCTAAAAACGCGATCAATCGGCCGGATGAGCCGAAGCGACGTTCAGGGAGATGTCATGAAAGCACTGTTCCGCAACAATCGTCTGGCCGGCTTCGCCGCCGCCGTCCTCATAGCTGCGGCTCCCGCGGCCGCTCGCGCCGAGGAATTCGTCAACATCCTGACCGGCGGCACCTCCGGCGTCTATTATCCGATGGGCGTCGCGCTCTCGAAAATCTACGGCGAGAAAGTCCCCGGCACCCGGCCGACCGTTCAAGCGACGAAGGCCTCGGTCGAGAATCTCGTGCTGCTGCAGCAGGGCAAGGGCGAGATAGCCTTCACCCTCGGCGATTCGCTCGATGCCGCCTGGAAGGGCGAGGAAGAAGCCGGCTTCAAGGCACCGCTGAAGAAGCTGCGCGGCGTTACCGCGATCTATCCGAACTACGTCCAGATCGTCGCCTCGAAGGATAGCGGCATCAAGACGCTGGCCGACCTCAAGGGCAAGCGCCTCTCGGTCGGCGCGCCGAAGTCCGGCACCGAGCTCAATGCCCGCGCCATCCTCGCCGCCGCCGGCATCACCTACAAGGATCTCGGCAAGATCGAGTACCTGCCCTTCGCCGAGTCGGTCGAGCTGATGAAGAACCGCCAGCTCGACGCCACCCTGCAATCGGCCGGGCTCGGCGTCGCTTCGCTGCGCGACCTCGCAACCTCCGTCGAGATCACAGTCGTGGAGGTGCCGGCCGCGACGGTCGACAAGGCGGGTTCTCCCTTCATCAAGGCGACCATCCCGGCCAATACCTATACCGGCCAGAGCGCGCCGGTTCAGACCGCGGCGGTCGTCAACTACCTTGTGACGCATGAGGGCGTGAAGGAAGACCTCGTCTACCAGATGACCAAGGCGATGTACGAGAATCTGGGCGACCTCGCCGCCGCTCATGCGGCCGGCAAGGCGATCAAGCTGGAAACCGCGCTGGAAGGCATGCCGATCCCGCTGCATCCGGGCGCCGCGAGGTACTTCAAGGAAAAGGGCCTGAAGGTCGGCTCCTGAGCCGCCTGAAAAGCCGTAGTCGCGGGCGGGGCCTCGGGGCCTCGCCCTTTTGTCTGGCGGGTGGACCCAGCGCATGAGCGAAGACAAGCATAAGCCCCTGGTCGTGCCGGATACCGGCGGCGTCCCTGTCGAGACGCAGCAGCCGATCGTCGATCCCGAGCACGGCCTGCCGCCCGGCTTCGGCCCGGGCTGGCCCGGACGCCTGCTGTTTTGGATCGCGGTAGCGTTCTCGCTCTTCCAGATCGCAACCGCCTTCAACGTCCCGCTCGATCATCGCTTTGCCGGCGTCGACATCATCGATCTGCTGCGCGCCACCATCGTTCTCTGGTTCGTCGCGATCCTGGCCCAGGCCGCACGCGGCAGGGCCTGGGCCGAGATGCTGCTGGCCTGGATTCCGATGGCGGTCGTCGTCGAACTGCTCGCGCGGTTCGGCGGTTCGGTGCCCAACCAGATCCTGCGCACCCTTCATGTCGGGATGCTCTGCCTGGTGGCTGGCGGCCTGCTTGCCCAGCACAAGAGCCATTCGCGCATGAGCGCAGCGATTGGCTGGGCGCTGGCCATCGCCGGCTTCGGCATCGGCCTCTATCACTGGTTCTTCTACGAGGATCTGGTCGCCCGCGCCGGCGAGGTCACGCAGGCCGATCTCGTTGTAGGCATCGCCGCGATCGCCGTCCTCTTCCTGATCTGCTGGCGTTTCATGGGCCCGGCCCTCCCGATCGTCGCCGGCCTGTTCCTCGCCTATTGCCTGCTCGGCAACTACCTGCCCTCGCCGCTGAACCACCGCGGCTACTCGCTGGAGCAGGTGATCGAGCATATGTCGTTCGGCACCGAGGGCATCTACGCGACGCCGACCGGCGTCTCGGCGACCTTCATCTTCCTGTTCATCCTGTTCGGATCATTCCTGGAGCGGGCGGGCATGATCCAGCTCTTCACCGACGTCGCGATGGGCCTGTTCGGCAGCGCCCGCGGCGGCCCGGCCAAGGTCGCGGTCTTCTCTTCGGCGCTGATGGGCACGATTTCGGGGTCCGGCGTCGCCAACGTCGTTTCGACCGGCCAGTTCACGATTCCCCTGATGAAGCGCTTCGGCTATCGCGCCGCCTTCGCCGGCGGCGTCGAGGCGACGGCCTCGATGGGCGGCCAGATCATGCCGCCCGTGATGGGCGCCGTCGCCTTCATCATGGCCGAGACCATCGACGTGCCCTATGCCGCCGTGGTCCAGGCCGCCATCGTCCCCGCCATCCTCTACTACGCCGCGGCCTTCCTCGCCGTGCATCTCGAAGCCGGCAAGCGGGGGCTTATCGGCATGCCCCGCTCGGCATTGCCGAGCGCGGGCAAGGCCCTGACCGAGAAATGGTATCTGATCCTGCCGCTCGCAGTGCTCGTCTACCTGCTCTTCGCAGGCTACACGCCGCTCTTCTCGGGTTCGGTCGGCCTTGCGCTCACCGTCGTCCTCATCCTCGGCGGCTCGTTTGCGCTGGGCATCGGGCCGGTCGCCGTGCGCGTGCTGTTCTGGGTCGGGCTTGGCCTGCTCTGCGGGCTGTTCTTCTGGTACGGCATCCTCGTCATCGTCGCGATGGTCGTCGGTCTCATCCTTGCGAACCTCTTCAGCAAGGGCGGCGCGGAGACGGTCGCAGCCTGCCGCGAGGCGCTGGCCGATGGCGCGCGTCAGGCGATCCCCGTCGGCGTCGCCTGCGCGATCGTCGGCATCGTCATCGGGACGATGACCCTCACCGGTGTGGGCACGATCTTCGGCAATGCGGTGGTCGCTGTCGGACGGGATTCGCTGTTCCTCGCGCTGATCCTGACGATGGTCGTCAGCTTGATCCTCGGCATGGGCATCCCGACGATTCCGAACTACATCATCACCTCCTCGCTGGCCGCGCCGATCCTGCTCAAGCTCGGCGTGCCGCTGATCGTCAGCCACATGTTCGTCTTCTATTTCGGGATCATGGCGGATCTGACGCCGCCGGTCGCGCTTGCCGCCTTCGCGGCGGCACCGATCGCCAAGGAGTCCGGCTTCAAGATCGGCTTCCAGGCTATCAAGATCGCAATGGCCGGCTTCGTGATCCCGTTCATGGCCGTCTACGACCCCGCCCTGATGTTGCAGCCGGTGCAGGGCCTGAGCGGCTTAGCCTATACGGGCGCGGCTACCTACATCATCGGCAAGGCGCTGCTCGCCATCTTCCTATGGGGCGCGGCCACGATCGGCTTCATGAAACGCGATCTGGTGGTGTGGGAGCGGCTGCTGTCCGCCGCAGCCGCCTTATCCCTCGTTCTGGCCCTGCCGGTCACCGACGAGGTCGGCTTTGCGCTCGCGGCATTGATGATCGGCCAGCATCTATGGCGCGCGCGCGGCGCACCTGCCATCGCATGAGCCTGTGCCTCGCGGCCGGCGCGCTCGTCGTCGTGCTCGGCCGCGGCGAAATCACGCTGGGCTGGCGCCATTCGGTGCAGAAGACGCTGTGGGAGGAGGTCTGGCGGGAAACGCCCGCCGGGCTCGAAATCGTCGAGGCCCGCATCGAAGGCTCGGGGGCCGGCATGGACCCGCCCGACGGCGCGAAGCTGATCGACGGCTTCTGGCGCTGGCGCCCGGCTCTGCCGCCGCAGAAGGAGGTGGTGATGCGCCGTTCGGGCGCGACCGCCGACTGGCGCCTCTGCAGCGCCGGTCGGTGCCGTTCCATGGGAGACTACATGCCTGCCGAGGCCGACCCGGTCACGTTGAAGATTTGCGATTGAACGGCACCGTTATTCTCGGGCGCAGCAGAGCGAAGACCCGAGAACATCAGGACGGGAAGGCTCTGGTTTCCGAGATGCTCAGGCCGATCCCGAGCATGACGCTGTCTCAGTCGACCTCGGTCAGGTGCTCGATCTTGAGCATCCGCCGCATCAGGTTGAGCAGACCGTAGGCCGCGAAGACCGAGAAGATCGCCATCATGATGTATTCGAAGATGGCGCCGAGATCGAACAGGCCAGCCAGCGCCCAGCCGGCCGCCAGCGCCACGCCGAAGAGCTCGACGGCGATCAGGATCCCGAACGAGGAGACCATGATCAGGTTGCGCCAGTTCATATGCCGTCCGGCCATGCTGTCCTTCCTTCACGCGCAGGCCGCCTCACGCCGCCATGCGCCCTAGGCACCTAGCGGAGCTTGCCGCCCCATGCAACAAATTCGCGCTCCGAGAGGCTGTTATGAACCATGGAAGGGGATTGGATGAGGTCAAAACGGCAGAGATGGGAGGAGCATTGCGCCGCCGATACCGCTGGTATCGGCAAGCGATGGGACGCTGCAGCTCTGCCGTTTTCACCTCACCCGCAGGGCGCGCCGCTTTTGCGCGACTGCAACGTCGTTCTTCGTAGCAAGCCGAAAGGCTTGCGTCCTCGAACTCCTTGCATTCGCGCAAAATCGCCTGCGTCAAATCCCCTTCCATGGTTCATAACAGCCTCTAGCCCGCAGATGGGCATGATTCCGGAGCTTGAAAAGCCCTGATGCTGGATACGCCTGTCTTCGCCTCCGCCGCCGTGGCAGCGCCTCACCGCCTCGCCTCCGAAGCGGGGCGGGCCATTCTCGCCGAGGGCGGCAACGCCATCGAGGCCATGGTCGCCATGGCCGCGACGATCGCGGTAGTCTACCCGCATATGAACGCGATCGGCGGCGACGGCTTCTGGCTGGTGCATGAGCCGGGCGGCCGCCTGCACGGCATCGAGGCCTGCGGCCCGGCCGGCTCTCTCGCCACGATCGAACGCTACCGCGGCAAGGGCTACGACGCCATTCCCTCGCGCGGGCCGGAAGCGGCGCTCACCGTTGCGGGCGCCGTCGGCGGCTGGCAGCTTGCGCTCGATCTCTCGCGCTCGCTCGGGGGGCGCCTTCCGCTCCGCGAATTGCTGGCCGACGCTGTCAGCCATTGCCGCGAGGGCTACGCGGTTTCGGAGTCCGAGCTCGGCAACAAGCCCAACGAGCTGGAAGCCCTGAAGGCCGCGCCTGGCTTCGTTTCCAATTTCTGGGTAGACGGCGCCCCTCCCAAGCCCGGCGCCCGCCGCAGGCCGGAAGCGCTCGGCGCCGCCCTGCAACAGCTCGCCGATGCCGGGCTCGACGATTTCTATCGCGGCGATGTCGGCCGCGAGATCGCCGCCGACCTCGAACGCATCGATGCGCCGGTCACCCGCGCCGATCTCGCACGCTATCGCGCGCGGAGCGTCGCGCCTCTGACGCTGAAGCTGCCCGGCCTCACCGTTTCGAACCTGCCGCCACCGACGCAGGGGCTGGCCTCGCTGATGATCCTCGGCATCTTCGAACGGCTCGGCGCCACCAAGCTCGACAGCTTCGAGCATCATCACGGTCTGATCGAGGCGACGAAACGCGCCTTCGCCATCCGCGACCGCTACGTCACCGACCCGGCCGAGCTCGATCATCCGCCCGCCGACTTCCTCACCGATGCCGTGCTCATGCGCGAGGCGGCAGCCGTCGACAGGAGGCGGGCGGCCAAGCTGCCGCTGCGCAATGGCGACGGCGACACGATCTGGATGGGCGCCATCGACGGTAAGGGCCTCGCCGTCTCCTATATCCAGTCGATCTACTGGGAATACGGCTCCGGCTGCGTACTGCCGATGACCGGCATCCACTGGCAGAACCGCGGCGTCTCGTTCTCGCTCGACAGGAATGCCGCCAACCCGCTGAGGCCCGGCCGCAAGCCCTTCCACACGCTGAACCCGGCCTTCGCCCGCTTCGGCGACGGGCGCATCCTGCCCTATGGCTCGATGGGCGGCGACGGCCAGCCCCAGTTCCAGGCGCAGATCCTGACCCGCTACCGCGCCGGCCAGAACCTCGCCACGGCGGTCGATGCGCCGCGCTGGCTCTTCGGCAAGACCTGGGGCGCCGGCTCCACCAGTCTCAAATTCGAGAGCCGCTTCGATTCCTCGTTGCTGGAACGGCTCGATGCCGCCGGGCATCCCGTCGAGGAGAGCGGCCTGGCCTATTCCGAGGGCTTCGGCCATGCCGGCATGCTGGTGAAGCACGCCAAGGGCCATGTCGAGGCGGTGCACGACCCGCGTTCGGACGGCGATGCAAGGGGGATCTGACGCATGACCTTTGACGATCCGTTTCGCTGCTTCGTTCCCTATCCCGATGCGCCGGTGAAGCATGCCGTCGCAGGGCCCCTTGCCGGGCTGACGCTCGGGGTGAAGGACCTCTTCGACGTCAAGGGCTATCCGACGGGGGCGGGTTCGCCGCTGGTGCTGGCGCAGTCCGGCATCAAGACGAAGACGGCGCCGATCGTGAAGGACCTGCTTCAGGCCGGCGCCCGCTTCGTCGGCAAGACCCACACCGACGAACTCGCCTTCTCTCTCAACGGCCAGAACGCGCATTTCGGCTCGCCGATCAATCCGGCAGCGCCGGAGCGGATCACCGGCGGCTCCTCCTGCGGCTCCATGGCGGCGGTGGCTGGGCGCCTCGTCGATATCGCCCTGGGCTCAGACACCGGCGGGTCGGTTCGGGCGCCCGCGAGCTATGGCGGCCTCTTCGGCATCCGCCCGACCCATGGCCGGCTTTCGCTGAAGCGGGTTTGGCCGCTGGCGGAGAGCCTCGACACGCCCGGCTGGTTCGCCCGCGACGGCGAGGTCTTCGCCCGTGTCTCCAACACGCTGTTCGATCTGGATCGGACCGAGCTGCCGGAAACCCCGCGCCTCATCATCGCCGACGACATGTTCGCCCAGGCCATCCCCGAGGCCGAGACGATCTTGCGCAATGTCGTGCAGCGCACGATTCCCGAGCTTGGCCAGCCCGAAGGCGTCAAGCTCGTCCGTGATCTCGACGCGCTCTACTGGGCCTTCCGCTGGATCCAGGGCCGCGAAGCCTGGTTGTCGGACGGCGCCATGATCGAGCGCTTCGCCCCGCCGCTGGGGCCGGGAGTGAAGGAGCGCTTCATCTTCTCGAAAGCGGTGACCGACGCCGAATATGCGCGTGGCGAAGCGACCCGCAAAACCTTCCGCGCCAGGCTTACGCGCCTTCTCGGCCGGGACGGCGTGCTGATCCTGCCGACCATGCCTGACATCGCCCCGTTGATCGCGGCGAAAGAGGCGGAGCTGGAGGATTTCCGCAACCGTGCACTGCGGCTGCTCTGCCTCTCCGGCCTGTCGGGCTTCCCGCAGGTCACGATTCCGGTGGCGCAGCGCGAGGGCGCGCCGCTCGGCCTGTCCCTGATCGGCCCGAAAGGTTCCGATCGCTCGCTCGTCGCCTTCGCGGTACGCTACGAACGCGCCGCACGCATCCGGATCGCCTGAGAGGATTTCGCCATGGGCGGACATCACCACCACGATCACGACCACCACGACAACCACTTCACCGCCATCGAAGCGCGGGTGAAGGCGCTGGAAACGCTGATGGTCGAGAAGGGCTATGTCGACCCGGCCGCGCTCGACGCCATCATCGACACCTACGAAACCAAGATCGGCCCTCGCGACGGCGCCCGCATCGTCGCCAAGGCCTGGACCGACCCGGCCTTCGCCGAGCGCCTGAAGGCGGACGGCACGGCGGCAGCGGCCGAACTCGGCTATGGCGGGCGCGGCGGCGAGCATATCGTCGCCTGCTTCAACACGCCCGAGCAGCACAACCTCATCGTCTGCACGCTCTGCTCCTGCTATCCGTGGCCGGTGCTGGGGCTGCCGCCAGTCTGGTACAAATCCCCGCCCTACCGCGCCAAGGCCGTGATCGACCCGCGCGGCACGATCGCCGATTTCGGCGTGACGCTGCCAGAGGGCCAGCGCATCCGCGTCTGGGATTCGACGGCCGAGACCCGCTTCATCGTCATCCCCATGCGCCCCGCCGGAACCGAGGGCTGGAGCGAGGAAAAGCTCGCCGGCATCGTCACGCGCGATTCGATGATCGGCACCGGTCTGCCGAAGGTGGAGGACGCCGCATGAACAGCGCCCATGATCTCGGCGGCCAGATGGCCTTCGGCCCGGTCGTTCCCGAGCCGAACGAGCCGGTCTTCCATGGCGACTGGGAAAAGCGCGTGCTCGCCATCAATGTCGCGGCCGGCGCGATGGGCGCCTGGACAATCGACGAGATCCGCCACGCCCGCGAAAGCCTGCCACCCGCACAATATCTTTCCTCGACCTATTACGAGATCTGGCTCGCCGCGCTCGACAAGGTGCTGGTCAAGCACCGCTTCCTGAGCGCCGACGAGCTCGCCAGCGGCAAGCCGGCACCCGAACGCCGCGAGCCCAAGCGCGTGCTCAAGGGCGAGGAGGTCGCCGGCGTCCTGCGCCGCGGCTTCCCCTATGAGCGCGAGGCCGCAGCGCCGGCGCGCTTCGCCGTGGGCGACAAGGTCCGCACCATCGTGATGCATCCGCAGCACCATACCCGCCTGCCGCGCTATGCCCGCGGCAAGGAAGGCGCGATCGAACGCATCGTCGGCTGCCACGTCTTCCCCGATACCGGCTCGCAGGGCCTGCCCGAGACGGCGCAGTGGCTCTACACAGTAGTGTTCACCGGTCCGGAGCTCTGGGGCCGCGACGCCGACCCGACCTCCACCGTCAGCATCGAGGCCTGGGAGAGCTATCTTGAGCCGGCCTGAGACCGATCTGGCGGCGGCTCTCGCCGCCGCCACCCCGATCCCCCGCGATGCCGAAGGCCCGGTCTTCGCCGAACCCTGGCAGGCCCAAGCCTTTGCCCTCGTCGTGGCCCTCCAGAACAGGGGCGTCTTCACGGCGGATGAATGGGCGCAGGCGCTCGGCGCGGAAATCCGCGAAGCGCTGGCGGCCGGCGGTTGCCGCGACGGCTCGGATTATTACGAGCGCTGGTGCGAGGCGCTGGAGCATCTATTGATCGAGAAGGGCCTGACCTCCCATGACGGCGTCGACGCGCTCGCCGCCGCCTGGGCCCGCGCCGCCGAGGCGACGCCGCACGGAAAGCCGATCCTGCTGGAGAATGACCCGCTGCGTTAGTTCGCCGTCATGCTCGGGCTTGACCCGAGTATCTCGGAAACCAGTGTCCTCTGGTCACAAGATTCTCGGGTCTGCGCTTCGCTCCGCCCGAGAATGACGCTAACCCCTCAGCTCCCCATCCCGCCGAGCCAGAGCCCGGTGAAAAGCGCCGTGCCCAGCACGGCGACGAAGGCGGCGGCGAGAAGTTCGAGCCCAGCAAGCAGCCGGGCCGAACGCAGGCTGCCGCCGCCAGCGAATTTCAGTGCCGCGAATTTGAAGAAGACCGCGCAGGCCGCGAGTGCTCCGGTCGTGATTGCGGTGCCCAGCGCCATGGCGAAACTCGCTGCCGCGCCGGCCCAGAACAGTCCCTGCGAGGCTGCGAAGACGAGGATGATCAGCGCCCCCGCGCAGGGGCGCAAGCCCGCCGCCAGCACGACGCCGGCCATGTCCCGCCAGCCGCTGAGCCGCGACACCTGATCGGCATCCGGCATATGGACATGGTCGCAAGCCGCCGGATCATGTGCCGCGCCTGCCTCAAGTGCGATCAAGGCTCCAGACTTGCGCCAGAGCATCAAAAGCCCGACCAGCGCCACCAGGAGGAAGCTACCTTGCTCGATCACGGTGGTCGCGGCATTCATCTGCGTCGCAGTGACCCGCAGCAGCAGCGTCGCCACCGTCACGATCGCGATGGCGACCAGCGCCTGCAGGATCGCGGCGGCAAAGCTCAGGCCCAGGCCCCGCTTCAGGCTGCGGTTGTCGGCGACGATGTAACCGGAGATCACCGCCTTGCCATGTCCCGGCCCCGCCGCATGGAAGACGCCATATCCGAACGAAAGCCCAAGCAGCCCCCAGAGCGCGCCCGGCGCAGTCGCGATCGCCTTCAGCGCCGCCGTCAACTCGCGGTAGAAGCTCGATTGCCAGGCGATCAGCAATGCGCCGAATCCGGTCGTGGACGGCAGCGCTTCACGCGGCAGAGCCGTGCCGAACGGGTTGCGCGGTGGTGGCGGGGGCGGCGGGCTCACGCTCGCGATCAGCATGGCGAGCAGCGTAACCACCCCCGCGACCAGGAGCAGCGCCAGCGCGCATGCCAGAAGCCGCCGCGAGATCGCCGCACCCGCGGGACGCGCAGTATCCGCAGGCGTCAGGGACATGCGACCAGCGCCCGTGTCGTGACTTCGAGCCCGCCGACATCCGGTGTCGCGGTGATGTCGGCCTCGGCGAGGCGCTTCTGCGTGGCATCGTCGAGCTTGGGCGGGCGGTTGACCCGCACGACGCAACCGTGCGGCGCGCCCTTGGTGACGACCGCATCCGGCGCATCGACGATGTCGAAGGCGACGAAGTAAGTGGGGTCGCCGATCTCGATACCAAAGGAGCGCGCCTTCGCCGGGGTCTTCAGCGGCAAGGTGAAGACCAGCGTCAGCACCTTGTTGTCGAAGGACATGACCTGCTCGCCCGGCGTGCCGAATTCCTGCTTGCGGCCATTGAGCTTGGCTGCCGTGAAGAACTCGACATCGGGCAGCGATTCGACATTGATCTTGGCGAGATCGGCGAGCTCGTCCGAGCTCAGCTTGCCGTCGCCATTCTTGTCGAGCCCCTGGGTGATGTAGGCGGAGTAAGCTTCGTCGAAGCTCCAGTGATGCCGGATCGCTTGGACCGAGCCATCGGGCGCGAAGACGATTTCGGCCTTCGCATTGACGAAGACATGCGGATGCGCAGCCGCCTCGCCCGCCACGAGGGCGGCCAGCAGAAACCCGGACAGGGCTGTCAGACGGGCACGGCACGTCACAGGCAAAAACCTCCACAGTCCCGGCACGCTGGGTGGATCATGGTTAAGCGATCGTCAACAGCCGTGACGGGCGTGCGACAACCGCAACAGCCATCCCCGCCAAACAGGGCCAAATCGCGGCGCTTCCCGAGGGACGCGCAGCGGCCGCTCCCACAAGCCCATTGGACCCCGCCGCGAAAACTGGAATGATACCAGATCAATTGACCGCCTCCGGTCGATATGTCAGCATCACTGACATATTTGCCGCAAAGACGGCGAAGCATGAGGCCGGGACTACCGGCCCGTCGGCGGGAACGACGATCCGGGAGGCCGAGCATGGCCGAGATACCGCGTAAATCCGGCACCGAGGCGGCAGCGCTGCGCCAGATCGGACTGCGCAGCGTCGCGCTCGACGACAAATACGATCTCGACAAGCGTGAGGTCTTCCTCACCGGCACGCAGGCAGTCGCCCGCATGCTGCTGATGCAGCGCGAGCGCGACCGGCAGGCCGGACTCGACACGGCCGGCTTCGTCTCCGGCTATCGCGGCTCCCCGCTCGGCGGGCTCGACCAGCAATTGATGCGCGCGGCGAAACCCCTCAACGCGGCAAATATCGTCTTCCAGCCCGGCCTGAACGAAGACCTCGCCGCCACCGCGATCTGGGGCACGCAACAGGCCGGCCTGAGCGGCGAAGGCAAGCATGATGGCGTCTTCGCGCTCTGGTACGGAAAGGGGCCGGGCGTCGACCGCTCCGGCGACGTCTTCCGCCACGGCAACATGGCCGGCACCGACCCCAAGGGCGGCGTGATCTGCCTGATGGGCGACGACCATACGGCGGAATCCTCGACCAATGCCCACCAGACCGAGTTCGTGCTGGTCGATCGGATGATGCCGATCCTCAACCCGGCTGGCGTGCAGGAGATCATCGATTACGGCCTGCACGGCATCGCGCTCTCGCGCTTCGCCTCGGTCTGGGTCGGCATCAAATGCGTGAAGGACAACATCGAATCGACCGCCTCGATCGACGGCGCGCTCGATCGCGTCGAGATTGTCACGCCGACTGACTATGTCCCGCCGCCCGGCGGCCTCGCCATCCGCCGCGAGCTCGATTTCGTCGAGCAGGAGCGCCGGATGCATCTCTACAAGCGCGATGCGATGCTGGCCTATCTGCGCGCCAACAAGCTGAACCGCATCGTC
The DNA here is from genome assembly GCF_052113585.1 of Allobosea sp. TAF32. NCBI lineage: Bacteria > Pseudomonadati > Pseudomonadota > Alphaproteobacteria > Hyphomicrobiales > Alloboseaceae > Allobosea > Allobosea sp. TAF32. The sequence goes on along the minus strand of NZ_JBFRDM010000005.1, from coordinate 179,818 downwards.
AGCCATGGCGGGAAGAAACCACGCATCGGCATCGCCACCGTCGGCAAGTCCTATCTCGACGTGCAGCAGGCGCTGGCCGATCTCGGCATCGACGAGGTCCGCGCCAATGATCTCGGCATCCGCCTGTTCAAGCTCGCCTGCCCTTGGCCGATCGATCCGGCCGAGCTGAAAAGCTTCGCCAGGGGACTCGACCTGATCATGGTGGTCGAGGAGAAGCGCTCGCTGATCGAGGTGCAGGTCCGCGAAGAGCTTTACGGCGCCAAGCACCAGCCGATGGTGGTCGGCAAGAAGGACGAGAAGGGCGACTGGCTGTTCCCGGTCCATGGTGCGCTCGACCCCAACGACATCGCGATCGCGCTGGGCGGGCGCCTGCTCCAATATCGCGACGATCCCGCCCTGCGCGCACGGCTGGAAGAGATCGCCAAGGCGCAAGGCCGCCTCGCCGAGGCGCAGGAGATCGCGAAGCGCACGCCCTATTTCTGTTCGGGCTGCCCGCATAATTCCTCGACCGTGCTGCCCGAGGGCTCGCGCGCCTATGCCGGGATCGGCTGCCATTACATGGTGCAGTGGATGGACCGCGACACCGCGGGCTTCACCCAGATGGGCGGCGAAGGCGCGAACTGGGTTGGCGAAGCGCCGTTCTCGAAGCGTGGCCACGTCTTCCAGAATCTCGGCGACGGCACCTACACCCATTCCGGTTCGCTCGCGATCCGCTGGGCGGTCGCGAGCGGCGTCACCATCACCTACAAGCTGCTCTATAACGACGCCGTCGCCATGACCGGCGGCCAGCAGGCCGAAGGCCATCTCTCGCCCGACCAGATGGCGCGGCAGGTCGCGGCCGAAGGCGTGAAGCGCATCGCCGTCGTCAGCGACGATCCCGGCAAATATCCGCCGGGCACGCAATGGCCGGCCGGCACGACGCTCCACCACCGCGACGAGCTCGACGCCGTCCAGCGCGAACTCGCCACGGTCTCCGGCGTCTCGCTGCTGCTCTACGACCAGACCTGCGCCACCGAGAAGCGCCGCCGTCGCAAGCGGGGCGCCTACCCGGATCCGGACAAGCGCGTGATCGTCAACGAACTCGTCTGCGAGGGTTGCGGCGATTGCGGCGTGCAGTCGAACTGCGTCTCGGTGCAGCCGCTCGAAACCGAATTCGGCCGCAAGCGCCAGATCGACCAGTCCAACTGCAACAAGGACTTTTCCTGCGTGAAGGGCTTTTGCCCGTCCTTCGTCACGGTCCATGGCGCCAAGCCGAAAAAGGCCGATCCGCTCAGGCTCGGCGCCTCGGCGCTCGGCGAGACCGAACTGCCCGAGCCTGTCGTACCGGCGCTCGACCGCAGCTTCGCGGTGATCGTGACCGGCGTCGGCGGCACCGGCGTCGTCACCATCGGCGCGATCCTGGGCATGGCCGCTCATCTCGAAGGCAAGGGCTGCGGCATGATCGACATGGCCGGCCTCGCCCAGAAGGGCGGCGCCGTCTTCAGCCACGTCAAGCTCGCGCCGCATCCGGACGACATCCACGCCATCCGCGTCGCCGCCGGCCAGGCCGACCTCGTCCTCGGCTGCGACCTCACCGTCACCGGCTCGAAGAAGGTGCTCGGCGCGATCCGCCCCGAGCGCGGCACGGTCATCGTCAACACCGCCGAGAGCCTGCCGGGCGATTTCACCCGCAACGCCGATTTCTCTTTGCCGACCGAGCGGCTGAAGCGCGCGATCCTGTCGGCTGCCGGCCGCGACCAGACGCATTTCCTCGACGCCACCGCCGCTGCGGTGGCCTTCCTCGGCAATGCCATCGCCGCCAACATGTTCATGCTCGGCCATGCCTGGCAGCTCGGCGCCGTCCCGCTCTCTCGCGAAGCGCTGCTCCGGGCGATCGAACTCAACGGCGAAGCCGTCGCCATGAACCGGAAGGCCTTCGAACTCGGCCGCCGCGCCGCGCATGATCCGCAGGCGCTGGCCGGGCTCCTCTCGCAAAGCAAGGCGGCGACACCGGCCCGCCAGCTTTCGCAGACGCTCGACGAGATCATCGAGCGCCGCGTCGCCTTCCTCACCGCCTATCAGAATGCGGCCTATGCGGCGCGCTACCGGCATCTCGTCGCCCGCGCGCAGACGCGGGAAGCGGCGGTCACACCTGGCCAGACCACTCTCAGCGAGGCCGTTGCCCGCAACCTCTTCAAGCTGATGGCCTTTAAGGACGAGTACGAAGTCGCCCGGCTCTACAGCGACGGCGCCTTCCGCAAGCAGGTCGCCGCGACCTTTGAAGCAGAAGGAAATCACGGCAAGCCGCTGCGCTATGAGTTCCATCTCGCGCCACCTTTGCTGGCGAGGCGCGACCCCAACACGGGCCTGCCGCGCAAGATGAGCTTCGGCCCCTGGATGATGGGCGCCTTTTCCGTACTGGCGAAGTTCAGGCGCCTGCGCGGTACGGCCTTCGATCTCTTCAGCTACACTGAAGAGCGCCGCATCGAGCGCGGGCTGATCGCCGACTACGAGGTTCTGCTCAACGAGCTGCTGACGCGGCTTTCGCCCGCGAACCAAGCGCTCTGCATCGCGCTCGCCGCCATCCCCGAGAAGATTCGCGGCTTCGGCCACGTCAAGGAGCGGCATCTGAAGGCGGCGAAGGCCGAGGAGGCTGTGTTGCTCAAGCAGTTGCGCGAGGGAAACAGCGCATCAGCCCTGCCGCAGGCGGCGGAATAGCCGCAACGCTCCGCTTCGTCATGCTCGGGCTTGACCCGAGCATCTCGTGACAGGAAGGCTCAGGAGCCTCTTCCTGAAGGAGATTCTCGAGTCTACGCTTCGCTTCGCCCAAGAATGACGCCACGCCGCCCGAAGCCTATCTCTCGCCAACCCGGATCACCGCCACCTTGATCAGCCCCGAGGAACTGCGCGCCATCGCCTCATGGTCCCATGACCTGTCGGACGACGAGTTCGACGAGGCGCGGCGCGGCATCTCCTTCAAGAGCTATGGCAAGGGCGCCTCGATCTGCCATGTCGGGGACCGGCTGGAATCCTGGACCGGCGTGGCCGAAGGGCTGGTCAAGATGGCGACCACCTCCAAATCCGGCAAATCCGCCACGCTTGCCGGCCTGCGCGCCGGTGCCTGGTTCGGCGAGGGTACTGTGATCAAGGCCGAACCGCGCCGCTACGAATTGGTGGCGCTGCGCGAGTCCCGGATCGCTTTGATGCGCCGGTCGACCTTTCTCTGGCTGTTCGAGCATTCGGCAGCCTTCAACCGCTTCCTCGTCCACCAGTTCAACGAGCGCCTCGCCCAGTTCATCTCGCTCGCCGAGACAGAGCGCACTCTCGATTCGACCGGCCGCCTCGCCCGCAACCTCGCCTGGCTGTTCAACCCGATCCTCTATCCCGATCTCGGCCGCACGCTGGCGATCTCGCAGGAGGAGCTCGGCATGCTCGCCGGCATCTCGCGCCAGATGGCCAATCAGGGCCTGGCCAAGCTCGCCGATCTCGGCCTGATCGAATTGGGCCATGGCAGCATTACCATCCGCGACCTCGACAAGCTCGCCCGCTACGAAGGTTGAGGGTTCTCGAAAGGGCACCAAATCGCATCTCGCGCGTTGCCTTTCCCGAACAGCCCTGTGCTGAGAAAGGAAGTTTCGAGATGTTTGGCTTCTTCGATCTGTTCATGAAGCGGGTCAACGACCAGGCGGCTGAATACGCCGCCGCTCAATCGGACATCGCCCGGCGAGTCTGGGGCGATTGGGCCGACCCCTTCCAAATCCTCCAGCCGGTCAAAGTGAGTGTCGATCGCCGTGCAAGCCCGGGGACGCCGCGCCGCGTCCAAGCCGGGAGGCGAGGGCCTTTCTGAACGGCAGCCAACCTGCCCGTTCAGGCTGCATTGGGTCCGTTCTAGGTCCAATGAGGCACATCGACTGAAGGAGACGACCATGCGTAGAATTTTGATGGCCGCCGGCCTCGCTCTGGCTGCGATCGCGGCCACGCCGGCCAGCGCCGCACCGCACTCCATTCCACAGGCCGAGGCGCTGAACCGGCTGCCCGCCGAATATACCCGCCACACCCGCGAACACCGCGAATGGGAAATCCAGCGGAACATGGAGCGACACCACAGGCGCGACTCTTACCGTCACGGCCGCGGCTATGATCGCGGCCACCACTACGGCCGGCGCTATGGCGGGCCGCCGCCGCATGCTCCGGCCCACGGCTACCGCCGGAACCACTATTACCGCTACTGACCGCTTCGCCAAGGTCTCGATCGGCCCGCAGCTCACCCGAGTTGCGGGCCGTTTTTTGCGTAAGACTTTCGTCCCAGGCACAGGATCACGTCGCCACGCCGTGCGGCAACAGCCCAAAATCCATAGCGGCAAGAAGGAAATCCGAGCGAAAACCGGCGCAGTGCGCCAATGATCAAACCTCGGCGGGACAATATTCACAAAAAGGCGAATTGTCTGTCAAGCGCCTCCTTGCGAAGATCGTGCCCGGCTGCAACTCTTGCATGACAACGAGACCGGGAACCGGCTCACAGGAAGTCGCCACGACGCATGGCGGCTCGTCAGGGAGAACGCAATCGTGGCAAGCGGCACCGCCGGCCAGGCGGATACCTTTCCGAAATTGCTGTTGCGCAACGCGAAGGAGCGCGCTTCGCGCGTCGCCTTCCGCCACAAGGACCTCGGCATCTGGCAGTCCTGGAACTGGGCGGAGGTGGCTGCCCATGTCCGCAACTTCGCCAAGGGGCTGCAGGATCTCGGGCTGAAACGCGGCGAGAAGGTCGCGATCATCGGCTACAACCGGCCGAAGCTGTACTGGTCGATGTGCGCCGCGCAGTGGATCGGCGCGATCCCGGTGCCGGTCTATGCCGACGGCGTCGCCGAGGAGATGGCTTATGTCCTCGACCATGCCGAGGCAGTCTTCGCCGTGGTGCAGGACCAGGAGCAGGTCGACAAGCTGCTCTCCATCGCCGACCGCCTGCCGCATCTCAGGCACATGCTCTATGACGAGCCGCGGGGTTTGCGCGATTACGACCACAGCAAGCTCCACGCCATCGAGACGGTGATCGCGGCCGGCGCCAAGGCGCTGCAGGATCCCCAAGTCGAGGCCGCGCTCGCCCGCGAGATGGAGCAAGGCAAGGGCGCCGACCTCGGCATCATCCTCTACACCTCCGGCACCACCGGGCGGCCCAAGGGCGTGATGCTGAGCCACTACAACGTCATCGTCGCCGCCGAGATCGGCTGCGGCTTCGACGGGCTCAACGAGAGCGACGAGGTCATCGCCTATCTGCCGATCGCCTGGGTCGGCGACCACGTCTTCTCCTATGCGCAGGCGATGCTGGCCGGCTTCTGCGTCAACTGCCCGGAAGGCCCGGAAACCGTCATCGACGACCGCCGCGAGGTCGGCACCACCTACGCCTTCGCCCCGCCGCGCGTCTTCGAGAACATGCTGACCATCACCATGGTGCGCATGGAGGATGCCGGCGCGCTGAAGCGCCGGATGTTCCACTACTTCCTCGACGTCGCGAAGCGCTATGGCGAGAAGATCCTGAACGGGGAGAGCGTGCCATTGAAGGGCCGCCTGCTCTACCGGCTCGGCGACATGCTGGTCTACGGCCCGCTGCGCAACCGCTTCGGCCTGACCAATATCAAGGTCGGCTACACGGCTGGCGAGGCGATCGGCCCCGAGCTCTTCCGGTTCTACCGCTCGATCGGCGTCAACCTGAAGCAGCTCTACGGCCAGACCGAGGCCGGCGTCTACATCACCATGCAACCCAATGGCGAGATCAAAGCCGATACGGTCGGCAAGCCCGCGCCGCTGGTCGAGATCCGCATCGATGACAATGGCGAGGTGCTCTACCGCTCGCCCTCAATCTTCGGCGGCTACTACAAGGACCCGGACAAGACCGCGGAGACGATGACCGCCGACGGTTATGTCCGCTCCGGCGATGCCGGCTTCTTCGACGAGGGCGGACACCTGAAGATCATCGACCGCGCCAAGGACGTCGGCAAGCTCAACAGCGGCGACCTCTTCCCGCCGAAATACATCGAGAACAAGCTGAAGTTCTATCCGAACATCAAGGAGGTCGTGGCCTTCGGCCAGGGCCGCGACTACGCCACCGTCGCGCTCAACATCGACCTCACGGCCGTCGGCAACTGGGCCGAGCGCAACAACGTGGTCTATGCGTCCTATCAGGAGCTCGCCGGGCACGACCTCGTCTACGACATGATCTCCAAGCACGTCGACGAGGTGAACCGCTCACTCGCCAGCGAGCCGATGATGGGCGGCGCCCAGATCAAGCGCTTCCTCATTCTGCACAAGGAACTTGACGCCGATGACGGGGAGCTGACCCGCACCCAGAAGGTCCGGCGCGGCTTCATCGCCGAGCGCTACGCGCCGCTGGTCACCGCGCTCTACGACGGCTCGGACGCCGCCGACATCTCCACGGAAGTGACCTTCGAGGACGGCCGCAAGGGCGTGATCTCGGCCCGCGTCAAGGTGCGCGACGCCAAGATCTATCCGGTGGCCGTGCAGGAGGCGCCGGCAGCGGCGAAGGCGGCATGAACGCGGAGCCGATGAACGTGACGGGCACCCCCATCCGCGACAAGGGCGAAGTCCTGCTCTCGGTCGAGAACATCTCGCTGCGCTTCGGCGGCGTGAAGGCGATCACCGATGTCTCCTTCGACATCCGCAAGGGCGAGATCCGCGCCATCATCGGCCCCAACGGCGCCGGCAAGACCTCGATGCTCAACTGCATCAACGGCTTCTACCAACCGCAGGAGGGCCAGATCGTCTTCAAGGGCGAGCGCCGCGCCAAGATGCGCCCGCATCGCGCCGCCGCTGGCGGCATCGCCCGCACCTTCCAAAACGTCGCGCTGTTCAAGGGCATGTCGACGCTCGACAACATCATGACCGGCCGCACCCTCAAGATGAAGAAGGGTTTCTTCTGGCAGGCGCTGCGCCACGGCCCGGCGATGCAGGAGGAGATCGCGCATCGCCGTGTCGTCGAGGACATCATCGACTTCCTGCAGATCGAGCACATCCGCAAGCTCCCGGTCGGCAAATTGCCCTACGGCCTGCAGAAGCGCGTCGAGCTCGGCCGTGCGCTCGCCATGGAGCCTGAGTTGCTGCTGCTCGACGAGCCGATGGCCGGCATGAACCTCGAGGAGAAGGAGGACATGTGCCGCTTCATCCTCGACGTGAACAACCAGTTCGGCACGACGATCGCTTTGATCGAGCATGACATGGGGGTCGTGATGGACCTGTCCGACCGCGTCGTCGTGCTCGAATACGGCCGCAAGATTGCCGACGGCACGCCCGACGAGGTCAAGGCGAACCAGAAGGTCATCGACGCCTATCTGGGAGTGGCGCACTGATGGCTGTGATGGTGCAACGTTTCGACGAAAACGCGCGGGGAACCCCTCTCCCGGATGGGAGAGGGGCAGGGGTGAGGGCCTGCCGCCTATCCAGCAAGCGCGGCGGCACCGCTAAGGCCTTCGACTTCGAGGGCGGGCCCTCATCCCTGCTCTTCTCCCAGACGGGAGAAGAGTTCCCCGCGCCCTTCAATCAGAGGTTTCGGCCATGAGCGACATCGCCACCCGCCCGGCGCCGAACCTGCTCGCCAGCCCGCTGGTCAAGTTGGGGCTCATCCTCGCCGCCATCGTCGCCGCGCTCGCTCTCGGTGTCCGGCTCGATTCCACCAACACGCTCTACGCGATCTTCGTCGACCCGTTCCAGCAGATGGTCCAGGCGCCCGACCTGCTGGTGCAGACGATCTGGGAAGGGCTCGTCTCCGGCGTTCTCTATGCCCTGATCGCGCTCGGCTTCGTGCTGATCTTCAAGGCCTCGGGCGTGTTCAACTTCGCCCAGGGTATCATGGTGGTGTTTGCGGCGCTGACGCTGGTCGGCCTCTACGAGAAGGGCGTGCCGGCCTTCCTCGCCGTCATCATCACGCTCGGCGTCATGTTCGCGCTTGCCGTCACCATCGAGCGCGTGGTGCTGCGTCCACTGGTCAACCAGCCCGACATCATCCTGTTCATGGCGACCTTCGGCATCACCTATTTCCTGATCGGATTCGGCGAAGCCCTCTTCGGCGGCAATCCCAAGCAGATGATCGCCGAGCAGCTCTACCTGCCCAAGGGCGCCATTGACCTGCAGATTCTCGGCGGGCTGGTCTCGCTGCAGAAGATCGACATCGCCGCGGCGGTCATCGCCTCGCTGATGATCGCGCTGCTGGCCGCCTTCTTCCAGTACACCCGCATCGGAAGAGCCCTGCGCGCGGTGGCCGACAGCCACAAGGCGGCGCTTTCGGTCGGCATTTCGCTCAACCAGATCTGGGTGATCGTCTGGTTCACCGCCGGCATCGTCGCGCTGATCACAGGCATCATGTGGGGCGCGCGCTCGGACGTCTCCTTTGCGCTCGAGATCGTCGCGTTGAAGGCCCTGCCGGTGCTGATCCTCGGCGGCTTCACCTCCATCCCCGGCGCGATCGTCGGCGGCCTGATCATCGGCATCGGCGAGAAGCTCGGCGAGTTCTACTGGGGCCCACTGGTCGGCGGCGGCATCGAGAGCTGGCTCGCCTATTTTATCGCGCTGGGCTTCCTGCTGTTCAGGCCGCAGGGGCTGTTCGGCGACAAGATCATCGAACGCATCTGAGGAGCCGGACAACATGTTCTACCGTGAGGCCGGCCAGTTCAAATCGACCTATTCCGCCGACATGGCCGTCTTCCCGCTCCGGGAAGACCGGATCGGCATCGCCGTCATCCTGGCGATCGCTCTCGTCGCGATCCCCTTCCTCGGCAGCGACTTCTTCATCGCCTCGGTGATGATCCCCTTCCTCGTCCTCTCCCTTGCGGCGATCGGGCTCAACATCCTCACCGGCTATACCGGGCTGATCTCGCTCGGCACCGCCGCCTTCATGGGTGTCGGCGCCTATGCCTGCTACAAGCTGACCACCTTCTTCCCGAACGTGAACATCATCGTCCTGATCCTGCTGTCAGGGCTGTTCTCGGCCGGCATCGGCGTGCTCTTCGGCCTGCCCTCGTTGCGCATCAAGGGCTTCTATTTGGCCGTGGCCACGCTCGCCGCGCAGTTCTTCCTGCAATGGGCTTTCGTCCGTGTTCCCTGGCTGTTCAACTACAATGCCTCGGGTGCGATCGAGGTGCCGCAGCGCACCCTCTTCGGCCTGCCGCTCACCGGCGCGGCCGCCACGCCCGAGACGCGCTATTTCGTCTGCCTCGGCCTCGTCGTCGTGCTGACCTGGTTCGCCTCGAACATCGTTCATGGCAAGCTGGGACGCTCCTGGATGGCCGTGCGCGACATGGACATCGCCGCCGAGCTCATGGGCATCAAGCTGCTCAACGCCAAGCTGATGGCCTTCGCGGTCTCCTCATATTTCTGCGGCGTCGCCGGGGCGATGATGATCTTCCTCTGGTACGGCGGCGGCGAAGCGGCGGACGTCTTCTCGATCCGCCTCTCGTTCAACATCCTGTTCATGGTCATCATCGGCGGCCTTGGCTCGCTGATCGGCTCCTTCTTCGGCGCGGCCTTCTTGTCGATCCTGCCGACCGCGCTGAAGTTCGGCCTGCCGGCGCTCGGCGTCCCGATCGGCGGTGCGGCAGCCGAGCACGTCACCTTCATGCTCGTCGGCGCGCTGATCATAATCTTCCTGATCGTCGAGCCGCACGGCCTCGCCCGGCTCTGGCAGATCGGCAAGCAGAAATTGCGGACGTGGCCTTTCCCCTACTGAGGCTCGGGGACGGACCCAAGAAACGACCGGCGACGCTGAAGCGCCGGCGCTTAAAGACCGATCCGGCATCAGTCTGGTCGGGAGGAAACGAACGGAGGAAGTCCATGAAGACCAGCATTCTGATGAAGGGGGCGGCTCTGGGCGCCCTACTCTCCGCTGCCGGGACAATCGTTCCGGCCGCGGCGCAGGACAGCGTCTACTTCGCCAACAACGCCTATCGCACCGGCCCGTTCTCCGGATCGGGCATCCCGATCGGCGACGGCATGCGCGACTACATCACGATGATCAACGAGCGTGACGGCGGCGTGAACGGCGTCAAGGTCATCTACGAGGAGTGCGAGACCGGCTACGACACCAAGAAGTCGATCGAGTGCTACGAGCAGGCGAAAGCGAAGAACACCATCGTCTATTCGCCCTGGTCGACCGGCGCGACGCTGGCCGCGATCCCGCGCGCCCATGTCGACAAGATCCCGATCCTGTCGATGGCCTATGGCCTGTCCGCCTCGGCCGATGGCACGAACTTCCCCTGGGTCTTCATTCCGCCCTTCACCTATTGGGACGGCGCCTCCGTCATGGTGAAGCACATGGCGGCCGAGCTCGGCGGCCTCGACAAGCTCAAGGGCAAGAAGCTCGGCCTGATCCATCTCGATGCGCCCTTCGGCAAGGAGCCGATTCCGGTGCTCGAGAACCTCGCCAAGAAATACGGCTTCGAGGTCAAGCTCTATCCGGTGGCGGCAGCCGACATGCAGAACCAGGGCTCGCTCTGGCTCTCGATCCGCCGTGACCGGCCGGACTTCCTCTACAACCAGGGCTGGGGCGCAATGAACCCCACCGCGGTCAAGGAAGCGGCCAAGAACAACTTCCCGATGAACAAGATGGTCGGCGTCTGGTGGGCCGGCGGCGACGACGACGCGCGTGCCGGCGGCGAGCAGGCCAAGGGCTACAAGTCGCTGAGCTGGACGCTGAGCGGCACCGAAGCACCCGCGATGCAGGACATCCTCAAACTCGTGGTCGACAAGGGCAAGAGCACGACACCGAAGGAGAAGGTCGGCGAGGCCCTCTACAACCGCGGCGTCTACAACGCGATGCTCGTGGTCGAGGGCATCCGCAACGCGCAGAAGCTCACCGGCAAGAAGGTGATCGACGCGCAGGACATGCGCCGCGGTCTCGAATCCCTGAACCTCACCGACGCCCGCCTGAAGGAGATCGGTCTCGGCGGCTTCGTCACGCCGACCACAATCTCCTGCACCGACCACTCCGGCCACAGCAAGATGTTCGTCTCGCAGTGGGACGGCACCAAGTGGGTCAAGGGCGGCGACTGGGTCGAGCCGATGAAGGACGAGGTCCGTCCGCTGATCGAGACCAACGCCAAGGACTATGTCGAGAAGGCCGGCAACTGGCCGAAGCGTTCCGAGTCCTGCGAGAAGTCGTCCTGATCTGACGACGGCCGGCGGCGGGCTCCCGCCGCCGGCACCCCTTTTTGCCGATTGCCGGGAGAGGCCGATGTCGACCGCCACCCTCGAGAAACCAGCCGCAGCGACCGCAAGCGACACGATCCTGTCGCTCAACAATATCGAGGTCATCTACGACCATGTCGTGCTGGTGCTGAAGGGCGTCTCGCTCACCGTTCCGCGCGCCGGCATCGTCGCGATCCTCGGCGCGAACGGCGCCGGCAAGACCACGACGCTGAAGGCGATCTCGAACCTGCTGAAGGCCGAGCGCGGCGAGGTCACCAAGGGCTCGATCGTCTTCGACGGCGAGCGCGTCGACAAGCTCTCCCCCAACGAGCTCGTCAAACGGGGCTGTATCCAGGTGATGGAAGGCCGGCACTGCTTCGGCCATCTCTCGATCGAGGAAAACCTGCTGACCGGCGCCTTCACCCGCCGCGACGGCAACGCCGCGATCAAGCACGACCTCGAGAAGATCTACACGCTGTTCCCACGCCTCAAGCAGCGCCGGACCTCGCAGGCCGGCTACACCTCCGGCGGTGAGCAGCAGATGTGCGCCATCGGCCGGGCGATGATGTCGAACCCCAAGATGATCCTGCTCGACGAGCCCTCGATGGGGCTCGCCCCCCAGATCGTCGAGGAGATCTTCGAGATCGTACGCCGGCTCAATGCCGATGAAGGAGTTTCCTTCCTCGTCGCCGAGCAGAACACCAACATGGCGCTGCGCTACGCCACCTATGGCTACATCATGGAGACCGGCCGCGTCGTCATGGACGGCGAAGCCCGGATGTTGCGCGAGAATGAGGATGTGAAGGAGTTCTACCTGGGCGTCGCCGAGGGCAACAAGAAGTCCTTCCGCGAGGTGAAGAGCTACAAGCGTCGCAAGCGCTGGCTGTCGTGAGAGCTTATCCCGCAAGCCCTCATCCTGAGGAGCCGCGAAGCGGCGTCTCGAAGGATGCTCCTGGAAGCTCCGGAACCATCTGGAGCGTCCTTCGAGACGCAAGCTTCGCTTGCTCCCCAGGATGAGGGCTGTTCCCCTTATGAACGAGACATCGCCATGACCGAGCATTACGACGCGCTCGAAACCCGCTCGCCCGGGGAGCGCGAGGCCGATCTCTTCGCGCGGCTGCCGAAGCTGATCGCCGCCGCCATCGAAGCCCCCGCCTATGCCGAGCGGCTGCACGGCATCGACCCCGCCTCCGTAACGAGCCGCTCGGCACTGGTGCGCCTGCCGGTTTTGCGCAAGGCCGACTTGCCGGCGCTTCAGAAGCAGGCGCTCCCCTTCGGCGGCTTCGTCCCGGCCCCGACAGGCTCCTTCGGCCGTCTCTTCACCTCGCCCGGCCCCATCTTCGAGCCGGAGGGGACCGACCGCGACGCCTGGAACGCCGCGCGCGGGCTCCATGCCGCCGGCTTCCGGCCGGGCGATATCGTCCTGAACACGCTGAGCTATCACCTGACGCCCGGCGGCTTTATCATGGACTCGGCCGCTCGCGCTATCGGCTGCGCCGTGATCCCGGCGGGGCCCGGCAATACCGAGCAGCAGATGGAGGTGATCTCCGCCTATCGGCCAAGCGCCTATCTGGGCACGCCGGACTTCCTCAAGATCCTGATCGAGGCGGCGGATGCGCGCGGCGTCGACATCTCCTCGATCAAGCGCGCCGTCGTCTCCGGTGCAGCCTTCCCGCCCTCGCTACAGGCATGGGTGAAAGCGCGCGGCATCGACGCCTATCAGCTCTACGCGACCGCCGATGTCGGAGTCATCGCCTATGAGACATCGGCCCGCGAGGGCATGGTGCTGAACGAGAACCTGATCGTCGAGATCGTCCGCCCCGGCACAGGCGATCCCGTCCCCGAGGGGGAGGTCGGCGAGGTCGTCATCACCAATCTCGACCCGCATCACCCGCAGATCAGGCTCGCCGTCGGCGATCTCACAGCCGTCCTGCCGGGGCTCAGTTCCTGCGGGCGCAGCAACACCCGTATCAGGGGCTGGATGGGCCGCGCCGACCAGACCGCCAAGATCAAGGGCATGTTCGTGCGCCCCGAACAGGTCGCCGAAATCGCCAAGCGTCATGCCGAGATCGCCAAACTCAGGCTCGTCGTCGGCCGCGCCAACGAAACCGATACCATGACCCTCAAGGCCGAGATCTACGCCGAGCCGGCCGGTTTCGTCGACGCGGTCTCTTCAACCTTGCAGCAAGTGACGAAGCTGAAGGGGGCGGTCGAGATCTTGCCATTGGGCGCGCTGCCGAACGACGGCAAGGTCATCGCTGACGAACGGCCGGTGGGGTGAACTCCCCCGTCATTCTCGGGCGAAGCAAAGCTTCGACCCGAGAATCTCTTACAGGATAAGGCGCCCCTCCGTCCTGAGATGCTCGGGTCAAGCCCGAGCATGACGGTGGCGCCATTCACCAGTGGATCGCCCGCTCGCCTCGCCCCTCCAGCCACTCATTCGTCCGGCTGAACGGCTTGGAGCCGAAGAAGCCGCGCCGCGCCGACAGCGGCGAAGGGTGAGCGCTGGCAATGACGAGATGCCGGCTCTCATCGATCAACGGTCGCTTCAACTGCGCCGGCGCCCCCCAGAGCAGGAAGACGGCATGGGGCCGCTCCCGCGAGACGGCCGCGATCATCGCATCCGTGATCTTCGCCCAGCCGAGCGAGAGGTGCGAGCCGGCCTTGCTGGCCCCTTCCCGTACCGTCAGCGCCGTGTTGAGCAGCAGCACGCCCTGCTTGGCCCAGCGCGTCAGATCGCCATCCGCAGGGGCGGGCTCGCCCAGATCCTCGGCCCGCTCCTTGTAGATATTGACGAGCGAGCGCGGCAGCGGCGGCGGGCCGACATAGGAGAAGGCGAGCCCGTTGGCATGGCCCGGCGTCGGATAGGGGTCCTGTCCGAGGATGACGGCGCGGACCGCGTCGAGCGGCGTCAGCGCCAGCGCGGCGAAGACCCGCTCCGGCGCCGGCGCGACGACATGCCCGGTCGCCCGTTCGGCATCGACGGCCGCGCAGGCGCGCGTCGCATCGCCGCCAGCAGCGAAGACCGGCAGGTCACGCCAGCCCCTCGACGCTCCGCTCGCCAGGAAGGTCGCAAGCGCCTCGGTGCAGCTCACTTCAGGACGGCCCGGCCCTCGATCTTGGCATCGACCGTGCCGAGCCGGCGCACATAGACCATCACCTCATTGGCCATCAGCTTGCCGTCGGTGAGACCGAGCAGCGTCCGGCCACGACCGAGCGCCGTGTAGCCGTCGCCGCCCTCCAGCATGAAGTTGTTCGATGCGACCGTATATTTGGCGGCGGGATCGATCGGCTTGCCGTCGACCATGACCGTGGTGACGCGCGCGCCCTGCGGCTGCTTCAGGTCGGCCTCGAATGTGAGGCCGGACACCACCGGGAAGCGTCCGGCACCCTGCGGGGCGTCGCGCAAGCCGTTCTCGATCGCGTCCTTTACGTCCTTGCCGGTGATCTCGACCATCACCGTGGCATTGCCGAAGGGCAGTTCGCTCAGCACGTCGCGGCGGGTCAGCTTCTGCCCGGCGGCATATTGCTTGTTGGCCCGGATGCCGCCGGCGTTGGTGATGGCGAGCTGGGCGCCGGTCGCGGCGCGGATGGCGTCGGCGATCAGGTTGCCGATCGCGGTCTCCTGCGTGCGGATGACGCCGGTGCGGGAATCCAGCGGGACGGCCAGCGTGGCGATGTCGACGTCGAGCTCCTTCGAGAGCTCGCCCTCATAGCCCTTCACGATGGCGGCGACGTCAGGATCAGGCGTCGCCGAGCGGGAATCGTTGACGCGGAAGGTCGGCGTCCACGACACCTGCCGCGCCGCGCCTTCGCCCTTGACGCTGACGGCGATGTCGATGGCGGTGACGTAATTGCCCTCCTCATTCGACTCAACCATCACCACCTTGCCGTCATAGGCGATCGCGAGGTCGTGGTCGTGGCCGGTCAGCACGATGTCGACCACCCGCGAGCGAACGATCTCGTAGTCCATCGCCCGGTCGGCATGGACGACGGCGACGAGGATATCGGCGCCTTGCCCCTTCAGCGCTTTAGCCTCGCGGCGCAGCGCCTCCATCGTCGAGGAAAATTTCAGGTCGCCGGGGTTGGAGAGCTGCGGCGTCGGATCGAAGGTCGTGCCGATCACGCCGACCTTGATGCCGCCGAGCTCGAAGATCTGCGAATCCTTGTGGTGGGGCAGCACGTTGCCGCCGGCATCGCGCAGATTGGCGGCGAAGGTCGGATAGGTCTGGGCTGCCGTCAGCTTGAGATAGTTCTCCTTGCCGAAGTCGAATTCATGGTTGCCGGGCACGAAGACGTCGATGCCCATCTTGTTTTGCATCGCGACGATATGCGCGCCTTGGTCGAAGCCCGACATCAGCGAGGGCGAGTAGCAATCGCCGGCATGGCAGAAAAGCACCGGCACGCCTTTGGCCCGCTCGGCCTTGGCGATACCGGAGGCGCGCGCGAAGCCGCCGCGCCCCTTGTCGTCGCTCATCTTGTAGATGTCGTTGACGAGCAGCAGCGTGAAGCTCGGCGCCGGTTGCTGCGCCATCGCCACAGGGGCGGTCGCGGCGAGCGTCGCTGGCGCCGCCAGGACGCCGAGAGCCTTGCGGCGGGTGAGCTTTGTCATGGCGGGCGCCCCTCAGGTCTTAAGAACGGCTCCAGACTAGCAAGAGTTCAGCCGCAGTGACCAGAGGGCAGACCGGCCCGAACAGCGGTTGTCGGTAGTGTCGCATCTTGCTCTTCGACAGGCTTCCAGGCTGGACGAAAGCGCGAACTCGTCTAAATCACGAGGCTAAGGAGAGCATGCGCTCATGACTGCTGACATCGCCGCGGCGCCCGGCCGCGAGGCCGCTTCCCTGCCGCCCGACCATCCCAAGGTGCGCTACGGCCGCATCGGCGTGCTGCTGATGAATCTCGGCACGCCCGAAGGCACCGGCTACTGGCCGATGCGCGCCTATCTCAAGGAGTTTCTGTCGGACCGGCGTGTCATCGAGGAGCCGCGCTGGAAATGGTGGCCGATCCTCAACCTGATCATCCTGTCGACGCGCCCGGGCCGCAAGGGCAAGGATTACGCCTCGATCTGGAACAACGAGCGCAACGAAGGCCCGCTCAAGACCATCACCCGCTCGCAGACCGAGCAGCTCGCTGAGCGCCTGAAGCCGCTGGCCGGCGACCGCGTCGTCTTCGACTGGGCGATGCGCTACGGCTTTCCCGACGTGAAGAGCCGGCTGAAGGCTCTGCTCGACCAGGGCTGCGACCGCATCCTGCTGGTGCCGCTCTATCCGCAATACGCCGCGCCGACCTCGGCCACGGCCTGCGACCAGGCTTTTCGCGCGCTGATGCAGATGCGCTGGCAGCCCTCGGTGCGCGTCTCGCCGCCCTACCATGACGACCCCGTCTATATCGGCGCGCTCGCCCGCTCGATGCGCGCCTCGCTCGCCAAGCTCGATTTCGAGCCGGAGGTCATCCTCTGCTCCTTCCACGGCATGCCGAAGGAGTACCTGCTGAAGGGCGACCCCTACTACTGCCAATGCGTCAAGACCTGGCGTCTGCTGCGCGCCGAGCTAGGTCTCTCCGAGGAACAATTCCCGCTGACCTTCCAGTCGCGCTTCGGCCCGGACGAATGGCTGCAGCCCTATACCGACGAGACGGTGAAGGCGCTGGCCCAGGCCGGGAAGAAATCGATGGCGATCGTCGCGCCCGGTTTCTCGGCCGACTGCCTGGAGACGCTCGAAGAGCTCGACGGCGAGAACCGCGAGATCTTCCTGCACAATGGCGGCGAGAAATTCGCCTATCTCCCCTGCCTCAACGACTCCCGCGAGGGTGTCGACGTCATCGCCGAGGTCGTCCAGCGCGAACTGATGGGCTGGCTCTGAGCGAGAGCGTTTTCAAGCCAAGTGGGCACCGGTTCGCGTGAAGAAAATGCGATAGAACAAGGATCTAGCGCATTTCTGCAATTCGCGGGAATGCGCTAGCCCCCCGCTCCGACGAAGCGCGCAACGCTTTCAACCACCGGCCGCGCCTTCAGGATGCGGCGATGGCCGAGCCCATCCGTCGCTTCCAGCGTGACGAAAGCTCCGGCTCCCGCAAGCGCCTGCGCATGATGAAAGCCGAGTTCGCGATCCTGCCGGTCGTGGATCACCAGGGTCGGCAGCCCGATCGCCTCCAGTTGCAGCGCCCCCTCGAAAACCTCGACCGGATTGCCGGCGACGACATGGATGCGCCGCTCCAGCGCCGCCTGCCCGCGCTTGCCGAGACCGATCGCGGCGCCGAATTGCCGGGTGATCTCGGTGATCGAGGACGGCGCGGCGATCAGCACGAGCCGCCCGGTGCTGACCGCGGGCTGTCCCCTCACCGAGCCTGCCAATGCCGCAAGCGCGATCGCCCCGCCGAAGGAATGCGTCACGATTGCATGCAGCGGCCCGAACACCCGTGCCACGGCCGCAAGGCTCGCGACACCGAGCGGGATGTTGAGCTCGCGCCCGGTCGAGGCGCCATGGCCGGGCAAGTCGAAGGCGACGACCCGGAAGCCCGCCGCCAGCAGCGGTTCGATGAAAGCGGTCATCGAGGCCGCCTCTCCCGTCCAGCCATGGACCAGCAGCACCGTGCCCGCCGGCACGACCGCCTCGGGCTCGAAGACATAGGCCTGAACGCTCCCGCAGGGGAACGGAATCGCGCGTCGGCTCGCTTGCCCGGGCCTCGTCGCGGTGGCCTGTTCGCCCGATTTTCTGTTTCGCTTCGACGGCTTCGCCGGGGTACAGAACAAGCGGAAAGCCAGCCGGCCGGTCGCGGAAGGAGCCACGAAGCTCGCGGCCCGGACCAGCGGGCGCATGTAACGGAGGGCGGAAGCGGTCATGGCACGGACCCTGTCTTGTTCAGCGCTGAACGAATATGTTCAGCCATGAACAAAAAGCAAGCGCTTTCTGATTTGCCGGAGTCGCAGATCCTGCCCTGGGATCTCCCGCGCTTCCGCAACTGGGTCTCCGTCGCCCGTGCTCACAGCTTGTGGGAGAAGGTTTTCACCGAGGCGCTTGCGCCGCTCGACATCCAGCTCGCGCATTACGACGTGCTCGCCAACATCTTCCACGCGCCCGGCCTCTCGCAGCAGGCGCTGGCCGAGAAGCTTCTCGTCGGGCGCAGCGCGATGAGCATGTTGCTGCCGGTGCTGGAGCGGCGCGGGTTGATCGAGCGGCGCAATGACGACGCCGACAAGCGCCTGCGCCGACTTTGGCTGACACCCGCAGGCGAAGCGCTGACCCGCAAGGCGATGGCGATCCACGTCGCCGAGATCGAGGCGATGATGACCGTACTCAGCGACGAGGAGTGCGATGCCGCCGGCGAGGCGATGCGCCGCGTCGCCAAGGCGCTCGAAGCCCGCAGCGCCGCCGCAGCGGGCCGGCCCGACAGGCCGTGAACGGAGGGCGTTCAGACTGCCAGGATCACCCGCGCGACAGCGTCTAGCGCCGCCTCCGCATCGGAGCAGACGAGCGCCCCGTCGACGGTCGGCGCGCCTTCCAGCAGGAAGACCGGCCGCTTGAACTGCAAGGCGAAGGCGATCTCCGATAGCGTTCCGTAACCGCCCCCGATCGCAACCAGACAACACGCCGCCCAGGCGATCAGCGCATTGCGCGCCACGCCGATGCCGGTGGCAAGCGGGACCGTGACGTAGGGATTGGCCGCCTCCGGCTCGTCATCGGGCAAAAGGCCAATCGAGAGGCCGCCGGCCTGCGCGACGCCGCGGCAGACCTCCTCCATCACACCTGAGCGGCCGCCGCACAGCACGGTGACGCCGTGCTCGGCGAGAAGCCGACCCAAGGTTTCGGCGGCAACCGCCTGAGAAGCGGTCGGCGTGCGCGTCCCGATCACGGCGACGGGCGTGCGCAGAGCCATCCCGCTCTCACGCTGAAGCCAGCGCAAGGCATTGGCGGCCGACACCGGCTCGCCCAGCGCAGCCAGCGGGGCTTCGCACCAGCGCCGCGCCGCCGGATCGAACACCCGGCCGCGCCCGTCCTGCAGCTGTCCGTTCTCGACATCCAGACGCAGCTGCGGGTCGTGAAGCACCGGCTCAGGCCGGCTTCTTTTCTTCGCCGAAGGCGGAGATCCCGCCATGCTTGGACGACCAGCTCGCCGGGTCGTTGAGGAAGCTCTCGACCTCGGCAAGGATCTTCGGCTCGAAATGGCCGCTGTCCTTCGCGACGGCCAGCACATCCCACCAGGTGGTGAGGTAGTGCAGGTTCACGCCGATCTCCGCCATCAGCTCGCGGCTCTTCGGGAAGATGTCGTAGTAGAACAGCACGAAGCAATGCTGCACATCGGCGCCGGCATTGCGTAGCGCTTCGGCGAAATTGACCTTGCTGCGCCCGTCCGTGGCGAGATCCTCGACCAGCAGCGTGCGCGCACCCTCGACGACCGAGCCCTCGATCTGGGCATTGCGGCCGAAGCCCTTCGGCTTCTTGCGGACATACTGCATCGGCAGTGCCAGGCGGTCGGAGATCCAGGCGGCGAAGGGAATGCCGGCCGTCTCGCCCCCGGCGATGGTGTCGAGCGACTCGTAGCCGATGTCGCGCACGATCGTGGTGGCGGCGAAATCGATCAGCGTCGAGCGCAGACGGGGGTAGGAGATGATCTTGCGGCAGTCGATATAGACCGGGCTCGCCCAGCCGGAAGTGAAGAAGAAGGGCTTGTCGCTGTAGAAGTGCACAGCCTTGATCTCGAGCAGCATCTTGGCCGCTTCGCGCGCGATCACGGCCCGGTCGGTGGGGGTGAACAGATTGGGCATGGCGCGGTTTCCTTGGGCTGAGCGACGCCGCTCGCCGGGAACGGCAAGGGCGCAGGGGCTGGTCGAATTGGCAAACGGCCCCTTCTGATCGCCCCCGCCCGGCAGGTCAATCCCCGCCCCGCGATTTCCACCATGGCGCCAGGGCCAGCGCCGCGCTGTCGATAAAGCCACACACGCGAATGTTTCCCGGCACATCCACAGGCTGATTCGGGGCGAATTATTGCGCCGGCTCCGGCAGCGTGACATGTCGAGCCGACATCACGCATGTGAGCGCGCCTCGATCTGGCTTGCAGCTCAGCATCCTTTCGGCCGGGCGAAAACGAGGGGCCTTGAACCATGAGCGATCGGACAGCATCGGCCGCCGCGCTGTCGGCACCGACGACGGTGGACGACAAGGCGCGCAAGGCGTTGTGGGGCGCCGCCATCGGCTATGCGATGGATGGCTTCGACCTCCTGATCCTCGGCTTCATGCTCAGGGCGATCTCGGCCGATCTGCAATTGAGCCAAGCCCAGGCCGCCTCTCTGGTGACGGCGACGCTCGTCGGCGCCGTCCTTGGCGGCATCGGTTTCGGCATGCTCTCGGACCGGATCGGCCGCGTCCGTGTCCTGACCTGGACCATCGTCCTCTTCGCCGTCTTCACCGGCCTGTGCGCCTTCGCCCAGGGCTACTGGGACCTGCTGGTCTACCGCACCATCGCCGGCCTCGGGCTCGGCGGCGAATTCGGCATCGGCATGGCGCTCGTCGCCGAAGCTTGGCCGGCCTCGAAGCGGGCGCGCGCCTCCTCCTATGTCGGCCTCGGCTGGCAGGTCGGCGTCCTCGCGGCCGCCCTCGTCACCCCGCTGCTGCTGCCCACCATCGGCTGGCGCGGCATGTTTGCCATCGGCGTCCTGCCGGCGATCGCGGCCTATTTCATCCGGCATTCGCTGCACGAGCCCGACGTCTTCGTCGCCCGCTCGAAGGACCGCCCGAAGGAATCCGCGCTACGCCTGCTGGTCAAGGACTGGGAGACCACCAAGCTCAGCATCGGCATGGTGATCCTCTGCTCGGTCCAGAACTTCGGCTATTACGGCGTGATGATCTGGCTGCCGAACTATCTCGCGACGCGGTTCGGCTTCGCCCTCACCCAATCGGCGCTGTGGACGGCGGTGACCATCGCCGGCATGGCGCTCGGCATCTTCGCCTTCGGCCATATCGCCGACCGGGTCGGCCGGCGCCCGGCCTTCTTCGGCTACATGCTGGGCGCTGCGGTGATGGTCATCGTCTATTCCCGGCTGACCGACCCGATGCAGCTCCTCGTCGCGGGCGCAGTGATGGGCTTCTTCGTTAACGGCATGCTCGGCGGCTACGGCGCGCTGATGAGCGAGCTGTTCCCGACGGCGGCCCGCGCCACCGCCCAGAACGTGCTGTTCAACATCGGTCGCGGCGTCGGCGGCTTCGGCCCCGTCATCGTGGGCGCGATCGCGGCTGCCTATGGCTTCCAGACCGCCATCGCGCTGCTCGCGACCCTCTACGTCCTCGACATCCTCGCCATGTGGCTCCTCATCCCCGAGAGGCGCGGCGAAGAGCTGCTGTAGGCCTGACCGCCGCAACACGACACAGTCCGCGAACTGCCGGCGCGGCCTCCGCGCCAGCAGCTTCACGACATATCGGCACCCAGGGCGGGCGAGCCGGCATCGCGCCAGGATATCGAGCCCCGCCTTCTCGCGCTGCTGGACCGTGGCGCGGAGCATAACGCGCGATTATGGCTGATCGCGAACAAAGCATATGAAGAATGGAAGCCAACGATCTAAGGCTTTGACACGGCCCAGCAACCCCGAAGGGGCGGGCTCGTGGAAAGCATGCTCGGACGCAGCACGCTGATCTCGAAAGAGGTCGTGATCGGGCGGCCCCGAAGCACCATCTGATCAGGAAGAACCGTGTCACGCATCGTCACAGTCGCCGCCGCCCAGCTGGGCCCGATCCAGCGGGCCGAGAGCCGCAAGCAGGTCGTCGACCGCATGATCGCTCTCATGGAGACGGCCAGGACCCAGGGCGCGAACTTCATCGTCTACCCAGAGCTGGCGCTGACCACCTTCTTCCCGCGCTGGTATCATGAGGATCGCGCCGAGGCCGACCACTGGTTCGAGCGCAGCATGCCCGGCCCGGAGACGCAGCCGCTCTTCGACAAGGCGAAAGAGCTCGGCATGGCCATGAGCTTCGGTTATGCCGAGCTCACCCCCGACGGGCGCCATTTCAACAGCTCGATCCTCGTCGACCGCGCTGGCCGGATCGTGGGCAAATACCGGAAGATCCATCTTCCCGGCCATGTCGAGTTCGACACGGAGCGGGCACACCAGCATCTCGAGAAGCGCTATTTCGAGCCCGGCGATCTGGGCTTCCCGGTCTGGGAGTTCGAGGGCGGGCTCATGGGCATGGCGATCTGCAACGACCGGCGCTGGCCCGAGACCTATCGCGTCATGGGTCTGCAAGGCGTCGAGATGGTCGTTCTCGGCTACAACACCCCCTCCGCCAACTCGCAATCGCCCCATGAGACGACGGCCGACCGCCTGTTCCATCACCGCCTCTCGGTGCAGGCCGGCGCCTACCAGAACTCCACCTGGGTGGTGGCCGTCGCCAAGGCCGGCAACGAGGATGGCCACCGTCTTTTCGGCGGCACGCTGATCGCGGCGCCCGACGGCAAGATCGTCGGCGAGATCGACCATGAGGAGGATGGCGTGCTCGTCCACCCTTGCGACCTCGACGACACCCGTTTCGGCAAGGCGACGATCTTCGACTTCTCTAGGCATCGCCGCGTCGAGCATTACGGCCTGCTCACCGAGCGCACCGGCGTCGGCGCTCCGCTCGGAAAGCCGGAGAGCGCCTGAGCGCTCTCCTTGCTTCCCTCACCGGAACGGATCGAACGGAGTCGGAAAGTGGCCGGTCGGCGCGATCTCGGCATAGGGGCCGCGCGCCAGCAACTGCCCCTGCCCCGGCTGCGCCAGCACCCGCTCGCCATCGAACACCAGCCGGCCGCGTTGATAGGTGGCGGTCGGATAGCCCTGCACCTCCATGCCTTCGTAAGGCGTGTAGTCGCTGCCATGGTGCTGCATGGCGTTGGTCAGGGTGACGCGCCGATCGGGATCGAAGAGCACGACATCGGCGTCCGCCCCGACCGCGAGCACGCCCTTGCGCGGCGCGAGGCCGAAGCGGCGGGCCGGGTTGGTCGCGACGAGATCGACGAAACGACGCAGATCGATCCGCCCCTTGGCGACGCCCTCCGAATAGAGGATGGGCAACCGCGCGGCGAGGCCGGGGACGCCGTTCGGGATCTTGTTGAAGGGCGCGTTCTCGCCATGCTGCTTCTTGCCGCGCGGATCGTCATAGCGCAGCGGCGAATGGTCGGACGAGACGATGTCGATGACGCCCTCACGCAGGAAGCGCCAGAGCGCCTCCTGATCGGCGCCCGAGCGCAGCGCCGGCGAGATCATGAACTTCGCGCCCTCGAAGCCCGGCCGGTCCATGTCGGCCTCGTCGAGCACGAGATATTGCGTGCAGGTCTCGGCCCAGGCTTTCTGGCCGCGCGCCTGCGCCCGCTGAACCTCCTCGCCGGATTGCGCGCCGGAGACGTGGAAGATCTGGATCGGCGTATCCAGCGCCTCGGCCAGGGCCAGGATGCGGTGCGTCGCCTCGCGCTCGACCACCATCGGCTTGGCCCAGGCGAGATGGCGCGGCGCGGTCTGCCCGGCCGCCAGCAGCGCCTGCGTCAGCCAGCCGATCAGCTCGTGATGCTCGGCATGGACACAAACGAGGGCGCCGGCGCGCCGGGCCGCGGCGAGCGTCTGCAGGATCTGCGCATCGCCGAGACGGTTGCTGTCATAGGTCATGAAGATCTTGACCGAGCGATGCCCGGCCTCGACCAGCGCCGGCAGCTCGTTTTCGAGAACCTCCGGCGTCGGATCGTTGACCAGAAGATGGAAGGCGTGGTCGATCCGCGCCTGCTTCGCCTTCTCGGCATAGGCGGCGACCGCGCCGGCCAACGAGCCGCCGCGGATCTGCGGGGCATGGCAGACGACCGTCGTCGTGCCGCCCGCTGCGGCAGAGGCCGTGCCACTGTCGAAGCCATCAGCGATATCAGCGCCCGAAGAGAAGGGCTGGTCGAGATGGACGTGGGCATCGACGCCGCCGGGCAGGACGAGCAGGCCGCGCGCACCGACTTCCTCCTTGCCGCGCGGCAGCCCTTCTCCGATCGCGGCGATGAAGCCGCCGGCAATGCCGATATCGAAGGACCCGATGTCGGAGGCGGTCACGGCGGTGCCGCCGCGAATGACGAGATCGAAATCGCTCATGGTCTTTCTCCCCATGCGGCCGGGGCCCTGAAACGATGGCCACCCACAGCGCGCGAAACGGCGACGAGGTCAGGATGAAAACGGAATTGCGCGTTGCGCTCGGCGAAAGGCTCTACGGCGTCGAGCGTCCCTGGGGCGCCCTGCCCGCGACGCCGGGTCGGATCACCGATCTGGCGGTCGACAAGGACGGGTTCGTCCATGTCCTGCTGCGCCGCGACAGCGCCGTCGATCCTGACGGACCTTGCGTGGTCACGCTCGCAGCCGACGGCAGGTTCCTGCGGAGCTGGGGCGAGGCGCTCTGCCTCGATGCCCACAAGATCGCGGCGATGCCCGATGGCGGCCTCGCCATCGTGGACCGCGACGCTCACCGCATCTTCTTCTGCGATGCCGAGGGCCAGGTGCGGCAGCAGATCGGCGAGAGCCATCGGCCCGGCCATCCCTTCAATCATCCCAGCGACATCGCCTTCGCGCCGGATGGGGGCTTCTATGTCGCGGATGGTTATGGCAACGGCCGCATTCATCGCTTCGACGCTAGCGGCGGCCTGATCGCGAGCTGGGGTTCGGTCGGAACTGCACCTGGCGCTTTCTTGACGCCGCACGGCATCTGCGTGCTCAGCGACGGGCGGGTCATCGTGGCCGATCGCGAGAACAGCCGTGTGCAGAGCTTCACCGCCGATGGCGAGCTTCTGGCGGTGTGGGACGCCTTCCTGCGTCCCCAGGATGTCGTCGCCGATGCCGAGGACCGGATTCATGTCTGCGATTCCATCCCGACGCTGAGCCTGCTCTCGCCGGACGGCGCTCTGCTCGGCCGCTGCCGGCCGGTCCTCAATGGCGCCCATGGGCTCTGGCTCGGGCCGTCCGGCGACATTTTCCTCGCCGAGACCAACCCAAACCGCATCACCCGCCTCTACCCCGCCGCGATCTGACGCGACGGGTCACAATCGCCTCACGCAGCCGACATGGCGGTGCGGTTCTGCAGGCGTGAGACCAGCCGCACGAAGGGCCAGAACATCAGGAAGTAGACGATCGCCACCGCGATCAGCGGCGTCGGGTTGTAGAGCAGGCCCTGGGCGAGCTGGGCCGAGCGCAGCAGCTCCTGCAGCGCAACGGCAGACGCGATCGAGGTCTGCTTCACCAGCTCGACCGTATTGCTGATCAGGTCCGGCAGCACGTTGCGCGTGCCCTGCGGCACCACGACATGGATCATGCTCTTGTACCAGCTGAGGCCCGTCGAGCGGGCCGCCTCGCGCTGGCCCTTCGGCACGGATTCGATGCCCGCGCGGAAAATCTCGGCGAAATAACTCGAACCGTTCAGCGTCAGCGCCAGCACGGCTGCCGTGAACTCGTTGAGCTTCAAGCCCAGGAACGGCAGGCCGAAGAAGATGAAGATCAGCAGCACCAGCGGCGGGATGGCGCGCATCACATCGACATAGGCGACCAGCACGAAGCGCAGCAGTTTGTTCGGCACGTCCTGCGCCATGGCGATGGCGATGCCGGTCAGCACCGAAAGCGGCACGGCGACCGCGGCCAGCGCCAGCGTCATCCAGAAGCCCTGCAGCAGCAGCGGCCAGACCTGCTTGAGGACGTCGAAATTGAAGAAGGTCGTGACGAGCTCGTCCATCATGACCTCGGATGCGCGTAGACATGTTCCAGCCAGCGCGTGAAGCGCACGAAGGGCAGGAACAGCAGCAGGAACAGCAGCGCGCCGACGGTCAGCGCAGTCGGATTGGCGACGTTGGACTGGATGCTCGACGTTACGTTGAGCAGTTCCGGCACAGCCACGACCGAGCCCAGCGTCGTGCCCTTGCTGATGCCGATGGCGCGGTTGGTCAGCGGCGGGATCGACATGCGCACAACCTGCGGCAGGATGATGTAGGCCAGCGTCTGGGTGAAGCCGAGGCCCGTCGAGCGCCCCGCCTCCCACTGCCCCTTAGCCACGGCGTTGATGCCGGCCCAGAAGATCTCCTCGGCGAAGGCCGAGAGCACGATCGCCAGCGCCAGCACGGTCGCGGTGATGGGCTCCAGCACCAGCCCGAAATAGGGCAGCGCGAAATAGGCCAGTACGATCAGCACAAGCTGGGGGATCGAGCGGAAGAAGTCGATGTAGAAGATGATGAGCCAGTTCAGCGGCCGGATGCCGTAGAGGCGCAACACCGCGAGGACGAGGCCGAGCGGGATGCCGATCACGACCGTCAGGATCGACATCTCGACGGTGATGAGGAAGCCGCGCAGGATGTCGGGCCAATAGGCCGACAACAGCCCGAAATCGAAGAAATAGCGGACGATCTGGTCCATGGGCGCCCGTCAGCCGTGCGAGCGCATCACGAAGTCGCGGATGCGCTGGTGCTGCGGGTTTACGAGGATCTCCTGCGGCGTGCCCTCGGCCAGGATCGCGCCATGGTCCATGAAGACGACGCGGTCGGCGACATCGCGCGCGAACTTCATCTCATGCGTCACCACGATCATGGTCATGCCCATCTCCTTGGTGCGGACCATGACGTTGAGCACTTCGCCGACAAGCTCGGGATCGAGCGCCGAGGTCGGCTCGTCGAAGAGCATGACCTGCGGCTCCAGCGCCATGGCGCGGGCGATGCCGACGCGCTGCTGCTGCCCGCCGGACAACTCGGCCGGATAGGCATCGGCCTTGTGGGCGAGGCCGACGACCTCGAGATGGTGGCGGGCCTTGCGCTCGGCCTCCTCCTTGCCGAGGCCGACGACCTTGCGCAGCGCCAGCATCACGTTCCCCAGCGCCGTCTTGTGCGGATAGAGATGGATGCCCTGGAAGACCATGCCGATCCGGCGGCGCAGGAGATTGAGGTCCACCTTCGGACCGGTGATCTCCTGCCCACCGACGCGGATTGCGCCCGCCGTCGGTTCCTCCAGCCGGTTGATGCAGCGCAGGCAAGTGCTCTTGCCCGAACCGGAGGAGCCGACGATCACGACGGCCTCACCCTTGCCGACCTTGAGATCGACACCGCGCAGGACCTCGACATTGCCGAAGCTCTTGCGCAGCCCCTCGATCGAAACGATCGTCTCAGGGAGCGTGGCCGTCATGGCGGGCTGCGACGTCACTTGCACGCGGCCTTGTGCTCGGTCGCGTCATAACCCTCGAAGCCCGGCGCGCCAGTACCCGGATAGACCGTCGCGGTAGATGAGGCGGCCTCCGGCTTCACGCCGAACCACTTCTCGTGGATCTTGGCCAGCGTGCCGTCGGTCTTCATGCACTCCAGCGCGACTTCGACCTGGGCGCGGAAGGCGGCGTCCTCCTTGCGGAAGGCGATGCCGAAATTGCGGCCGCCGTCGAGAACGAAGGGCACTTCGGCCATCGGCGTCTGGGTCGCGACATAGCGCGAGACCGGCGCATCGGCGACATTGGCGAAGGCACGGCCGATCATGACGGCCTGCACGGCGTCGGCGTTCTTGTTGTAGCGCTGGATGGTGTAGCCGTATTTGGCCTCGTTATCGGTCAGCCACTTGTCCGAGATCGAGCCGTTATTGACGGAAAGGGCCTTGCCCTTCAGGTCCTCGAGACCGGCGATCTTGCCGCCCTTCTTGACGAGGAAGCCAAGGCCGGTCGGCATATAGGGCTCGCTGAACAGCATCTGCGCCGCGCGCTCGGTCGTGATGTTGGTCGGCGCCGGGATCATCTCGTAGCGCTTGGAGAACAGACCGGCGAAGATCGCCGAGAAGTTCGAATCCGTCACATCGACGCCCGGGCGGCCGAGCTTCTGGGCGATCGCGGCGGACATGTCATAGGTGAAGCCGGTGGTCTCGCCGGCGGGCGTCTTGAAGCAGAAGGGCGCGAAGCCGAGATCGCAGGCCACCTTCAGCTTCTCGTTCTGCGGATGGTCGGCATCCTCTGCCATGGCCGGCATGGCGATGAGCGCGGCCAATGCCACGCCCCTGACAGCGGCGCGCGCCATCCCGATCGAATTCAGTTTCATGCTTCCCGCTCCCGTTATGCGACGGCCACGCCGTGATCGCTGCGCCCCTGTTCCTGCAACAATCCGGCCACGTCTGGAGCGAAACCTAACAGGGCGAAATCATGCCCTGCCAATTATTTGTTGTCGGGTTTCCATAACATGATGTTAAGCGCCCTCGGCCGGCTCGGCGTCCTTGCCCTTGGGCATAGGCGGCACCAGACCGCGCAATATGTCGACGAAAGCGCTCGCCGTCCGCGAGAGCGGCTCGAAACGCGGCGTCAGCAGATGCGCGCGCACCCGCGTCTTGGGCGCCAGCGGTCGTGACACCAGCTCCGGCCATGTCCGCCCGCGCAGCACGAACTCGTCGACGACGGCGATGCCGGCACCCGCCCGCACCATTGCACAGGCGACGGGCGTGAAGCGGACGACGGTGCTGATCCGGAGCGGCGCCGCTTTCAGCGCGAGCGCGCGCCCGACGACGTCGCCATAAGGCGTCTGTGGCCCGAAGCCGATCAGTGGATACGGCACGAGATCGGCCGGGCGGATGACGCGCAGCCGCGCCAGCGCATGATCGCGCGGCATGATCACCATCAGGCGACCTTCGGTCAGAATTTCCATATCGAGCGTCGGCTCGTCGATCGGCAGGATCGAGACGCCGAGATCTGCCCGGCCGCTGACGATCTTGACGACGATTTCCAGCAACGTCAGCACCTCGAACTCGACGCGCAGATCCGGGAAACGCTCGCGCAGGCGGGCGATGGCATCGGGCACCAGCGCTTGGCCGACGCTCGGGCTCGCGACGATCCGCACCGAGCCGGTGCCGCGCTCGCGCAGTTCGTCGGCCAACTCGTTGACCCGGACCACGCCCTGATGGACCTGGTCGACCTCTTGGAACAGCCGGCGTGCTTCCGGAGTCGGCTGCACGCGCCCTCGCACGCGCTCGAACAGGCGCAGCGCCAGCCGGTCCTCCGTGTAGGCCAGCAGGCGGCTGATCGCCGGCTGGGAGACCGAGAGCAGCCGGGCGGCGCCGCTGATCGAGCCGGTGATCATGATGGCCCGGAAGACTTCGATCTGCCGGAGATTGAGGCGCATGAGGATAACATCCGTTTATGGTCGGCCG
Organism: Allobosea sp. TAF32; assembly: GCF_052113585.1. Classification (NCBI taxonomy): domain Bacteria; kingdom Pseudomonadati; phylum Pseudomonadota; class Alphaproteobacteria; order Hyphomicrobiales; family Alloboseaceae; genus Allobosea; species Allobosea sp. TAF32. Next base: position 150,516 of record NZ_JBFRDM010000005.1, on the reverse strand, counting down.
CATAATAAGCATGATTCATTTCGCGCATAGCGCTCTAAGTTCGATCTCGTGCCGGCAACGACCGGTTCGCGACAGAGCATTGCGCGAAAAAGTGGAACCCGGTTTTTCGCTTAAGCAATGCTCTCGACTTGTGCGGGACGAGGCCGGCCGATGAAGCGCTTTCTGACGATGAGGGATGTCGAGGCCGCGGTTGCCGGCGGGTCGGTCTTCGCGGCGGGCGGAGGCGGCTGGGCCGATCACGGCCGCATGCTCGGCACCGCAGCCGTCAATACCGGCAAGCCCGAACTCGTCACCATGGACGAGATTCCCGACGACGCGATCATCGCCACCGCCGCCGCCATCGGCGCCCCCGCCGGAACGACCGAGTGGGAGATGTGGGGCATCGACTACGTCAAGGCGGTGCAGCTCCTGCAGGAGGCGTTGGGCAAGCCGATCTACGGCCTCATCATCGGCCAGAACGGCATGTCGAGCACGCTGAATGCCTGGCTCCCCAGCGCGATCCTCGGCGTGAAGGTGGTCGATGCGGTCGGGGACATCCGTGCCCATCCCACCGGGGACATGGGCTCGATCGGCCTCGCCAACAGCCCGGAAGCGACGATCCAGGTCGCCGTCGGCGGTAACCGCTCCAAGAACCAGTACATCGAGCTGGTGACGCGCGGCGCGACGGCCAAGGTCTCGCCGATCCTGCGCACGGCGTCCGACATGTCCGGCGGCTTCATCGCCTCCTGCCGCAACCCGGTCTCGGCTGCCTATGTCCGCAAGAACGCCGCGCTCGGCGGCATCTCGATGGCGCTGGCGCTGGGCGAACGCATCCTCGACGCGAAGCCGAAGGGCGGCAGCGCCGTGATCGACGCGATCTGCGACCAGACCGGCGGCTCGATCATCGCGCGCGGCCCGGTTGCCAAGAAAGATGTGCGCTACACCAACGAGGCCTTCGACATCGGCATGATCCAGGTCGGCACCGGCGCGGCCGCACGCGTCATCCATGTCATGAACGAGTACATGGCCGTCACCGATCTCGACGGCGCCCGGCATGCCTGCTTCCCCGACGTGATCACCACCCTCGGCTCCGACGGCCAGCCGGTCAGCGCCGGCCATGTCCGCGAGGGCATGGAGCTTTCGGTGCTGCGCGTGCCCAAAAGCAAGATCCCGCTGAGCTCCAGCGTGACCGATCCCAGCGTCTATCCGATCGTCGAGAAGGCGCTCGGCATGAATTTCACCGACTACGCGCTCGGCCGCGCAGACTAGTCGGCGCTCGCCCCTCCGCACACCCCGCAGGATCAACCGGATACCCCGACCATGAGCGATTTCGATCTCGTCCTCCGCGGCAACATCGTGCTGTCCGACCGGATCATCGAGGACGGCTATGTTGCCGTCACCGGCGGCAAGATCGGCAAGGTCGGGTCCGGCGCGCCACCTTCGGCCCGCGAGACCCAGGATTTCCGGGGCCAGTGGATTATGCCGGGCGTCATCGACGGCCAGGTCCATTCCGACAGCCAGGCCGATCACGAGGGCATCGGCATGTGTTCCCGCGCGGCGGCGGCCGGCGGCGTCACCGTCATGGTCGACATGCCCTATGACGAGCCCGAGCCCGTGACCAGCGCCAAGCTCTTCAACGAGAAGGTCGCGGTGGTCGAGCGCGACGCCCATGTCGATGTCGCGCTCTACGCCACGATCACCATCGAGAACGGGCTCCATGCCATTCCCGGACTGGTCGAGGCCGGCGCCTGCGCCTTCAAGTTCTCGACCTTCGAGGCCAACCCGACGCGCTTCCCGCGCATCGGCGACGACACGCTCTACGAAGCCTTCAAGTTGATCGAGCCGACCGGCCTGCTCTGCGGCGTCCACAACCAGGACCAGGAGATGACAAGGCGCAATATCGCGAGGCTGATCGAAGCCGGCGATACCGGCCCCGACGCTTTCCTACGCGCCCATACCCCGCTGATCGAGAACCTCGCCACCGCCCGCATCTACGAGATCGGCGCCGAGACGGGCGCTCGCGCCCACGCCGTCCACGTCTCGACCTCGCGCGGTTTCGAGATCTGCAACATGTACAAGCGCGCCGGCACCAAGGCGACGGTCGAGAGCTGCGTGCAGTACTTCATGCTCAATGCCGAGGAGCACGGCCCGCGCTTCGGCGCCAAGATCAAGCACTATCCACCGATCCGCCCGAAGGCCGAGAGCGACCTGCTCTGGAGCCACCTCGCCGCCGGTCATTGCGATTTCATCTCGTCCGACCACGTCTCCTGGGGCCTGGAGAAGAAGGGCGATCCGATGATCTTCAAGAACACCTCGGGCGGCCCGGGCATCGAGACGCTGCTGCCGGCGCTGTGGACCGGCTGCGAGGAACACGGGCTTTCGCCGACCATCGTGGTGAAGCAGCTCTGCGAGGGGCCCGCCAAGGCCTTCCTGCTCGCCGACAAGGGCCGGCTCGAAGCCGGCGCCGATGCCGACATCACCGTGCTGGAGCCCGGCCGTTTCATCCATGATCCCAGCAAGAGCCTCGCGGCGGTGAAGTGGAGCTCCATGGAAGGCCGCGAGTTCCGCGTCCGCGTCGCCGCAACTTACGTGCGCGGCCAGCTCACCTGGGATGGCCAGCAGATCCGCAACAAGGCCGGCGACGGCCGCTTCCTGCGCCCGGCGGCGTAAACGCCATGGCGATCGATCAGGACCGGCTCTGGCGGCGCATCGAGGCGCTCTCTGGGATTACCGACCCGGAGCGTCCGTGGACGCGCCGTTCCTTCACCTCGCGCTTCCTCGAAGGACGAGAATGGCTAGCCGCGGAGTTCCGCGAGGCCGGGCTGGAAACAGAGCTCGACGCCGCCGGCAACCTGATCGGCCGGCTCGCGGGCGCCGATCCCACGCTGAAGCCGATCCTGATCGGCTCGCATTCGGACACTGTGCCCTCCGGCGGCCGTTATGACGGCATCCTCGGCGTGCTCGCCGCGCTGGAGGTGGCGCAGAGCTTCAGCGAGCGCGGCGACAGGCTGCGCCACACGCTGGAGGTCGTCGATTTCCTCGCGGAGGAGCCGAGCGAATTCGGCCTCTCCTGTATCGGCAGCCGCGCGCTCGCAGGCGCCCTGAACGAGCAGCATCTCGCCCTCGCCCGCGCGGACGGCATGACATTGCGCGAAGGCATCGCCTTCGTCGGCGGGCGGCCCGAGGAGTTGGCCTCCGTCAAGCGCGCTGCCGGCGACGTCGCGGCCTATGTCGAAGTCCATATCGAGCAGGGCCGCGTGCTCGAAAATGAGCGCATCCCGATCGGCATCGTCACCGACATCGTCGGCATCCGCCGCGAGCGCATCACCGTGACCGGCCGGGCCGACCATGCCGGCGCGACGCCGATGCCGCTCAGAGCCGACGCGTTGGTCGGCGCCGCGAGGCTGGTCGAGGCTGCCTATAAACGGGCGCTCGCGACCGCGCGCGACAACCAGCCGCTGGTCGCCACCTTCGGGCGCATCGAAGTCAGCCCCAATGCGGCGAATGCCGTCCCCGGCGAGGCCGTGCTGACGCTGGAAGTCCGCTCCGGCAACGAAGCGGCGGTGAAGACCTTTGGCGAAGCGCTGGTGCGCGACCTCCGCCCTGCCCTTGAGGAGTTGCGCCTCACCATCGCGGTCGAGCCGATCAGCCACGTCGCGCCAACGGCCTGTGCGCCTGAAATCCGTTCGGCCATCGCCAATGCCGCGACCTCGCTCGGGCTCGCCACGCGCGACCTGCCGAGCGGCGCCGGGCATGACGGCGTGCAAATCGCCCATATCGGTCCGGTCGGCATGATCTTCGTGCCCTGCCTCGACGGGCGCAGCCATGCGCCCGAGGAATCGATCACGCCCGAGCAGGCTGGCGACGGCGCCCGCGTGCTGGCCGAGACCGTGCGTCTGCTCGATGTGAGCCTGGGCTGAGCCGATGGACTGGGCTTCGGGCGACCTCAAGGAACGCGATCTCTACAAGCTGCTCGTCAACACGGTGCTGCCGCGCCCGATCGCGCTCGTCACCACCGTCGATGCGCAAGGGCGCGCCAACGCCGCGCCCTTCAGCTTCTTCAACGTCTTCAGCCACGCGCCACCGCTGGTCGTGCTCGGCATCGAGGGGCGTGATGGCGCGGTTTCGCCGCTGAAGGATACGATGCGGAACATCCGCGACACCGGCAGCTTCGTCGTCAATCTCGTCGATCGTGCCATGGTCGAGGCGATGCAGATCTGCGCCATCGACTTTCCCGGCGAGGTCGACGAGATCGAGGCCGCTGGGCTCACGACCGCGCCGAGCGCCGCGATTGCAGCGCCGCGGCTCGCCGCTTCCCCCGTCCAGCTCGAATGCCGCGAGACGGTCTCGCTCTCGCTCGGCACGCGCCATCGCAATCTCGTCGTCGGCGAGATCGTCCATCTCCACATCCGCGACGGCATCGTCGACGAGCGCCTGCATGTCGATGTCGACAAGCTCGACCTCGTCGGCCGCCTGCATGGCGCCGACTGGTATGTCGGGCTGCGCGATCGTTTCCAGGCTCCGCGCCAAACGCTCGCAGGCTGGCGCGAACGGACGCGGTCCACCCCGGAAGGAGAGGCGTCGTGAGCGGCACGATCTACGTCATCAATCCCAATTCGACCGAACGCGTGACGCGGGAGATCGACGTCGCCGTCGCGCCGCTGCGCATGGCCGGCGGACCCGCCATCGAATGCCTGACTCTGGCCGAGGGACCGCCCGGCATCCAGTCCCAGCGCGATATCGACGGGCTGATCCCGGCCCTGCTGAAGCGCGCTGCCGGGCTTGAGAACGAGGCGGCGGCTTTCGTCGTCGCCTGCTTCTCCGATCCCGGCATGCATGCGCTGCGGGAGCAAAGCGAGAAGCCAGTGCTCGGCATCGCCGAATCCGGCGTGCTGACGGCGCTGACGCTGGGCCAGCGCTTCGGCATCGTCGCCATGCTCCAGAACTCGATCCCGCGCCATCTGCGCTACCTCGGCGCGATGGGGATGATGGACCGCTTCGCCGGCGACCTGCCGGTCAACCTCACCATCGCCGAGATGGCCGACGACGAACTCACGCTTGGCCGCATGATCGGCGTCGGCCGCAGCCTGCGCGATACGCATCATGCCGACGTGCTGGTCATGGGCTGCGCCGGCATGGCGCGCTTCCGCGAGCCGCTGGAGCAGGAACTGGGCATTCCCGTCGTCGAGCCGACGCAAGCCGCCGTGACGATGGCGATCGGGCGCGTGCGTCTGGGCTGGGGCGGGCGCCCCCTCCGCAAAGGCTGAACCATGGACGATCTGATTGCCGAACTCGCCGGGGTGCTCGGCGAGGCGAATGTCTTCGTCACCCCAGAGGACCAGGCGCCGTTCCTCACCGACTGGCTCGGCAAATATCATGGCGCCGCGCGAGCCGTCATTCGGCCGGGTTCGACCGCGGAGGTCGCCGCCGCGATGCGCATCTGCGCCCGCCACGCCGCGCCCGTCGTTCCGCAGGGCGGCAACACCAGCATGTCGGGCGGTGCGACGCCGGATGAAACCGGCAAGGCCGTCGTCCTGTCGCTCGCACGGCTGAACAGCATTCGCGACATCGACGCTGTCGGCAACACGATCACCGTCGATGCCGGCGTGATTCTGGCGAAGGTGCAGCAGGCGGCCGACGCAGCCGGGCGCTTCTTCCCGCTCAGCCTCGGCGCCGAGGGCAGCTGCACCATCGGCGGCAACCTCGCCGCCAATGCCGGCGGCGTCGCCGTGCTGCGCTACGGCACCATGCGCGAACTCACGCTGGGCCTGGAGGTCGTCCTCGCCGATGGCCGCGTCTGGGACGGGCTGACGGCGCTGCGCAAGGACAATACCGGTTACGCCCTGCGCGATCTCTTCATCGGCTCGGAAGGCACGCTCGGCGTCATCACCGGAGCGGTACTCAAGCTCTTCGCCCAGCCACATGCCCGCGCCAGCGCCTTCGTAGCCGTCGCGGGCGCTGCCGCCGCTCTCTCGCTCCTTGGCGCGGTGCGAGACCGCTGCGGCGACCGGCTGACGGCCTTCGAGTTCATGACGGGCGATTGCCTGTCGCTGATCCTGCGCCATATCGGCGACGCGCGCCTGCCGCTCGCAGCGATGCCGCAGGCCGCGGTGCTGATCGAACTTTCCGACCAGGACGATGAAGCCGGACTGCGCGAACGTCTCGAAGCGGCGCTCGCCGACGGCATTGAGGCGGGTCTCGTGCTCGACGCCGCCATCGCGCAGGACGGCGCGCAGGCCAGGGCGTTCTGGCGCATCCGCGAGGGCGTGTCGGAAGCGCTGGTGCGCGAAGGCAAGGCCGCCAAGCACGACGTCTCGATGCCGGTCTCCGCCATGGCCGATTTCGTCGCCGCGGCCGATGCCGCCGTCCACGCCGTGGCGCCCGGGATCAGCCCGATCGTCTTCGGCCATCTCGGCGACGGCAACCTGCACTACAACCTCTTGCCGGCCGAGGGACAGGATCCCGCAGCCTTCGCGGCACTTGCGCCCGAGCTCACCCGCGTCGTCCACGACGAGATCGGCCGGCGTCGCGGCTCGATCAGCGCCGAGCACGGCATCGGCCAATTGCGCGTCTCCGAGATGCCGCGGCGCAAGGCGCCGCTCGAACTCGAGCTGATGCACCAGCTCAAGCACCTGCTCGATCCGGCAGGCCTGCTCAATCCCGGCAAGCTTCTGCCGCCATCCACCAAGAACTGAGGACGATCATGGCTCTGCTCGATGAAACCGCTGGGGGTGTCTACGTCATCGCGGTGACGCCCTTCACCGAAACCGGTGCGCTCGATCTCGACAGTACCGACCGCATGGTCGATTTCTATCTGGAGAAGGGCGCGACCGGCCTCACCGTGCTCGGCATGATGGGCGAAGCACCCAAGCTGACCGCCGACGAATCCCGCATCTTCGTGCGCCGCGTGCTGGCGCGGGTGCAGGGCCGCGTCCCGGTCGTCGCCGGCGTCTCCGCGCCCGGCTTCGCAGCGATGCGCGAGCTTAGCGACAGCGTGATGGATGACGGCGCCGCCGGCGTCATGGTCGCACCGCCCTCCAACCTGCGCACCGACGACCAGATCGTCTCCTACTACGCCATGGTGGCCGAGACGCTGGGGCCGAAGACGCCCTTCGTCCTGCAGGATTTCCCGCTCGTCACCCAGGTGCAGATCACCCCGGCGGTGATCCTCAAGATCGTAGCTGCCCATCCCAGCTGCGTGATGCTCAAGCATGAGGACTGGCCCGGCCTGGCCAAGATTTCTGCCCTGCGCGCGGCCAGCGACCAGGGCGGCCGGCGCATCTCGATCCTCGTCGGCAATGGCGGGATGTTCCTGCCGGAAGAGCTCTCGCGCGGCGCCGACGGCGCCATGACCGGCTTCGCCTATCCCGAGATGATGGTCGATGTCTGGAAGGCGCATGCCGCCGGCAACGTCGAGCGGGCGCATGACCTCTTCGACGCCTATCTGCCGCTCGCCCGCTACGAGCAGCAGCCCGGCCTCGGCCTCGCCATCCGCAAGCACATCCTGGCGAAGCGCGGCGCGATCGCCTCCGGTGCGCTCCGCAAGCCCGGCGGAGCATTGTCGAAGGTCGATATCGCCGATATCGAGCGGCTCATCGCGCGGCAGGAGCTGCGCCTCAAGGAGATCGGCTGATGGATCTGGGACTCGTCGGAAAGCGCGCGCTCGTACTGGGCGCCAGCCGCGGCCTCGGCGCGGCGATCGCACGGACGCTCGCCGCGGAAGGCGCGACCGTGATCGCCGCAGCCCGCAGCGCCGATGTGACGGAAAGCTGGATCGCGGCCCTGCCGGCGGGCCAGCGCGGCCGTGTCAGCGCCGCCAAGCTCGATCTCGCCGATCTTGCTTCGGTCGACGCACTCTCCGACCGCCTCGTCGCGGAAGGCGGGGTCGACATCCTGATCGGCAATTCCGGCGGCCCGCCGCCCGGCGAAGCGCGGGACGCCAAACGCGACGACTGGCTGAAGCATTTCGAGGGCATGGCCGCGAATCTCTTCCATCTGACGCAGCGCCTTTTGCCCGGCATGGCGGAGCGCGGCTGGGGTCGCATCGTCACCATCGCTTCCTCCGGCGTCGAACAGCCGATCCCGCGCCTCGCTCTCTCCAACGGCATCCGCGCCGCCGTGATCGGCTGGTCGAAGACCCTCGCCTCGGAAGTCGCCGGTAGTGGCGTCACGGTCAACGTCGTCCTGCCCGGCCGCATCCACACCGAGCGCGTCGACCAGCTCGATGATGCCGCGGCCACACGCAGCGGCGGGACACGCGATTCCGTCGCGCAGGCGTCGATGGCGACGATCCCGGCCGGGCGCTACGGCAAGCCGCAGGAATTCGCCGATGTCGTCACCTTCCTCGCCAGCGAGCGGGCAAGCTACGTGACCGGCGCGAAGATCCGCATCGATGGCGGCCTGATCAGAGGCATCTGAGCGCGCGCCCGTCTGCGTCAGCGACAAGAGCGCTGGCGCAGTTTCAGGGACATGACGCCCCCATATCGATCTGTGGGATGGCATGTCGGTGACTCGTCGCCGGCACAGGCGCGAATGGCCTCACCCGCCTCGACACGGCGCCAGAAAAGCAAAAAGCGCCGGAAGATCCGACGCTTGCATGCTTCTCAAGTCCTGAGATTGTCTGGAGCGGGCGAAGGGATTCGAACCCTCGACCCCAACCTTGGCAAGGTTGTGCTCTACCCCTGAGCTACACCCGCATCCGAGACAGTCGCGCCGTGGCGGCGCGGTCGGGTTATTGCCCCAAAGCGCGGCGGAGCGCAAGCACCTGGCGAAAGTTTTTTGCCGGCCGTTGATAACTGCCCCGCCGGCAGGGCCGCTTGCCGTCGGCACGAGGCGAGGCTAGGCATCCCAAATAGCGCCGCCTCCCGCTCCAGCGGCGGATAAGCGCCGTGCCCGACCTGTTTCCGACGCTTGCGACCACCGGCTTGCCATGATGAACACGCCCATCACGCCCGATCAGCTCTGCCAATATCTGTCCGAGCGCGGCATCGCCTTCCACCGCACCGATCATCCAGCCGTGTTCACCGTGGCCGAAACGGCGCCGCACCGCGACGAGATGATCGGCCACCACACCAAGAACCTGTTCCTCAAGGACAAGAAGGGGCGGCTGTTCCTGGTCTCGGCCGAGGCTCACGCGCGCATCGATCTCAAGCGGCTGCACGAGACGATCGGCGCCAGCGGCCGGCTCTCCTTCGGCTCCGCCGAGCTCTTGATGGAGAAGCTCGGCGTCACGCCGGGCTCGGTCACCGCCTTCGCCGTGGTCAACGACCGTGCCTGCGACGTCACCATGGTGCTGGACGCCAATCTGATGACCGGCGAGGACGTCAACTTCCACCCGCTGATCAATACGGCCACGCTCAGGGTCGGCCGCGACGATTTCCTCGCTTTCCTCAGGCAGACCGGCCATGAGCCGCTGATCGTCGATTTGCCCGTCCCGCCCGATGGACAGAACGGCTGAAGCATCCCATCTATGGGGCAACTGCGCAGGCGCCCGTTCCGGCGCGCCGGCGCCTCTACGAAGCATCACGAAGGGCGACCCATGCTGGTCAATGGCGAGGCGGCCGAGCAACCCGGCCTGATCAAGGACACCACGACACAGGGCTTCCGCGAGGACGTCATCGCCGAATCGATGAAGCAGCCGGTGCTGATCGATTTCTGGGCGCCCTGGTGCGGCCCCTGCAAGCAGCTCACCCCCGTCATCGAGAAGGTGGTCAAGGCTGCCGGCGGCAAGGTCAAGCTCGTCAAGATGAATATCGACGATCACCCGCAGATTCCCGGCCAGCTCGGCATCCAGTCGATTCCGGCCGTCATCGCCTTCAAGCAGGGCCAGCCGATCGACGGCTTCATGGGCGCCCAGCCGGAAAGCCAGGTGAAGGCCTTCATCGAGCGCCTCGTCGGCCCGATGGGCCCCGGCGCGACGGAGGAACTGATCACGGCTGCGCAGGCCGCCATCGAGGCCGGCGACCCGGCCGGCGCCAGCGAGCTCTATGCCGGCGTGCTGCAGGTGGAACCTGACAATCTCGCCGCCATCGCCGGGCTGTCGCGGCTGCATCTCGACAACGGCGATATCGAAGGGGCCAAGGGCATCCTCGCCATGGCACCGCAGGACAAGGCTGCGGACCCGGCCGTCACGGCCCTGCGCGCCGCGATCGAACTCGCCGAGCAGGCTGCCTCGCTCGGCGACACCGCCGAGCTCGAGGCGAAGGTCGCGGCCAATGCGAAGGATCATCAGGCCCGCTTCGATCTGGCGCTGGCCTTGAATGCCCGCGACAGGCGCGACGAGGCGGTCGACCATCTGATCGCCATCATCGGGGCCGACAGGAAGTGGAACGATGATGGCGCGCGCAAGCAGCTCCTGCAGTTCTTCGAGGCCTGGGGCCCGATGGATGACGCGAGCGTCGCCGGCCGCCGCAAGCTGTCGACCTTGTTGTTCTCCTGACCGCCGAGAGGACGGAACCGCACATGGGCATAAACGCCGTCTATGAGGGGGCCGGGGATTGCCCTGAGGTGATCCCGCTCTTCCCCTTGAGCGGCGCGCTGCTCCTGCCGCGCGGCCAGATGCCTCTCAACGTCTTCGAACCGCGCTATCTTGCCATGATCGACGACGCGCTGAAGAGCGAGCGGGTCATCGGCATGATTCAGCCCGAGCCAGAGGTTGGCCGCCAGCCGGAAATCCCTCCGCTGCTCAAGGTCGGCTGCCTCGGCCGGATCACTCAGCTCGCGGAAACCGGCGACGGGCGCTACATCATCACCCTGACCGGGATCAGCCGGTTCCGGCTGCTGGATGAATTGTCGGTCACAACCCCCTACCGGCAGGCACGCGTCGATTACGAGCCCTTCGCCGCGGATTTCGTCGCCCGCACCGGCGAGGAGGAGGTCGATCGCAAGGGCCTGCTCAAAGCGCTCAAAGACTTCGCCAAGGCGAACGACCTCAAGATCGACTGGAAGGGCGTCAACGAGGCTCCCAATGAGGCCCTCGTCAACGCGCTCTCGATGATGTGCCCGTTCGGGCCGCGCGAGAAACAGGCACTTCTCGAGGCGCGGACGCTGAAGGATCGGGCGGAGGTGCTGGTCGCGATCACCGAGATCGAGCTGGCCCGCGGCGGCAGCGACCCGGACACCACCCTGCAGTGACCGTCGCCGCGCCACCTGCCGAAGCTCCGCCGACAGTCTGGCCGCCGCGCCGCGCGGTCGTGGCGTGGATCTTCTTCGACTGGTCGGCGCAACCTTTCTTCACGCTGATCACCACCTTCGTCTTCGCGCCGTTCTTCGCCTCGGTGCTGACGAGCGATCCGGCGGAGGGGCAGGCGCTGTGGGGCTATGCGACCGGGCTAGCGGGCCTTTGCATCGCTCTGCTCTCGCCCCTGCTCGGCGGCATCGCCGACAGGACCGGGCCGCGCAAGCCCTGGATCGCGGCTTTCGGGGCGCTGCTGGTGGTCGGCTCGGCGATGCTCTGGTTCGCGGTGCCGGGCTCGGCCTTCGCGGTGACGATCGCACTCGCCGGTTTCGTCATCGCGACGATCGGCGCCGAGTTCGCGACGACCTTCAACAACGCGATGATGACGCGGCTCGTGCCGCCGGAGCGGCTGGGCTGGCTCTCCGGCACAGGCTGGGCCGTCGGCTATCTCGGCGGGCTCTTGTCGCTCGCGATAACGCTCGGGCTGCTTGCGGCCGATCCGCATACCGGCAAGACGCTGGCAGGCATCGCGCCGATCTTCGGGCTGGACGCGGCCGCGCGGGAGGGCGACCGCTTCTCCGGCCCGCTCACGGCGCTATGGTTCGTCATCTTCGTCACGCCGATGTTCCTGCTCACCCCGAATTCGCGCAAGACGGGCCTGAGCCTCGCCGAGGCGGCCAGCGGTGGCGTCGGGCGGCTGAAGGCGACACTGGCCGAGCTGCCGAAGCTGCCATCGCTCGGCCGCTTCCTGCTCGCCAACATGATCTACCAGGATGCGCTGGTCGCGCTCTTCGCCTTCGGCGGAATCTATGCGGCCGGCGTCTTCGGCTGGCAGACCATCGAGCTCGGCGTCTTCGGCATTCTGCTCACCCTCACCGGCACGCTCGGCGCCTGGCTCGGCGGCAAGCTCGACGACGCCATCGGAGGCAAGCCGGTCATTCTAGGGGCGATCGCCTGCCTGCTCTTTGCCTGCCTGGGCATCCTCTCGCTGAGTGCCGACCATATCCTGTTCGTGATCCCGGCCACCCCGCACGCTCCCGGCGACGGGCTCTACGCTTCGCTGCCGGAGCGGGTCTATCTCGGTCTCGGCCTGCTGATCGGCCTCGTCGCCGGCCCGTTGCAGGCGGCTTCCCGCAGCCTGATGGCGCGGCTCGCGCCGCCCGGCCGCATCGGCGAGTTCTTCGGGCTCTTCGCCCTGTCGGGCAAGGTCACGTCCTTCATGGGCCCGACGCTGGTCGCGCTGGCGACCAGCGTCTTCGCCAGTCAGCGGGCGGGGCTTGCCGTCCTGATCGTCTTCTTCCTGGCAGGCGCGGCGTTGCTCGCCGGCGTCACAGTGAAACGGGCGCCGTAGCGCCCGTTCTGATCGTCAGCGAACCAGGATGTTCCGGAACTGCCAGGGATCGCTGGTATCGATATCCTCCGGGAACAACCCCGGACGGCCATCGAGCGGCGTCCAGTCGGTGTAATAGCCCTTCACCGGCCCGAGATAGGGCCGTTGGATCTCGAGGCAGCGGTTGAAGTCGAGCTCTTCGACCTCGACGATCCCGGCGCGCGGATTCTCCAGCGCCCAGACCATGCCGGCGAGCACGGAAGAGGTCACCTGCAGACCGGTCGCGGTCTGGTAGGGCGCGAGCGAACGCGCCTCCTCGGTCGAGAGCTGCGAGCCGAACCAGTAGGCGCCCTTCTCATGGCCGTAGAGTAGCACGCCGAGCTCGTCGATGCCGTCGACAACCTCGTTCTCCTCGAGGATGTGCTGCTCCTCCTGCGGGCGGCCGGCATTGCCGAACATCTCGTGCAGCGAGAGCACGGCATCGTTCGCCGGGTGGTAGGCGTAGTGGCAGGTCGGCCGGAAGATGGCGCTGCCGGTCTCGTCGCGCACGGTGAAATAGTCCGCGATCGAAATCGACTCGTTATGCGTCACGAGGAACCCGTACTGGGGGCCGGGCGTCGGGCACCAGCTGCGGACCTTGGTCTCGGCCCCGGCCTGCATCAGATAGATCGCCGCCTGCGAGCCTGTCTCGTGGCCATGGGCATTCGCCGGCATCCACTTCTCGTGGGTGCCCCAGCCGAGTTCGGCGGGTTGCACGGCTTCCGCGATGAAGCCCTCGACCGACCAGGTGTTGACGAAGACGCCCGGCGGCTTGGGGTTCTTCGAACGCTGCGTATCGCGCTCGGCGATATGGATGCCCTTGACGCCGACGCGCTGCATCAGCGCCGCCCATTCCTCACGGGTGTTCGGCTGCGTCGCATTGAGACGCATATCGGCGGCAAGGTTCGTCAGTGCCCGCTTCACCAGCGAGGAGACCATGCCGGGATTGGCGCCGCAGCAGGAGACGGCCGTCGGGCTGCCCGCCGGGCGCGCCCGCTTGGCGGCGAGCGTCATCTCGCGCAGCGCATAGTTCGAGCGCTCGGCCGGGCCCTTGCTCTCGTCGAAATAGAAGCCGAGCCAGGGCTCGTTGACCGTATCGATATAGAGCGCACCGAGGCTGGAGGCGAGTTCCATCAGATCGCGCGAGCCGGTATCGCAGGACAGGTTCACGCAGAAGCCCTGCCCGCCGCCGGCGGTCAGCAGCGGCTCCAGGATCTCCTTGTAGTTAGCCGGCGTCAGCGCTTCCTGGATGAAGCGGATGCCGCGCTCGTCGAGCAGGTGGCGATTGGAATCATCGGGAGCAATGACGACGAAGCGGCTCTTGTCGAACTTGAAGTGCCGTTCGAGCAGCGGCAGCGTACCGCGGCCGATCGAGCCGAAGCCGATCATCACGATCGGGCCGGTGATCTCGCCGTAGACGGGCCAATTCGTCATTCTCTGTAACTCCTGGGTTCTGGGGGTAAAAAAGGTCGAAAGGGTCGTATGGGCGCAAAATCGCGCCGTCAATCGCCGGAACGCCTTCCATGCGGGTGAGCGCATGGAAAGCGCCGGGCGATGACGGCGCGATGACGATGGATGTGAAGCGTCAGGCGGCCTGCGCCACCTCGTCCGCTTCCACGGCCGCTGGGATCATGGCACCGCCGGCTACGAGCACGCCGCTTGCACCATCGAGCGCGCCCTCGCGCAATTCGATGGCGAGGAAGCGCTCGCGCTCGACCGGGCCGGGCATGGCGAGGTCGCGGGTCAACGCCGCATCGAAGCCGAACCGTGCGTAATAGGGCGCGTCGCCGACGAGGATGACCGCGCCATGCCCGCGGCAGGCCGCACGCCAGAGCGCCTCGCGCATCATCGCCTTGCCGAGCCCCTCGCCTTGGAGTTCCGGCTTGACCGCGAGCGGGCCGAGCAGCAGCGCCGGCACGCCATCGGCTTCCACATGCCAGAGGCGGACCGTCGCCAGCAGCTCGCCGTCACGCTCGGCGGTCAGGGCAAGCCCCTGCGCCGGCAGACGGCCCTCGCGCAGGCGCTCGCTGGACTTGGCGGTGCGGCGCTCGCCCAGGCAACGGTCAAGCAGCGCCTCGCGGGCGGGAATGTCGTTGGCGATCTCGTCGCGGATCGTGATCATGACGCACCTCCTGCCGGAGCGCCTGCGCTCACGCAGACCTTCCCGGCGCCGCGCGAGCGCGGCCACAAGCGGATGGATTGTGTGGAAGGGGGTCCGGCGGGAGCCACGCCCGCATCTCCGTTCTGGAGATACGAACGCTCCACCCGACTGGCGTCGGACAGCCTGCCATGCGGCAGGGCGCTTCGCCGGACCCGATTGGCATGGGGGCGGCGGAAGCCGCCCCGTACTTTCCGTCAGATGACGTACTGCTTCAGCGGCGGGAAGCCGTTGAAGGCGACGGACGCATAGGTCGTCGTATAGGCGCCCGTGCCTTCGATCAGCACCTTGTCGCCGATCTCCAGCGAGAAGGGCAGCATGTATGGGGTCTTCTCGTACATGACGTCGACAGAGTCGCAGGTCGGGCCGGCGAGCACGCACGGGACGGTCGCATCGCCATCGCGCGTCGTGCGGATGGGGTAGCGGATCGCCTCGTCCATGGTCTCGGCGAGACCATTGAACTTGCCGATGTCGAGATAGACCCAGCGGACCTCGTCCGACTCGGCCTTCTTCGAGATCAACACGACCTCGGCCTCGATCAGGCCGGCTTCGCCGACCATGCCGCGGCCCGGCTCGATGATCGTCTCGGGCAGCTGGTTGCCGAAATGCTTCGACAGCGCCCGGAAGATCGCATCGCCATAGGACGGCACGCCCGGAATCGGCTTCAGGTAGCGCGCCGGGAAGCCGCCGCCCAAATTGACCATCGACAGCGAAATGCCGCGGGTGGCGCACTCCTTGAAGATCGCCGAGGCCGAGGCCAGGGCGGAATCCCAGGCGTTCACATTCGCCTGCTGCGAGCCGACATGGAACGAGATGCCATAGGCCAGCAGGCCGAGGCGATGGCCGTGCTCGAGCACGTCCGCGGCCATTTCGGGCACGCAGCCGAACTTGCGCGACAGCGGCCAGTCGGCGCCGGCGCCGTCGCAGAGGATACGGCAGAAGATGCGCGCGTCCGTCGTGCCGGTCTTCTCGGCAGAACGAGCGACCTTCTCGACCTCGGCCGTGCAGTCGACGGCGAAAAGACGCACGCCGAGCTCCATGGCGCGCACGACGTCGCGCTCCTTCTTGATGGTGTTGCCGAAGGAGATGCGGTCGGCGGTGGCGCCGGCAGCGAGCGCGAGCTCGATCTCGACGACCGAGGCGCAATCGAAGCAGGAGCCGAGCTTGGCCAGCAGGGCGAGCACTTCCGCCGCCGGATTAGCCTTCACCGCGTAGAAGACGCGGGTGTCGGGCAGCGCGCGGGCGAAGGCATGATAATTCTCACGCACGACATCGGTGTCGATGACGACGCAGGGCCCGTCCTCACGTCGGGTGCGAAGAAACTCACGGATGCGGTCGGTCATGAGACGCGACTCCCCTACGACGCAAGCGGCGTCGATGCGATGTATCGCCGAACGAATCGCTGTCATCGCAAGGCGCTGTGGAGACGCCTTCGACAACGGACGAAACGTCCGGACCCGAAACACCGTTCGATTGGGGAAGACCCCGCACGGCCGGCAATGAAGGACAAGCCTCTTCGGTGCCGGCCTGTGGAAAGCCGGCGAGACCAAAAAAGCCCGCTCCGTCGTTGCTTTAAGCTGCGTCCCCCGTGGAGATTCGGGGTTCGCCGGTTTTGCCTCCGGCTGCTGGTCTGTGTCGGGGAACGTCTCTCTTGCGAGAAACGGGAAGCGTGATTTGAGGGATGTCCATCCCCTCCATCCGTCTTCCAACCCCTGGCGGCTGTCCGGCCTCTTGTCCGGATGCCCACCGACCAGCACGCGGCCACAGGCACGTGCGAATTGGGTGAACGCGATATACGGATGCCGGCCCCGGACCACAAGTGTTTTGTGCACCCTGAGCCGCATTTTTTTGCAGGGTCGATCCGAGCCCATTCGGGAACGGATTAACGGCAAAAAGCTCTTCGCCGGCTATGGGTTAGCATGTGCCATGTCGATGCGGAATTCATGCCGTGCGCTCCGGGCTTCGCTGAGAGAGAAGCACGGAGTCTATGAACACGTCCCTCCGGTCATGGTCGGGCTTGTCCAGACCATCCACGTCTTCGCTGGTCGAACACCGGGTTCAAGACGTGGATGCTCGCCAGAAGGGCGAGCATGGCGGTGCGGTGCGCGCTTCGGCACCGATCATTCGTCGAACGCGTCAGCCACGCTTTTCGCAGAACCGGATTCGGTTGCCGAAGGGGTCCGGCACCTGCAGGGTGCGCCCGCCCGGCCCATCCTCCTCGATGCCCGGCTTCGAATAGGTATAGCGCTTGCCGATCAGCTCGGCATGGAGGGCATGGATCCCCACCATCCAGACGAAGACGGTCGATCCGGGGCTGGCGTCGCCGTGATGCTCGGAGAGATGGAGCTGCAGGCCGGAGCGCGACACCTGCATATAAAGCGGCATGTTCGGTCCGAAACGATGGTCCCAGTCCATCGTGAAGCCGAGGAAGTCGAGGTAGAACTCCTTCGCCTTGGCCTCGTCGAAGATCCTGAGGACCGGAATCCCCATCTGCAGACGTACGGCCCCGTCGGTCGCCGCAGCCGGCGCATCGGGCGCGGTGTCCCCGATCTTCGCCGCCAGCACGTTCCAGTCGTCATAGCCGAACTGGCGCGCCACGATTTCGAGGGTTTCGGAATGGGAGAGCGTCACCTGCCTCGCGGCCATGGTCTCGCGCAGGCTCTTCGCCATCTGCTTCGCATCGCGGAAGCTACGCATCGTCGTGATCCTTCTCGCTGCGGACGGGAGTGATCGGGGCTCGCCTTGCCGATATCCGTCCACGAGTCGATCGGGATCAGGACAGGGACTTCATCTGGATGCGTTCACCTTGCCCCTTCGGGGCGCGAGCGGCTGGCCGCATCCGGCCGGTCGCGAAGGTTGCGATATCTTCATCTCCTGTCAATGGCGGATGCCCTAGACCGGCCCCATTTGATGGCCTTAAGTCTCGGCTGCTGCTCAATTTCGCGGACAGCCGCGACGGGGAATACGGACCACGCATGACCATGACAGATCGCCGCCGGGTTTTGGGGGGACTCTCAGCCGCGCTCTGCCTTTCGGCAGCGCCCTCCGTCCTTCTGGCGCAGCAGCCGCGGCCTCAGACACCGCCGCAAGGCCAGCCCCAGCCGCAGCCGCCTCAGAACGCGGCGCCGCAGCCGCGCTTCAGCTTCGAGGACGTGCAGCGCCGGGCGCGCGAGATCGCCGCCGTCGCCTATGAGCCGAGCGCGAGCCTGCCCGAGGCGCTGGCGAAGCTCGACTACGATGCCTGGCGCGACATCCGCTTCCGGCCCGAGCGGGCATTGCTCGCTCAGAACGGCTCGCCCTTCCGCATGCAGATGTTCCATCCGGGCTTCCTGTTCACCCGGCCGGTCACGGTGAACGTAGTCCGCGACGGCGTGCCGACCCCTGTGCCCTATGCCGCCAACCTGTTCGATTACGGCAAGGTCAAGTTCGACAAGCCGCTGCCGGTCAATCTCGGCTTCGCCGGCTTCCGGCTGCACTATCCTCTCAACGACCCCCGCGTCTTCGACGAGCTGATCTCCTTCATCGGCGCCAGCTATTTCCGCGTGCTCGGCCGCGGCCAGCGCTACGGCCTCTCGGCACGCGGGCTCTCGATCGGGGCTGGCACGGCAAATGAGGAATTCCCGGTCTTCCGCGAGTTCTGGGTCGAGCAACCCACGGCCGATGCCGAGCGCGTCATCATCCACACGCTGCTCGACTCCCCCTCGGTGACCGGCGCCTTCCGCTTCACCATCTATCCCGATCTCGACACGGTGATCGATGTTGCGGCGACACTCTATCCGCGCGTCCCGATCGAGAAGCTCGGCCTTGCGCCGCTGACCTCGATGTTCTTCACGGGGGAGAACGACCGCCGCTTCTTCGACGATTTCCGCAGCGAGCTGCATGATTCGGACGGGCTGATGATCCATTCCGGCAGCGGTGAGTGGATCTGGCGCCCGCTGCGCAATCCCAAGCAGCAGGCCGTCTCCTCCTTCGTCGAGCGCAATGTCCGCGGCTTCGGCCTGATGCAGCGCGACCGCACCTTCGAGCACTATCAGGATCTCGACCTCGCCTATGAGCTGCGCCCGTCCTACTGGATCGAGCCGCAGGGCGACTGGGGCGAGGGCGTCGTCGAGCTGATCGAGATGGCGACCTCGGACGAGACCAACGACAATGTCGTTGCGCTCTGGGCGCCGAAGACGCCGCTTGAACCCGGCAAGGAATTCTCTTTCGCCTACAAGCTCACCGCCATGCTTGACTCCAGCGATCTGCACCCGGGCGGGCGGGTGATCAACACTTACCAGGCCAAGCCGAAGGCGCTGGGTTCGGGCGAGCCGGTGACGGAGGGCGCCCGCCGCTTCATCGTCGACTTCGCCGGCGGCGACCTCGACTATCACGTCAAGCAGCCGGAAAAGGTCGAGATCGTGCCCTCGATCGCCTATGGCCGCATCGATCGCGCCTTCATCGTGCCGAACCAGAAGACCAAGGGCTTCCGCGCCTTCATCGATGTCGTGGTCGAGCCCGGCCAGCTCGCCGAGATGCGCGCCTTCCTCAAGAGCGGCGGCAAGGCCCTGACCGAAACCTGGAGCTATCCCTGGCGTTCGGACGCGCAAGGCTGATCTGAAGGAGCCGACCATGGACGTCGTCGAGAGACCTGAACAGAACCGATTTGAACTGGCGCTCGATGGCGGCACGGCCCTCGTTGCCTACAGGCTGGACGGTGATCGGGTGGTGCTTGTTCATACCGAGGTGCCCGAGCAGTTCGCCGGGCAGGGCGTCGGCTCGCGTCTGGCGAAGGGCGTCTTCGAGCTGCTCCGCGCGAGCGGACGCAAGGCCGTGGTCCGCTGCGAGTTCCTCAAGGGCTGGATCGCGAAGCATCGCGAATACGACGACATCATCGACGGCTGAAGCATCGGCCCAGGTCGGAGCGCGTCAGCTCTGCTTGCGGCTCTTGCGCTGCGCCGGCGTCTTGGCCGGCGGCATCTTGCGCCCATAGAGCTCCAGCCGATGCCGGACGAGCTCATAGCCGAGCTCGGCGGCGATACGCCGCTGCAGCTCCTCGATCGCGTCCGAGGAGAATTCGATCACCTCGCCGGAATCGATGTCGATCAGATGGTCGTGATGCTCCTGGCCGGCATGCTCATAACGCGAGACGCCGTCCTCGAAGGCGTGGCGTTCGATCGCCCCTTGCGACTCCAGCACCTTCATCGTGCGATAGACTGTCGAGAGCGAGAGTGTCGGATCGAGGGCGAAGGCGCGCGTGAAGATGCCTTTCGCATCGGGGTGATCATCCGCCTCCGCCAACACGCGCAGGATCAACCGCCGCTGCTGCGTCATGCGCAGCCCGGCCCCCTTGAGCTGGTTTTCGAAAACGGCGACGCGCCGGTCCACTTCGATCATGTCACGGAGATACCGCGAACGAGTGATTTTGCAAATTCGCCTATATGATAATCACTCTCATTTGCATTATTATTGCAAATGATTTTCTATCGCAATGGCCGCTACGTCCGTCATGTTGCGCAACATGACGGACCATCCGGCAGGTTTGCCGCTCTCAGGCTGCGCTCCGCGCCGCGCGGAGATCAGCCGCGATTCCGGCCACCAGCTCGAACGAGCGCTTGCGCTTCTCGTGGTCGAAGATTGGCGCGGTGATCATGATCTCGTCAGCGCCGGTCTCGCGGATGAAGGCGCCGAGAGAACGCTTCAGCGTCTCCGGCGAGCCGATGAAGGCATAACGCAGCATCTGCGAGACATGCGCCTTCTCCGCCGGTGACCAGTACTGCTCGATATCGTCGATCGGCGGCTGGAGCTTGCCACGCGCGCCGCGGACCATTCCGACGAAACGCTGCTGCAGGGAGGTCGCGAGATGGCGCGCCTCCTCGTCGGTCTCGGCGGCGACGACATTGATGCCCGGCATCGCATAGGACGTTGCGAGCTGCTCGGAAGGCTTGAAGCGTTCGCGATAGACCGCGAGCGCCTGCAACAGCGCATCGGGCGCGAAATGCGAGGCGAAGCTGTAGGGCAGGCCGAGCTCCGCCGCGAGCTGCGCGCCGAACAGGCTGGAACCGAGGATCCACAGCGGCACGTTCAGCCCCTCCCCCGGCACCGCGCGGATCGCCTGGTTGGGCCCGGCCGGCGCGAACAGCGCCTGCAGTTCCAGTACGTCCTGAGGGAAGCTGTCTGATGACATCGGGCTGCGGCGCAGCGCCCTGAGCGTCAGCTGGTCGGTGCCGGGCGCCCGGCCGAGACCGAGATCGATGCGCCCGGGGAAGAGCGCTTCCAGCGTGCCGAACTGCTCTGCGATCACGAGCGGAGCGTGGTTTGGCAGCATGATGCCGCCGGCGCCGATGCGCATCGTGCTGGTCGCCGCCGCGAGCTGGCCGATGACGACCGAGGTCGCCGCGCTGGCGATGCCGACCATGTTGTGGTGCTCTGCCACCCAGTAGCGGGTGTAGCCGAGCCTCTCGGCATGGCGCGCCAGATCGATCGACTTGAGCAGCGCCTGGCGCGGCCCCTCCCCTTCGACGACGGGAACGAGATCGAGGACGGAGATCGCGACCATGACGGCCCCTGCTGGCTGGCGCCGGACGAAGGGCCGGCGGGAAGGCTGAGCTTCACCAGATGGGAAGGCTGCGCGCTCTGGTCCAGAGGCAGGCGCGGCTCGTCATGGCGCGCCTGCGCTGACGTTATGGCGGAACGCCCCTCGCCCTGCGGAGTTGATTTGCAAAGCCACCCACGCCGAAGGAGCGACCATGACCACGACCGCCAATCCGGCCAAGGAAAGCCTGCGCAAGGAGCAGAAGGAACAGCGCAAGGCTGAGCGCAGGCACGGCAAGGACGCCGATCTCAACCAGGCGTTGAAGGACACCTTCCCCGCCAGTGACCCTGTCGCCTTGGAAACGCCGACCAAGCCGGGCGGCCGCGACTGAAATGCCCTCCCCGGCGTGTCAGTCGCGCTGATAGAGCAGCCGGGCGCGGATCGTGCCGTCGAGAGCACGAATCTCGCGCAGGATGTCGCGCGCCTCGGTGATCGAGACCTTGTCGGCCTCAATGACGACATAACCGACCTCGCCGTCGGTATGGTAATTCTGCGCGGCGATGTTGACCTGCCGGTTCGCGAAGACGTCGTTGAGGCGCCGCAGCATGCCCGGCACGTTTCTCTGGACATGGATGAAGCGCGTGCCCACAGCGCGCACCGGGATCTGCACCTGCGGAAAGTTCACCGCGCCGACCGTCGAGCCGACATCGGAATAGTCGACAAGTTTGCGTGCGACCTCTGCGCCGATACGCTCCTGCGCCTCCTCGGTCGAGCCGCCGATATGCGGCGTCAGGATCACGTTGGCGCAGCCCTGCAGCGGCGAGACGAAGCGTTCCGCGTTGGAGGCGGGTTCGATCGGGAAGACATCGACCGCGGCACCCGCGAGATGACCGCTCTTCAGCGCCGCCGCGACCGCGTCGAGATCAACGACGGTGCCACGCGAGTTGTTGATGAGGTAGGCGCCCTGCTTCATCTTGGCGACCTGGGCGGCGCCCATCATGCCGGCGGTCTGCGGCGTCTCCGGCACATGCAGCGAAACGATGTCGGCGGCGCCGAGCAGGGCGTTCAGGCTCTTCGTAGGCTCGGTGTTGCCATGGCGCAGCCGGTCGGTGTGATCGTAGTAGATCACGCGCATGCCCATCGCCTCGGCCAGCGTCGAGAGCTGGCTGCCGATATTGCCGTAGCCGATGATTCCGAGCGTCTTGCCGCGCACCTCGAAGGAGCCGTTGGCCGACTTGTCCCAGCCGCCATCATGCGCAGAACGCGAGCGGTCCGGAATGCGCCGGAGCAGCATCACGATCTCGCCGATGGTGAGTTCCGCGACGCTGCGGGTGTTGGAGAACGGCGCATTGAAGACGGGCACGCCTTGCTGGCGCGCCGCCTCGAGATCGACCTGATTGGTGCCGACCGAGAAGCAACCGACGGCGAAGAGCCGGTCGGCAGCGGCGAAGACCTCCGGAGTCAGTTGCGTGCGCGAGCGGATGCCGAGCACATGCACGCCCTGGATCGCCTTGAGCAGCGCCTCGCGGTCGAGCGCCTTGGGCAGCCGCTCCAGATTGGAGTAGCCGGCCTGCTGCAGCAGTTCGACGGCGGAATCGTTGATGCCTTCCAGCAGCAGGACCTTGATGCGGTCCTTCGGAAGGGAAAGGCGTTCGCTGAGGCTGGTCATGGCTGCTGCGCTCGTGAGGGAGCGGTTGCTATAGTCCTCGTGGCGCGCGAGGCCAACGCCTTAGACGCAACGTCGACGCGAAAAACCCCGCATCGGATGCAAAAACCTCATGCCTTCTCCACGACCAGCGTCGAGCCCTCAACGCGTACGACCTTGATCTCCGTCCCTGCCAGTAGCTCCGGCCCGATGATCCGCCAGGACGAATCGCCGACGCGGATACGGCCCTCGCCGCCGGTCATCGTCGCCTCCAGCCGGAACACCTTGCCGATCAGCTGGCGGCCACGGTCGTTGAGGCCGGTCGCGGCATCCGGCTCCTCGCTCCGGCGGCGGGTCAGCAGACGTCCGGCGAGGACGCAGATGACGGCGAGCACAGCGAAGACCAGCATCGCCGCCTGCCAGCCCATGCCGGTGAGGCCGGCGAGCGCGCCGGTGACGAGCGCGGCAAGGCCGAGCCAGATCAGGAAGACGCCGGGTGCCAGCACCTCGCCGCCGATCAGCAGCAGGCCGAGGATCGCCCAGAGCCAGCCGCTATGGTTCATCAGCCACTCCGGCATGGCCGCCTCAGCCGCCCGTCCGGCTCGCGGCCGGCACCGAACCCGAGCCGCGGCGCTGCGCCACCGCCTCCTCGCCGAACACGGCCTTGGTGAGCTGGGCGATGCCACCGACCGTGCCGGCGAGCGCTGCGGCCTCGATCGGCACGATCACCACCTTGCTGTTGTTGCTGCTGGCGATCGCCTTCAGCGCATCGGTATAGCGCTCGGCGATGAGGAAATTGGCGGCCTGGATGTCGCCGCGGCTGATCGCCTCCGAAACCATGGCGGTCGCGGTCGCCTCCGCCTGGGCCAGCCTTTCGCGCGCCTCGGCGTCGCGCAGCGCCGCTTCCTTGCGGCCCTCGGCGGCGAGGATCTGCGCCTGCTTCTGGCCCTCGGCCTTGAGGATCTCGGACTGCCTCTGCCCCTCGGCCTCCAGCACGGTGGCGCGCTTCTCGCGCTCGGCCTTCATTTGCCGGTTCATGGCGCCGGCGATGTCGGCCGGCGGCAGGATGTCGCGGATCTCGATGCGCGTGACCTTGACGCCCCAGGGCGAAGCGGCGGCGTCCATGACGCGCAGCAGCCGCTCATTGATCTCGTCGCGGTGGGAGAGGAGCTGGTCGAGGTCCATCGAGCCGACGACGGTGCGGATATTGGTCATGGTCAGGAGCATCAGCGCATCGTGGAGCGCGGCGACCTCGTAGCTGGCTTTTGCCGCGTCGAGCACCTGGAAGAAGGCGACGGCGTCGATGCGCACGCCGGCATTGTCCTTGGTGATCGCCTCCTGCGAGGGAATATCGAGCACCTGCTCCATCACATTCACCTTGTGGCCGATGCGGTCGATATAGGGCACGATCAGGCCCAGCCCGGCGCTCAGCGTGCGCGAATAGCGGCCGAAGCGCTCGACGGTGTAATTGTAGCCCTGTGGAACGGTGCGGACGCCGCGCGCGATCGTCAGGATGACCAACGCCACGACGACGATGACAGCGATATTGTAGCCCGACAGATCCATCCCACGCCCCTCGCGGCGCTGTCGGCGCCGCCCCTGCCCGTGACAGCGCCCAAACTGGCGGTTGACGCGAGCGGATGCAAGGAGGGCTGGCGGCCAAACGCTGCCTTCCGCTGGCCGGCCTGCGCCATCGAACGGAACACCACCGTCATGCTCGCCCTTGTGGCGAGCATCCACGTCTTGCGCGCGTCGAGCGGCAGTCCGGTTCCAAGACGTGGATGGTCGGGACAGGCCCGACCATGACGGCAGCGCCTCCCGCCCATAGGTCTTCACCCGCCCGTGCTCGCGCGCGGTCGTTTCAATCTGAGGGGCAGCGGAGCGCCGCGAGGCGCGTGGGTATCGGGCCGCTTCCATTGAGCCAGGATGCGGCGCGGAAGGATCGAGCCACCTTCCGCACGCCCCGTGGCGCTCCGCTCATCGGCGATTTCTGACTCCGGGCCGCGCTTATACGGCTGGGGCACTCGTGCCCGGCGCCTCGCGGATCAGTTCGGCTCATCGCCTTGTCATCCGTTCCGCGCCAGACCCTGGTTGCCCCAACCTTCCAGCGAGCTCCTCGCACAGGGGCCGTAGTACCCCCAGGGCGGTGCCCCGAAGCCTCCCGGGAGTGGATCGTAACTCCACCCGCAGGCGCCGAACCTCCTCCCGCCCCTGGCATACCTCCGGGTGGCCGCCCCTCGGGGATGAGGTGGGCCGAGCATAGGCATGGATTGTGAGGCGAGGATAAGTTCGTGCGAAAACCACCGCCATGGTCGCACAGTGGGAGTCCGCTTTCGACCCTAAGCGGACAGCTGCCCCTTCCGCTTCGTCGCGACCGTGAGCGTCAACCCCGCGAGCACGAGGACGACGCCGACGATGAAGAGCGGTCCCAGCCGGTCCCCGAAGATCAGGGCGGCGGCAGCCACGCCGATGATCGGCTGGAGGTATTGGATGCTGGCGGCAATCCGGGCAGGAAGAGTGCGTAGCAGATGTAGCCAGAGGAAGAGCCCGGCAACCGTGACCATGACGCCGAGATAGAGAGCGGACGACACTCCGACGACCGTCAACTGGAACGGCACTTCTATCAATTCCCAGATCGTCCAAGGCGAGAGTGCGAGGAAGCCGAACAGCGTGCTCCACGCAGCGACGACAACTGTGCCGTGCCGCTCCGACAGTTCGACACTCCAGACATAGTAGAAGGCGATCGTCAGCGCTGAAAGCAGTACGAGCGCGGCACCGGACAGGCTCGTTTGCGTCGCGGCCGAGGAAGCCTCACCGCGCCCCCAAGCGACAAAACCGATGCCGATGAAGGCCGCGGCAATGCCGAGCGCCTGCACGATGGTCACCGGTTGCCGCAACCGCAGGGCCGCGAAGATGACGACGAAAGCCGGGATAGCCGCCGAGATCGTCGTGCCCACCGAAGCAGATGTACCGGCTACGCCGAATGTTTGTGCGACTTGGCCGATGCCAATGCCAAGAATTCCCAGCGCCGCTACGCGAGGTAAAGCCTTCAAAGGCAATCGCTGCTTCCCGACTACGAGAAGAAACATCAGCGGTATCGCAATCAGGAACCGCAGCCCGGTAAGAACGAGCGGCGGCAAGGTCAACAGGCCCAACTTCGTGATCGGGATCGACAAGCCCCACATAACCGCGAGCAAAAGCGCGGCGCCAAGGCTCCGTGCGGAGACGACGGAGGCAGATACAGAGGCATCGTTCATGAGGGGCAGTCGCCGGTGGCAGGATGATCCGAGCGTTATCGCAGGCCAGTCGCTACGCCAACAGCATGGCAGCTCCCGACCCAAGCCGGACCTCGGTCATGTCTGCTCTCGATTGTCACCGTCACGCGCCTGCCGTCATGCGACAGCGAAATTCGATCTCCTGTCGCAGATCGTCCCAAGGGACAGCTTTCCAGCTTCAAGGCGTACGAATAATAGGGGAAATGCGGAGCGCTCCGAAGAAGGCGCCTGGCGCTGGTTCCGAAATGCAACGAAGGAGTTCGCCGTGCTGAAACGCTGTGTCACCGTGGTGCTCATCCTTCTCGGGCCAGTCGGTTGCGTCACGCAAGATACCGTTCCCAGCAAAAGGGCGGATGGGCCGGCCTATATGCAGCCGGGCATAGGCGCGCCGGCTCGTCAGACGGATATGTTCGGGAATGCCTTTCGTTAGTTCAGGAGCGCAATCTGCCCGCCCGGACGGTGAAAGGCCAGTCGCGGGACAATTCGGACAACGATGAAGCCAGCCTCGGCCGGCAGGCGCTGTTCGCCCCTCTATCATTCAGGTAGCATCGATCAGCCGC
Source organism: Allobosea sp. TAF32 (assembly GCF_052113585.1). NCBI lineage: Bacteria > Pseudomonadati > Pseudomonadota > Alphaproteobacteria > Hyphomicrobiales > Alloboseaceae > Allobosea > Allobosea sp. TAF32. The sequence goes on along the minus strand of NZ_JBFRDM010000005.1, from coordinate 123,840 downwards.
AGCATAACGGTCGCCCGGCAACGAAGCGACAGCCGGGCCGCATCCCGCGCGGGAGGGCGCCATGCGATTCATCGCCGGTTTCGTCTCAGCCTTCATCCTCCTGGCCATCGCAGGCCTCGCCGTCGTCTTCGGCGGCCTCGTCAATATCGCCGCCCGCGAACCACACAGCGCACCGGTCTTCTTCCTGCTGCAGACCGCCATGCGCCAATCGGTGGCTCGCCAGGCGGCCAGCGTGCCCGCGCCGGCACCGTCCACCGACATGGCCCGCGGGTTCCGCCTCTACGACGAGACCTGCGTTTATTGCCATGGCGGCCCGGGGAAGGACCCGGTCGATATCGGCAAGGGCCTCAATCCAGAGCCACCATTCCTGCCTGACACGATCCAGCGCTGGAGCGCTGCCGAGATCTTCTGGATCGTCAAGAACGGCGTTCGGATGACGGGGATGCCGGCCTTCGCCGAATCCCATAGCGACGAGGACCTGCGGGCCGTCGTCGCCTTCGTGCAAAAGCTTCCGGGCATGTCGGCCGAGCAATATGCCGCCTATGAGAAGGAGCAGTGAGCACAATCCCGGCCGGATTGTCGGCTCGAAGCGGCCGGGCCATCCAAGCCGTGTCTGCCCCTCACAAGGCTGCTCGCCACCCTTGCTGGAAGCTTAACGGCACCCGATCCTGCCCGGCAGCGATGCTAACCCCCTGCTAAGCCGGCCGTGCCAAGCTCCGCTTGGAGGAACCGGCATCATGGCTGAAACGACTGCAACGCCCCATCGCCCGGCCAGCCGCATCGGCTGGGTCGATACGGGCAAGGGCATCTGCATCATCCTGGTCGTGCTGATGCATGTGGCCGGCGGGCTCGAAGGCGCCACGGGGCAGGAGAGCTGGATCGACCCGCTGATCGCCTGGGCCAAGCAGTTCCGCATGCCCGGCCTGTTCCTGCTCTCGGGCCTGTTCGTGCCACGTCTCGTCGGGCTCGGCTGGAACGCCTTCCTCGACCGGAAGATCGTGCCGCTGAGTTACTTCTACCTGCTCTGGTTCTCCATCAACGCGCTCATGCGCTTTCCGCCCTGGGGCGAGGCAGGCTTCTCCGGGTTCGCGCAGGACTATGCGCTCGGTCTCGTCGATCCCTTCGGCGTGCTCTGGTTCATCTATCTGCTCACCGTGTTTTTCGCCGTTGCCAAGGCCGTCTGGCGCTGGCGCCATGCGGCGCTGATCGCGGCAGCGCTGCTGGCGCTCGCCCCGCTGAGCACCGGCTGGATGGTGCCCGACCAGTTCACCGCCTATTTCGTCTTCTTCCTCGCCGGAGCCGTGTTCTCGGCGCAAATCCGCGCCGCCGCGGACAGGGCTGCGGACCATCGCCGCAAGACCTTCGCGATCTGGGCCGGCTGGTTCGCGCTCAGCGCGCTCGCTACGCCCTTTCTCGGCCACGACGTCCAGAATGCGGCGCCGGGCGTGCACCTGCTCCTGGGCATCGCCGGAGTGGCCGGGATCCTGCTCAGCGCGGTGCTGGTGGCCGGGCAGCTGCCCTGGCTCGACTATTGCGGACGCAACTCCTTGCCGATCTATCTCGCCTTCTTCCTGCCGATGGTGATCGGGCGGGCCGTGCTGCTGCGCTCCGGCATCCCGCTCGACCCCGGCGTCGCCGCGCTGCTGCTGACCGCGATCTCAGTCGCCGTGCCGCTGCTGCTGCACCGGCTGGTCAGGGGCACGCCGCTGGCTTTTCTTTTCGCACGCCCGGCATGGCTCGGCACGCGGCCCCGCTCGGCGAGACAGCAGGAGATCGGCTCCTCGCTCTGATCGGCGGCAAATGTCGCCGCGAAACGTCGCAAGCGGCCCTGAAACGCATTGCGCCCGGCACAGGGCCGGGCGCGGGGATCGTCAGCGGGAAAAGCTGCCTCAGACGAACTGGCCGTGGCAGTGCTTGAACTTCTTGCCGGAACCGCAGGGGCAGGGCTCGTTGCGGCCGACCTTGCCCCAGGTCGCCGGATCGGCCGGGTTGCGGTCCAGAACCTCCGTATCGGCATCGACCGCGGCGAACTGCACGCCACCGCCCCCGTAGTCGCCGCCGCCGAAGCCTGAGCCGGCACCGTCCTGCGCGAATTGCTGAGCCTGCTGATCTTCCGGCTGCTCGAAGCGGACCTCGACGCGCGAGAGATGGCCGGTGACCTGCTGGCGCAGCTGGCCGATCAGCCCGTCGAACAGCTCGAAGGCTTCCTGCTTATATTCCTGCAGCGGGTCGCGCTGGGCGAGGCCGCGCCAGCCGATGACCTGCCTGAGATGGTCGAGCGTGACCAGATGCTCGCGCCAGAGATGGTCGAGCGACTGCAGCAGCACCTGCTTCTCGACATAGGTCATGACCTCGTCGGTGTTGCGCTCGATGCGGCCGGCATAATCCTCGTCGGCGAGCTTGCGGATGCGCTCGCGGATCTCGCTGTCGGCGATGCCCTCTTCCTTGGCCCAGTCCTCGACCGGCAGGTCGAGGTTGAGGGACTGGATCACCTCCTGCTTGAGGCCGGCAGTATCCCACTGCTCGGGATACGCGTCTTCCGGGATGTGGCGGGCGACGACATCCTCGACCACGCCGTGGCGCATGTCGTCGATCGTCTCGCGCACGCTGGCCTGGCGCATGAAGTCGCGGCGCTGCTCGAAGACCACCTTGCGCTGGTCGTTCATGACGTCATCGTACTTCAGGATGTTCTTGCGGATGTCGAAGTTGCGCGCCTCGACCTTGCCCTGCGCCTTCTCGACCGCCTTGTTGATCCAGGGGTGGACGATCGCCTCGTCCTCCTTGAGGCCGAGCTTCGTCAGCATGCCGTCCATCCGGTCGGAGCCGAAGATGCGCATCAGATCGTCCTGCAGCGACAGGAAGAACTTCGAGCGGCCGGGGTCGCCCTGGCGCCCGGCGCGGCCGCGCAGCTGGTTGTCGATGCGCCGGCTCTCATGGCGCTCGGTGCCGACGATGTAGAGGCCGCCGGACTTCAGGACGCGCTGCTTGAAATCGGCCACCTCGGCGCGGATCGCCGCCGCCTTGGCGTCGCGCTCCGGGCCCGGCTCGATGCCGGCAAGGTCGTGATTGATCCGCATATCGGCATTGCCGCCGAGCTGGATGTCGGTGCCGCGGCCGGCCATGTTGGTGGCGATGGTGATCGCGCCGGGCACGCCAGCCTGCGCGACGATATAGGCCTCCTGCTCGTGGAAGCGGGCGTTCAGAACGGCGAAGGCCTTTGTCGTCTTGCCCTCGCGCGCCGCCTGGTAGACCGGCTCCAGCGCCGTCGGGTCGGTGAAGTCGAGCAGCTTGTAGCCCGCCTTCTCCAGCATGCCGGCGACGAGCTCGGAGCGCTCGATTGAGGTGGTGCCGACCAGGATCGGCTGGCCGTTGGCCTGCGCCGCCTGGATCTCGCGGATGATGGCGCGGACCTTCTCCTCGAAGGTGCGGTAGACCTCGTCATCCTCGTCCTTGCGGGCGATCGGGACGTTGGTCGGAATCTCGACGACCTCGAGCTTGTAGATCTGGAAGAACTCGTCGGCCTCGGTCGCCGCCGTGCCGGTCATGCCCGCGAGCTTGCCGTAGAGCCGGAAATAGTTCTGGAAGGTGATCGAGGCCAGCGTCGCGTTCTCGGGCTGGACGGTGACCTGTTCCTTGGCTTCAAGCGCCTGGTGCAGCCCTTCCGAATAGCGCCGCCCCGGCATCATGCGGCCGGTGAACTCGTCGATGATGACCACCTCGTCATTGCGGACGATGTAGTCCTTGTCCCGGGTGAACAGCGAATGCGCGCGCAACGCCTGGTTGACGTGGTGGACCAGCGTGACGTTATGGGCGTCGTAGAGATCGCCCTCCTTCAATATCTCGGCCTCGCGCAGCAGCTCCTCGATATGATCGTTGCCGGTCTCGGTCAGTGCCACCGTCCGCTGCTTCTCGTCGACCTCGTAATCGCCGGCGACGAGGCCCGGCAGCACCTTGTCGATCGCGACATAGAGTTCGGACTTGTCGTCGAGCGGGCCGGAAATGATCAGCGGCGTGCGCGCTTCGTCGACCAGGATCGAGTCGACCTCGTCGACGATGGCGAAGTGGTGGCCGCGCTGGCTCATCTGCGCGACGTCGTATTTCATGTTGTCGCGGAGATAGTCGAAGCCGAATTCGTTGTTCGTGCCGTAGGTGATGTCGCAGGCATAGGCCCGCTGGCGCTCCTCGTCATCGAGGCCGTGCACGATGATGCCGACCGTGAGTCCGAGGAAGTTGTAGAGCTTCGCCATCCACTCGGCGTCGCGCCGGGCGAGGTAGTCGTTGACGGTGACGACGTGGACGCCCTTGCCTTCGAGCGCATTGAGATAGGTCGGCAGGGTCGCGACCAGCGTCTTGCCTTCGCCGGTCTTCATCTCGGCGATGGCGCCCTCGTGCAGCACCATGCCGCCGACGAGCTGGACGTCGTAGGGGCGCTGGCCGAGCACGCGCTTGGCCGCCTCGCGAACGGTGGCAAAAGCCGGCACGAGCAGGTCGTCGAGCTTGGCGCCATTGGCAAGCTGCTGCCTGAACTCGTCGGTGCGCGCCTTCAGCGCCTCGTCGCTCAGCGCGGCGATCTCGTTCTCGAGGGCGTTGATCGCGGCGACGCGGGGCTGGTAGCCCTTGACGCGGCGGTCATTCGACGAGCCGAAGAGTTTCTTTGCGAGCGCGCCAAGCATGTTGGGCCTTTCAGGTGATGCTTGAGCCCCCGGCCGGCGCGGACCTCTTTCGCGCCTGGGTCGGAAGCCCGGTATTCTCGAAATGCGACCGCGTGTTTAGACGCGTGCGCGGGCAGGGTCCAGCGTGCGTTTCGTCCAATCGGCAGCGAAACGGCAAGTGAATTCGGCTCTGGATGTGGGTGTTTTCCCGGCTGCTTCCAAGGGCGGAAGCTTGAGATCGCACGACGTTGCGGCATCGCGCGCCCCTCCGGGCGGTGCAAAGCTGCGTGATCGGTCGCTGCAATCGCTTGAACCGCCTTGCCTTTGCCGCGTTCAGCTGGCAGTGCAGCCGCCAAAGCGTCTCGGGTTTTCCGACGAAAGGCCGTCACTCATGAACTCAGCCCGTCTCATTGCCTTCCTCGGCTTCGCGCTGCTGACTGGACCGGCCTTCGCCCAGGCCGACAAGGTCGTCGCCAAGGTCGACGGCATCGCCATTACCGAGAAGGACATCCAGCTTGCCAGCGAGGATCTCGGCGAGCGCCTCGCCCAGCTCCCCGATGACCGCAAGCGCGACGAGGTCATCAATTATCTCGTCGACCTCAAGCTCGGGGCCAAGGCCGCGGCCGACGCCAAGATCACCGATACGCCCGATTTCGCGGCCCGCCTCGCCTATTATCGCGAGAAGGTGCTGCTCGACGAGTACCTGACGCGCGAAGGCAAGAAGGCCGTCACCGCCGACGCCGCCAAGAAGCTCTTCGACGAGACCACCAAGGCGATGACGCCCGAGGAAGAGGTTCATGCTCGCCACATCCTCGTCGAGGACGAGGCCCAGGCCAAGGCCGTGGTCGAGCGGCTGAAGAAGGGCGAAGATTTCGCCAAGGTCGCCGCCGACGTTTCGAAGGATCCGGGCTCCGGCAAGGAGGGCGGCGATCTCGGCTGGTTCACCAAGGACCGCATGGTGCCGGAATTCGCCGAGGCCGCCTTCAAGCTGAAGAAGGGCGAGGTCTCCGAGCCGGTGAAGAGCCAGTTCGGCTGGCACGTCATCAGGCTCGAGGACAAGCGCTCCAAGCCGCTGCCCGACTTCGCCTCGGTGAAGCCGCAGATCGACCAGTATCTCGAGCGCAAGGCCCAGCAGGACCTCGTGCTTGCCATGCGCGAGAAGGCCAAGATCGAGCGCCTCGACAAGCCGGCGGTGCCCGCCGCTCCGGCCCCGGATGCCGCCAAGCCTGCCGAGCCGAAGAAGAACTGATCCGACGTCGTCATTCTCGGGCGAGGCAAAGCGCAGAGCCGAGAATCTCCGGTGAGAGGTGCTCGGGCGAGCCCGAGCATGGCGCAAACCCTCAATTTTGCGGGCGGCCCTTGCGGCCGCCCTTCTTGTTTTCGTCATCGGCCTGCGGCAGACGGCTTCTGAACGAGACGCACTGCCCCGGTGAGTAAACGATTCGCCGGTCTTCGAGCAGTGCTCCGCAGGAGGAGCTCCGATGGCCGGCAAGGATGTCCCCGTTTCCCCGCTCGCGCCGAAGCGCCAGCCCAAGGTGCCGCCGGTTCCGGGCGTGCGCTTCGCCACCGCCGAGGCGGGCATCCGCTACAAGGGCCGCCAGGACGTCTGGTTCGCGCTGCTCGACGAAGGGACCCAGGTCGCCGGAGTCTTCACGCGCTCGAAATGCCCGTCGGCCCCGGTCGATTGGTGCCGCGAGAACCTCGCGCAAGGCTCTGCCCGCGCCATCGTCGTCAATTCCGGAAATGCCAACGCCTTCACGGGCCTGAAAGGTCGTGACGCGGTCAAGCTCACCGCCGAGATCGCCGCCAAGGCTGCGGCTTGCAAGCCGCAGGAGGTCTTCATCGCCTCGACCGGCGTGATCGGCGAACCGCTGGACGCGACCAAGTTCACGGGTGTGCTCGACGATTGCGCCAAGCGTGCCGCTGAGGGCCCCTGGATCGACGCCGCCAAGGCGATCATGACCACCGACACCTTTCCGAAGGCCTTGACCCGCAAGGCCAAGATCGACGGCAAGGAAGTGGTCATCGCCGGCATCGCCAAGGGCGCCGGCATGATCGCGCCGGACATGGCGACGATGCTCTCCTTCGTCTTCACCGATGCCCCGATTGCCGCGCCCGTGCTCCAGGCCATGCTCTCCAAGGGCGTGAAGGGTTCGTTCAACGCGGTCACCGTCGACAGCGACACCTCGACCTCGGACACCCTGATGCTGTTCGCCACCGGCAAGGCAGCGGAGCGCGGCGTGCCCGCCATCACCGAAATCAACGATACCCGCCTCTCCGGCTTCAAGCGGGCGCTGAACTCGATCCTGCTGGAACTCGCCCATCTCGTCTGCAAGGACGGCGAGGGCGCGCGGAAATTCGTCGAGGTGCGCGTCAGCGGCGCGGCGTCGGCCCGCTCGGCCAAGCGGGTCGCGCTCTCCATCGCCAATTCGCCGCTGGTCAAGACCGCCATCGCCGGCGAGGACGCCAATTGGGGCCGCGTCGTCATGGCCGTCGGCAAGGCCGGCGAGCCGGCCGATCGCGACAGGCTCGATATCGGCTTCGGCGACATCCTCGTGGCGAAGCAGGGTGCTCGCGCTCCGTCCTATGACGAGCAGGCGGTGTCGGACTACATGAAGGGCGACAGTATCGTCATCACAGCCGATCTCGGCATCGGACGCGGCAAGGCCACGGTCTGGACCTGCGACCTGACCAAGGCCTATGTCGAGATCAATGGCGACTATCGCTCCTGAGGCCGCGCCGCAGCAGGAACCCAGCCGCAGCTTCATCGCCGTCAACCTCGCGATCTGCTCCCTGCTCTGGGGGTCGAGCTACCTGTTCATCAAGCTGATGAGCGGCGAGGTTTCGGCGCTGGCGATCGCCGCCAGCCGCGGCCTGCTCGGCGCTGCCGTGCTGTCGCTCTGGAGCCTGGGGCGGGGGCGCAGCCCCTTGCCGCGGCGCGCCGAGATCCTGCCCTGGCTCGTACTGGGCACCACCAATGGCTGGCTGCCGAACGTGCTCGTCGGCTACGCGCTGATCCAGCTCGCCAGCGGGCCGGCAGCGATGATCCAGTCGGCGGGACCGCTCGTCACCGCGCTTGCCGCCCATCTCATCTTCTCCGAGGAGCGGCTGAGCCGGCGTCGCTTCGGCGGCATCCTGCTTGGAATGACTGGCGTCGCGCTGCTGATCGGCCCTCGGTTGTTCGAGGGCGGCGGCACCGCGCTGAGCGTCCTCGCCATGATCGGCGCGACGCTGAGCTACGCCGTCGCCAATCTCTATGTCCGCACCGTGCCGACCGCGACGGGCGATCCGGCCCGGCTCGCATTGGGCCAGCAGATGTTCTCCGGCACCATCGCGACCGCGCTGACGCTCGTCGTGCTCGGCCCCGCGGCCTTCGTCCCGCTTGGCGGCCATCTGCCGGCGATGCTGGCCCTCGGCATCGTCGCCACCGCTATCCCGGTGACCGTCTTCATGCGGCTGATCCGCGCGGCGGGGCCGACGCGGGCCGCGATGACCGGTTATCTCGTGCCAACGGTAGCGGTGATCCTCGGCGTCATCGTCCTGCATGAACACCTGGGGTTGCGTCAAATCCTGGGCGGTTGCATCATCCTGGCCGGCGTCTTCCTCGTCACGACGGCGCCGCGCAAGGTGGGGGCCTCATGAGGATCGGGACTATCGCGGCAGCCATCTTGGCTGGAGCCGCCATGGCTGGCTGCGTCGAGCGCCAGCCGGCTACTGTGGCGTTCTCCACGGACGAGGCTGCCGTCATCAAGAAGCCGGGCAACGGGGTCATCGCCGGACATGCCTTCCGCACCAAGCCGAGCGGCACGGTGGTCAACGCCGCCGGCCAGGTCGTGCGCCTCATCCCCGCCACCGGTTTTGCCCGCGAGCGCTTCGCCAATCTCTACGGCCAGGGCAAATACGTCCCGCATCACGCCTACCCGGCTGCTGACACGGTCGATCCGGCCTATGCCGAATACACCCGCACGACCAAGGCCGAGGCCAATGGCCGCTTCGCCTTCGACAAGGTCGCGCCGGGCTCCTATTTCGTCACCACCCAGGTGATTTGGGGCGATGAGAACGCCTTCACGCGGGAGGGCGGCTTGGTCTATGACAGCGTCACGCTGACGGGCAAAGAAACCGAGCCCGTCCAGGTCATCCTCTCCGGCAACTGAGTCCCACCTCCGTGAAGCTGCTCCTCGTCGTCGCCTGCGCTTTGATCGATGCCGACAACCGCGTGCTCGTCACGCGGCGCCCCGAGGGCAAGGCGCTCGCTGGCCTCTGGGAATTCCCCGGCGGCAAGCTCGAAGCCGGCGAGCGGCCGGAGCCGGCGCTGATCCGCGAGCTTCATGAAGAACTCGGTATCGCCGTGAAGGAGAACTGCCTCGCGCCGCTGACCTTCGCCAGCTACGCCTCTCCCGAATTTCACTTGCTGATGCCGCTCTATATCTGCCGGCGCTGGGAAGGCAGCGTCGCCTCCCGCGAGGGCCAGGCTTTGAAATGGGTCCGCCCCGGCAAGCTGCGCGATCTCGCCATGCCGCCGGCCGACGAGCCGCTGATTCCGCCGCTGATCGACTTGCTGGGCGCCTGACGACGCGCTGCCTCAGTGCACGGCCGGCAGGCCGAGCGCCTCCCAGCGGGCCTGCGGAATCGGATCGCCAACCTGGAAGGCGAACGCCGTCACCCGCTTGAGATCGGGGGAAATCGTGCACTCGAAACGCAGTCCGTACCAGCGACGCCTGCTGCGGAAAGCCGCCCCCTCCGCCCGCATGATATGGCCGGCATAGCGGGTGTCGGCCGTTGCATAGGCACTGACGCGGTCGGGCTCGTAGCTGCGTTGCCAGGCATGGATCTGGCCCATGGCCTCCAGCCCGCAGAGCTGCTCGGCGCGCTCATCTGGCGCCAGCCGCGGCAGCAGCGCCAACGTCTCCCGGCTGCGCGGATCGGCCAGAACCTGCTGCGACAGCAGGCGCCGCGGCCGGACCAGCCCGTCCGTTTCGGCCGAGGCCCGCGGCTCCGCGGGTGCCGGGGCTGACGGCAGGGGCAGTTGCGGAGCCGACTGCAGCACCGGAGCAGGCTCGGCCGGCGGCGCGGGTGGCGGTGGCGGCGGGCGCATCATCGCCTCGAACTGCTCGGGCGTCTGCAGCTCGACATCGACGCTCTGCTCGACGAAGGCCGGGGTCTGGTCGAATTGCTGGACAGTGACGAAAGCGAGCCAGGCCAGCAGTGCCACATGGACGAGCAATGCGGTTGGCAGGCCGGGATCGGGCATCGCCCGGCGCATGCGAATCGCGGCCGACATGGCTCAGGCCGCATCCTGCGGCGGCACGAAATCACCGGTCCGGAAATTCGCCGTCATCCGCTCGTTTCGCGCCTTCCGCCCCCGATGGGCGCAACAGCGCCGATCAAGCCGACATTTTTGTGATCTCGGGCAGCGGCTCGACCTCGGCTTCGCCCCGCCCGAGCTGGAAGCGCTCGAAGCGCTGCAGCTCCTCCTCGATCGCGGCCTTCAGCGCCGGCGCCTCATAACCGTCGAGCCAGCTCCATTGCTGCATCAGGAGCTTGCCGGCGGCGCGGTCGGTCTTGAGGTCGAGCACCGCGACGATACGGTCCCCCGCCAGTACCGGCAGGCCGAAATAGCCGTAGACCCGCTTCTCCTTCGGCAGATAGGCCTCGAAGATATGGGCGTAATCGAAGAAGAGCTTCGCCCGCTTGCGCTGGATCATCAGCGGATCGAAGGGCGAGAGGATGTGGATCAGCGTCTCTTCCGGCGCCTCCGACAGCTCCAGCGATGCCGGCGTCGCCCAATGCTGCGTCTTGCCGGCGCCCTCCACCGCGACCTCGACAAGTTCCTTGCGCTTGACGCGGGCCGCGATCAGCTCGGCCACCGCCTTCTTGCTGGGCGCGTCGAGATGGCAGGCGGAATCGAGGCTGACGAGCCCCTGCGCGCGCAGGGCACGGTCGAGCTTGTAGGCGGTGACCTGCCGCTCGCTCGCCGGTGTCGGCTTTTTCTCCCACTGGAAGTGCCGGTCGAACAGCTCATAGGTCTTGAGCATGCCGGAGCGCGCGGAGATCGCGAGCTCGCCGTCGTAGAAGGCGCGCTCCAGCAAGCCCTTGGACGGCTTCTTGCTGGCCCATAGATGCGCCTTCTCGATCAGCTCCTCCTCGATGTCCCGGATCGTCAGCGCACCGTCCTTGCGGATGCGGCGCAGGAGCTTGCGCGTCTCCTCGCGCGCACCGACTGCCGACCAACGCTTCGGCTCCGCGCGATGCGCCTTCATCTCCGGCAGCAAATAGCGGATGTCGCGGGTCGGCACGTAGGACAGGGCGTGCGTCCAGTATTCGAAGACGCTCTTCTCGATCGATTGCAGATGGGCGAGATCGGCCCGGCGATAACCGGGAATGCGGGCATAGAGAATGTGATGGTGGCAGCGCTCGATCACGTTGATCGTGTCGATCTGCACATAGCCGAGTTGCTCGACCGCCGCCCGCGCCGCGGCAGGCCCGGCCCCGAAGGGCTCGCGCGTATCGAGACGCTGGGCGTGCAGCCAGATGCGCCGGGCCTGTTGGATCGTCAGGGAAAGGGGCTTGCGGGGTCGTGGAGGCATGATCCGCAGGCTAGCCTCGTCCGCGCCGCGCCGTAAGGGGCGCAGCCCGCAGCCGCTGACAGCCCGTGGCGGGAGCGAGAGCCCCGGCCGCCAGAGCATTTTCGAGCGAGGCGGACACCGGTTCGCGTGAAGAAAATGCAGCAAAACAAAGAGATGGAGCACGTCCACGCTTCTGCGAAACGTGGAAGTGCTCCAGCGTCACGGCGCGACGATCAGCGCCCAGTAGACCTGATATTTCGAGCCCGGCGCATAGGCGGTCGCGATGCCCATGCGCTTGGCCCTGGCATCCTTCATGACGCGGTCGTGCTGGGGCGAGTCCCGCCAGCCGGAGAAGGCTTCGGCGAGGCGCCGGTAGCCGGCGGAGAGATTGGCCTCGGCCCCCGGCTGTCCTTCCCTGGCAAGCCGGGCCTTGACCGCATCGGCCTGCACCGGCTTGTCGGAGGCCGCCATCGCCGCCGCCTCGCGCTGCGCAGCCTCCACCAATGCCGGGTCGAGCGTCAGCGTGCCGAGCCCGGCATTGAGGCGATAGGCCGAGATCATCGCCCGCGCCTGCTCCGCATCGACCTGGGCCGAGGCGGAACCGAGGTCGCGATAGAACGCCGGCTGGCCCTGGCGCTGCGGCTCGGTGCAACCGGCGACACCGAGAAGGGCGAGCGCGCCGACCAGCGCGGCCGGGCAGGTCATCGCGCGCCGGCCGGCGGCGTGGCGCAAAAGGCTGGGCATCCGATCATTCCTTGCTGTCTTCTTTGGCGGATTCGAGCACAGGGAGCGGGGCGGGCTTCGCCGCTTCGGCGGCCTCCTCGGTCTCCTCAGCCTGGGCCAGCTTGCGGGAACGGCGAGCAACGGCAGACGCGGGCGGCTTCACCGCCGCCCGCTTCGCCTGCCCGCCCGCATCTCCCCGCCCGACTGCCGTAGCGATGCTGTCGAGGGAGTGCTCGACGCCTTCCAGCCCGCGCACGATCAATTCAGGCGTGGCGGCCGCGGGCTCCATATCGGCGAGGCGCTTGTGGATGGCAAAGTTCAGGTCGCTGGTCACGCGCCCGACGATTTCGACATCTCCCACCACGCAGACCAGCTCGAAATCCATCGTCGTGGTGCCGAGCTTCTTGAATTGCACCACCGGCGGCGGCTTCTGCATCACGTCGCCATGGTTCGCGGCGACCTCCGACAGCATAGCCCGCACCTGCCCCGCCTCCAGGGTGCGCGGGACGGAGAGCGCGATCAGCACGCGGCCCGTGCGGTCGTTGCGGACGCGGTTGCGCACCACGCCGGATATCAGGTTCGAGTTCGGGACGATCACCGTCGAGCGGTCGAAGGTCGCGATCTCGGTCGAGCGGACATTGATGCGTTTGACGATGCCTTCGATGTCGCCGACCAGCACCTGATCGCCGACGCGGATCGGCCGCTCCCACAGCAGGATCAGGCCCGAGACGAAGTTCGATACCACCGACTGCAGGCCGAAACCGATACCGACCGACAGTGCCGAAGCGACGAGTGTCAGACGCTCGAGGCTCAGGCCCACCGCCGAGACCGCGATCGCCACCGCGCCGATATAGCCGACATAGCCCGCCGCCGTGCTGATCGAATTGCGCAGCCCGGGATCGAGCGCCGTCGTCGGCAGGAACTGATTGTCGAGCCAGCGCTGCAGCGCCCGCGTCGCGGCGATGCCGAGCCCGAAGACGAAGGCGAAGACGACGATGGTCGAAAGCGAGATCGTGACGCCGCCGACCTGGAAGCCGAAGAAGGCGGCGCGCAGCGAAACCAGAAAATCGGTCGATTCCAGCCCCCAAGGCGCGAGCACCATGAGAACCGTAACGACGATCAGCAGGAGCTTCAGGACGCCGACACTGATAACCGCGACCTTGTCCAGCGTGGTGCTGCGCAGCCCCATGCCGGCCCTCAACGTCAGGGCGAAACGGCCCTTGCCCGTCAGGAGCCGTGGGAGGCCGAGATCGATGAACTGGAAGGCCAGCAGGAACAGGCAAGCGACGACGCCGATCCAGAGCGTCTGCTCGGCCAGGAAGGCGGCGAAGACGACATAGCCGCTAAGCGCCGAGGCGATGATCAGGAAGCCGATGATCCAGCCGAGAATCCGGACCGGGCCGAGGCTTGCCCCGTCCACCGGCACATAGGGGCCGAGGCAAGCCTCCTGCTCGACCTCGTCGTCATCGCGAATCTGGTAGAGCCCGGCGATCAGCGTCAGGGCGAAAAGAATGGCGAACAACGCCTTGACGATGATCGAGATTGCGAGGCCTGCGGCGATCGCCTGGAGCCAGGCCTCGAAGACCTTGCCCACCGACATCACGAGCGCGAGCGAAGAAGCGATCCAGACGACACTGCGGGCCGTCGGGTCGAGAACGCGGACCAGACGACGCTGCGGGCTGGACGGCGCGAACAGGGCATCGGCCAGCGCCTGGACGAAGGCGAAGAAGGCGAGGCCGACAACCACGGCCCAGATCACCGGCTGGATGCGCGGCGGCAACAGCCCCGTCGTGCTCAGCGCCTTGTAGATCAGCCAGCTGGCCAGCACCGGCGGCGCCGCGCCCGCGACGATATGGGCGAGCGCTATATAGAGGCAATTCAGATTGCCGGCGTCCTGCGTGTTGCTGTAGCGCGCCTTGAAACGCGGCAGATAGCGTGCCCGGGCGACGTAGAGCAGGACGGCGCCGAGCAAAGCCAGAGCGACCACACCACCGCGCGTCCCGGAGAAGGCGTCCGTCACCCCTTCCAGCCAGCCGCCGAAGATGTAACCGGACGCCCGCAGATCCTCGGGCGCCGTCGCGACCGCGTTGCTCCAGACCTCCGGATTGGCGACGGAGGGCCCAGCGGCGAATAGAGTCTTGGCGAAGATCTCGCGGCGCTTGTCGCCGATTGCGCTCTGGAGCTGCTCCGCCTGCAGCAACGACGCCTTGGCGATCTTCAGCGTCTCGTCGGCGTCGGCATAGGCCTTGGCGCGGGCCTCGCGGTCACGCGTGATCTCGGCGCTTTCGGGCGGCGCATTGGCATCGGGCTTCGGGCCGAGCTGATCGAGGCGAAGCTTGGCCTGCTCGACCCGCGGCGTCTGCTCGGCGATGATGACGCGCAGCTGATCGAGCGAAGGCTGCAGGCGGATCCGCTGACGCTGCAGCTCCGTATCGCTCGCCTCGGGAGAGGCCAGCGTCGTCTCAATTTGCGCCAGCTCGGTGCGGACCGCATCGAGCCGCGCCCGTGCGCTGTTCGGATCGGCAGGGGTCGCAGCCGTCTGGGCAAAGGACGGCGCCGCGGCCGCCATCACCAGCGCGAGGAGCAGCAGGCAGGCGGCCAGAAGCCGCTGCAGGCTGCGGAACGGTGCGTGTGCCATGCGCCCTGCCATGGTGGTGCAGCCCTGCTCCCCGGGATGATTCGGCTCGGGATCGACCCTCGGCACAGCCTTGCGCGCAAGGCAAGACGGAGAGCGGAATTCGGCGGCCGGCAAAGCGGATGCTCCTCGGATGGCAAGCGGACATGGCAAGCCAGATCGCGGCTGCGGCCCGCTCATCGCCGCAAAACACGACCTGAAGATGGCATGACCTATGCCGGGATCAGCGTTTGCCTGCTGCTTTACCGGTTTCCTTGGCACTCGTGCGATTGCGATAGCTCGCATTGCCGAGCCCGGTCCCGATCGTCAGCACCGCCCAGTTTTCGACGTCCTGCATCGCCGGCATCTCGCTCAGTCCCTGGATGACGGCATCGTTGTGCATCACGATTTCCGTCTCGTGATTGCCGATCTCCGGCACGAGTTCGCGGATGCTGTCGACGAGGTTGAAGCGGCTGCTTTCCCAGTTGCCGGGCAGGTTCTGCGCGCCGCGCTCGATCGCCCCGTCCGGCTGGATCAGGCCGGGACAGCCCACGCCGATGAAGGGCGCGACCCGCAGGCCCTCCTTCTCGGCATTCGCGATCTGGTCCCGCAGCATCTTGCCGAGACGCTTGATCGCCTCATCGCGGCTCGGCTGCTCATCGGCATGGCGCCAGAGCTCCGATTTCCAGACACGGGCCTTGCCCAGATCGGGCGCCTTCTGCTGCCGGAGCTCGACGATGCCGGCGCGGATGTTCGAGCCGCCGATATCGACAGCGACGAGGCTGTCGAAGGCCTCGAAGATCCATTTCGGCGCAAGATGCGCGCTTCCGACCAGACCCGCCTCGTCCGGATGATGGCTGACGGGCACGAGATCGAGATCGCGGCCATCGGTGCGCAGGATGATCGCGGCCCGCGCGATGGCGAGCTCGCCGACGCGGCTCTCGCGGAAGCCCCCGCCGACGACGATGCGCTCGACCGCGGCCCAGCTCTTCAGGCGCGCGAAGCGACGGATGACGAAGGCAAGCGATTGGGCGAAGCCCTCGACAGCGCTCAGCACCAGAGCGGCTTCGGCGGCCTCGCCCTCCTTGATCAGCGCATCCAGCTCCTTCTTGCTGATCTCGGCGGTCTTGCCCTTCAGCGGATCGTCGCCGTTGCGTTTCAGATGGCTGCGCAGCGCATCGAGATGCTCGACGAAAGCACCGCGGCTCGCCTTGTCGCCGACGAAGCCATCATCGTCCCGCACCTCCAGATTGTAGCTGGTGACGGTGACCGAGGGCAGCTCGGCAGCGCCATGCGGCCCGGTCCCGGCATTGCGTGGTTTTTCGGCATTCGCTGTGGCCATGAAGAATCTCCCCCGCGGTTTCGCGAAGGCAACCCCGCAACGGCGCGCGGGGTTCCGACGCCGGGGCGATGCGCCACATGCAGCCCGCACCCCGCGCAGACAGGCAGGCGCTGCAGTTGACCGCCGCCACAATCGCCGCTCCAACAGGCAAGAGCCGCGGCAGGCGGCCTTGGGGGCGGAACGTGTCTGATCTGATTTTGCGCATGGTCGTCATCGGGGCAGGCGCGACGGCGCTCACCGATCTCTGGGCGCAGCTCCTGCGACTTTTCGGGCTGCCCAAGCCGAACTGGGCGATGCCGGGGCGCTGGTTCGCCCATCTGCCGCGTGGCCGCATGTGGCATGCCGACATCGCCAAATCCGAACCGGTGGCAGGCGAGCTCGCCATTGGCTGGATCTGCCATTATCTCGTCGGCATCGCCTTCGCGGGCGTCGTCCTCGCGATCTGGGGCGCGGACTGGGCCCGCAACCCGACCTTCCTGCCGGCGCTGATCGTCGGCTGGGCCACGATCGGCTGTGGCTGGTTCATCCTGCAGCCCGGCATGGGCATGGGCATCGCCGCCTCGAAGAAGCCGAATGCCGGTCAGATCCGCCTGCTCAACTTCGTCAGCCACACACTGTTCGCCGTCGGGCTCTATGGCACGGCGCTGCTGATCCGCTGAGCTGCTCCGCCGTCATGCTCGGGCTTGACCCGAGCATCTCGTGACGCGAAGGCTCCGGCGTCTCTTCCGGCCAGAAGTCTCGGAACAAGCCCGAGAACGACGGCTTCAGTCGAGCAAACGGGTCTCGTAGCTATAGAGCTGGCGGAAGCCGAGGCTGCGGTAGAGATTGATCGCGACGGCGTTGCTCTGCTCCACCTGCAGATAGGCATCGCCACAGCCCATCGCCCCGGCCCAGCCCAGCAGCCCCCTGACGATCTTGCGGCCATAGCCATGGCCGCGATGATCGGGGTGAACGCAGATCAGGCCGATCTCGGCCATGCCACGCTCGGCCACGCTCATGCCGAAGGCGACGGCCTCGCCCTCGACCAGCCAGGTGGCGAAGGCGGCCGGCAGCCTGATTTTCTCGACGATCGCGGCGAGATTGCCGACATGGGTCTTGATGCCGCTCTGGAGAGCGGCGACGCCGGCAGTCCATTCCAGGCTCGGCCGCGCCTCGATCTGCAATTCGGGCTCTTCGGAAACGTCGAGGCCGGCGAGCGGCGCGATCAGGCCGAAGGACTTGTCTTTGACCCGATAGCCGCGCTCCAGCACTGCGGCGCGGGTCGCCTCGGTGACGAGCGGCGTCAGCCGGATGCTCGGCGCCAACCCATCGGCGCGATAGAGTTCCGCGATCAGATCGAGCGTCGCATCGTCGAGCTCGGCGCCATAGACCAGCGGCGTCGCCGAATTGGCCCGGCCGGAATAGCCATTGGCGAAACGCAGCGCCCAGTCTCCGACGATGAGCGTCGACAGGGCCGGCCACGCATTGATGATCCGCCGCTCGCAGCCGAGCACGAGCGCGCTGTCTTCGGTCTTCGTCAGCATCTCATCCCCCCGCCGGCTTGCGCGGCGTCGGCCGCCAGCCCGGCGGCGCCATCTCGAAACCCGAGAACTCGAAACCCGGCGCGACCGTGCAGCCAACCAGCGTCCAGGCGCCGAGCGAGGTCGCACTCTGCCACCAACCGGCGGGCACCACGAATTGCGGCCGCTGGCCGGCGGCAAGCTCAGTGCCGAGATAATGAGCCGAGGCGTCGTGGCCATTCGGCGAGACCGTGATGACCAGCGGCGCGCCGGCATAGTGATGCCAGATCTCGGCGGCATCGACGCGGTGCCATTCCGAGGTCTCGCCAGTGTCGAGCAGGTAATAGATCGCGGTCGAGAAGCCCCTGCCCTCCGGCCCGGCCGGATCGCGGAAGGTCTCGCGGTAATGGCCACCCTCGGGATGGGGCTTCAGTTCGAGGAGCCGGATGACCTCCGCCGCCGTCAGCCCGTCCAGCCGCATCGGCATGGTCAGAACCGGTTCTTGGCTTCGCGCAGGGCTGCGAAGACCTTGTCGGCCGAAACGCCCGCCAGCCCGACGGCAGCGGCGAGCGCGCCCTCGCCGGCCCGGAAGAACGGGTTGGTCGCCTGCTCGTCCGCCACCGTGGTCAGCGCCCAGAAGCGGCCCTCGGCCTTGGCCTTCTCGGCCTCGGCGAAGCGCGCCTTGAGCGCCTCGTTCGCCGGATCGACCGACCGGGCGAAACGGGCATTGGCCAGAGTGTAGTCATGGCCGCCGAGCAGGCGCGTATCGCCCGGCAGCGCCATCAGCCGCGACAGCGAGATCCACATCCGCTCCATCTGGCCGGGTTGGACCCGCCCGCAGCCCATGACGAAGACGACGTCGCCGACAAGCGCGAGCTTCGCGCCGCGCCCGACATAGCTGAGATGGCCGTCGGAATGGCCGGGCGTATGCCAGATCTCGAAACGCTCCCCGCCGAGCGCGACGACATCGCCCTCGCCGACCACCGTGTCGAGCGGCGCACTGGCGCGGGCGTCGGCCGGGCCGATAACCTTGGCGCCGGTTGCCTGCTTCACCTCCGCGACGCCCTGCGTGTGATCGTGATGCGCGTGGGTGATGAAGATGTCGCTGATCGTCCAGCCCTTCTGCCGGGCGGCGGCCAGCATCTCGCCGGCATCGGGCACGTCGATGGCTGCGCAGACGCCGGTGCCGGGATCGTGGAGCAGCGCGCCGGCATTGTCGCTGAGCGTGCGGAAGATGTGAAGGTCGAGCGGCATGGCTTCCTCCGGCAGAGTCGGCCCGACGGGCCGACGAATGATCGTCTTCTTGAATGGGCCATGCCCGGCGCCCGATCAACCCGCAGCAACGCAGCCGGCACCTGCCGCTGCTGCCACGCGGCCCTTGCGTTCGGCCGCCGCGCGTTCCATCTCAAGCGCCATGCCTCTCGACGTCGTCGATCTGCGCGCCTTCTATGCCAGCCCGCTCGGCCATGTGGCCCGGCGCTTCATCGGCCGGACGATGCTGCGCTTCTGGCCGGACTGCTCGCGTCAGCGGCTCCTCGGCCTCGGCTTCTCGACGCCCTATCTCTCCGTGCTCGGCATGCAGGCCGAGCGGACCATCGCCTTCATGCCGGCGGCGCAGGGCGTGGTGAACTGGCCGACGCCCGGCCTCTCCGCCTCTGCCCTGGTCGAACCGACGCTCTTGCCGCTGCCGACCGCCTCGATCGACCGGGTCGTCCTCGTCCATGCGCTCGAGGAGACGGAAAGCCCGGACGACCTGCTCGACGAGGTCTCGCGCGTGCTCAATCCCGGCGGGCGGATGATCCTGGTCGTGCCCAACCGGCGCGGGCTCTGGGCCCGGATGGACGGCACGCCCTTCGGCCAGGGCCGCCCCTTCAGCCGCCGCCAGCTCTCCGCCCTGATGCGCGCCGCCGAATTCTCGCCGGAGCATTGGACGGAGGCGCTTTATGTCCCGCCGCTGCAGCGGCGGCTCCTGATGCGTTCCGCCCCGGTCTGGGAACAGATCGGCGCCGGCCTCTCGCTGCCCTTTGCGGGCGTGCATGTCATCGACGCGACCAAGCAGTTTTACCGGCGCGCGCCCCTGCGCGCGACGCGGCGCAGCTTCGCGTTGCGGCCGGTCCTGCTGCCGCAACCGGCTCCCACGCCGCGCGCAGCGGCCCCGCCGACGGAAAGCCGAACGGGTTGACATTTTCCCCGGGTCGCGGCCAAGGTCCGCCGCCTTTCGCGCCGGTTGTGCCGTAAACCGCTGTTCCGCCCGATTTTCGCGCGGATTCTGAACTGGATCACGATGCGTAGCTATCTGGATTTCGAGAAACCGGTCGCCGAACTGGAGGCGAAGGCGGATGAATTGCGGGCACTCGAGGCACGCGGCGACGGCATTTCCCTGTCGGAAGAGATCGGCAAGCTCGACGCCAAGGCCAACCAGGCTCTGAAGGACATCTATGCGGCGCTGACGCCCTGGCAGAAGACGCTGGTGGCGCGCCATCCGCAGCGCCCGCACTTCAAGGATTACTGCGCCGGGCTGATCGAGGAATTCACGCCTCTCGCCGGCGACCGCGCCTTCGGCGAGGACGAGGCCATCGTCGGCGGCTTCGGCCGCTTTCGCGGCGAGCCGGTCTGCATCATCGGCCAGGAAAAGGGCGATTCGACCGAGACCCGCATCCGGCACAATTTCGGCATGCCCAAGCCCGAAGGCTACCGCAAGGCGGTGCGCCTCGCCGAAACGGCCGACCGCTTCGGCCTGCCGGTGCTGAGCTTCGTCGACACCGCCGGCGCCTATCCCGGCATCGAGGCCGAGGAGCGCGGCCAAGCCGAGGCCATCGCCCGTTCGACAGAGACCTGGCTCGGGCTGCGCAGCCCCAGCGTCGCGCTCGTCATCGGCGAGGGCGGCTCGGGCGGCGCCATCGCCATCGCCGCCGCCAGCCGCGTGCTCATGTTGGAGCATGCGATCTACTCGGTGATCTCGCCGGAAGGCGCGGCCTCGATCCTCTGGCGCGACACCGGCCGCGCGCAGGACGCGGCGACCGGCATGAAGATCACGGCGCAGGACCTGCTGAAGTTCGGGATCATCGACCGGATCGTGCAGGAGCCGACCGGCGGCGCCCATCGCGACGCGCACGCGGCTATCAGCCGCGCGGGCGATGCGATCGCAGCTGCGCTCGGCGATCTCGCCGGCCTCGGCGGCGACGATATTGTTGCAAAACGCGCCGAAAAATTCCTCGCGATCGGGCGCAATCTCTGAGCAATCTTTGCGCGCGATATCTCGCACCGGCGAAAGCAGGATTCTTTACCGGCCGTTGACCATGTGGCCAGACGGGGCAAGCCTATGGTAAGGAACCCTCAAGGCTAACGCTTCTACAACGAGTCGACGGGCACAATTTGGCCCTCTTGCGAAGTCACAGGTCGCACTCTGGGCCTGCCGTTCGATGGGAATGACGACGTGGCAATCAAGCAACTCGCGCTAGTGGCTTTTGTTGCATTGACGCTGGCGGCCTGTGAGGAGGAGCGTTATCGCGGCTCCGCCCGGCACAACATCCCGATCCCGACCGCGACCTACGCGCTGATGTCCGAGAAGGGCATGAGCAAGGATCAGCCCATTCTGATCCGCTCCTACAAGAAGGAGTCGGAGCTCGAGGTCTGGAAGCGCAAGGCCGACGGCCAATACGCCCTGCTCAAGACCTTCCCGATGTGCCGCTGGTCCGGCCAGCTCGGCCCGAAGGTGCGCGAAGGCGACCGCATGGCGCCCGAGGGCTTCTATGCCATCGCGCCCCAGCAGATGAACCCGAACTCGTCCTATTACGTCTCGTTCAACATGGGCTACCCCAATGCCTATGACCGGGCGCATGGCCGCACCGGCGCGCATCTGATGGTCCATGGTGCCTGCTCCTCGGCCGGCTGCTACTCGATGACGGACGACCAGATCGGCGAGATCTACGCGCTGGTGCGCGAGGCGCAAAATGCTGGCCAGCGCGCCGTGCAGATGCAGGCCCTGCCCTTCCGGATGACGCCTGAGAACCTCGCCAAGCACCGTCTCGACCCGAACATCGCCTTCTGGAAGAACCTGAAGGAAGGCACGGACTATTTCGAGGTCACCCGGAATGAGCCCGCCGTCGCCGTGGCCGGCGGTCGCTATGTCTTCAACGGCGGCTCGGCTCCGGCCGCGGTCGCCGCGAAGCGCCAGCAGGACGAGGTCCAGGTCGCTTCGCTGGTCGCCAAGGGCACGCCGGCGATCCGGCTGATCTATGATGACGGCGACCAGCACGCGTCCTTCAAGCAGACGCTGCTCTCCGGCGGCTCCGATGCGCTCAACCGCTCCGCTTCCTGGGCCTCGAAGGATGTCGGCGTCAGCCGCGCCGACGCCCTGTCGATCGGCCCGCGCGTCGTCGTGCTCGACGACAAGGGCCAGGCGAAGGCCACTATCCGCGCCGCTTCGGCCGACAATGACGCCGTTCTCGCCGCCATCGCCGCCGCCCCGGCGGAAGTGGCCGCCAAGCCTGCCGCCGCGCCGCGCCCGGCAGCAGCTCCGGCTGCGACCCAGCTGGCCAAGGTCGCGCCCGGCAACGCCCTCCAGGCGCCGGTTCTCGCAAGCGCGGGCTCGACGCCGGTCGCCACCGTGGCTCCCGCAGAGGAAAAGCCCCTGCTGCAACGCGCGCTCAGCTTCATGCCGGTTTTCGGCGGCGGCTCCAGCGCTACGGCCGACCAGGGTGCCGGCAGCGCGCCGATCGCATCGGTCGTTCCGGCGACGCCGACAGCCACCAGCGCCCCGCTCCCGCCGCGCCGGGCCAATGGGCTCAGGACGTCCAGCCTGGACCAGTCCACGGCCGGCTATGCAAGTCAGGCCGCGACGCGCTGACCCATCGAAAACAGTCGCTGGTCGCGTGACGCAAATGCAACAGCGCAACGGATAAAACAGGCTTGCTTATTTCGCAGGCGCGAAGGCCCTCCATTCGGGGGCCTTTGCTTTTTGCGTGGGCGAAGCGCCCAAAACCTCGTCTTGCCCAAGTCGGTCTCGTCCGCTTGCTGGGACGACAGCGCAATCAATGCGCGGCAAGGGGGTTCCTGCAGATGTCCGTTCGTTTCCGTTCCTCGATTCTAGGACTGGGTCTGGCCGCCGCTGTCGGCGTGGCACAGGCCTCAGACCTTCCGAGCAAGAAAGGCCCGCCGCCCGCCCCGGTCGTTCCGGCGATCACCTGGTTCGATATCGCCCTCAGCGTGAAGGGCATGACCGACTATAATTTCCGCGGCATCTCGCAGACCGATCGCAAGCCGGCCATCCAGGGCGGCGCCGAGCTGCAGATCTACAACAATCTGTTCTATCTCGGCGTCTACGGCTCCAACGTCGATCTCGCGACGAGCCCGACCGCGGAGATCGACTTCTACGGCGGCATCCGGCCGAAATTCGGCGACCTCTCCTTCGATTTCGGCGTCTGGCAGTATTACTACCCCGCCGAAAAGCAGTTGATCGACGGCGCCGGCGTGTTCTGGACGCCGAAGAACACCGACTTCACGGAAGTCTACGGCAAGGTCTCTTACACTTTCGCCGAGAGCCTGACGCTCGGCGCCAACGTCTTCTACGCCTGGGACTGGCTCGGGACCGGCGCGAGCGGCACCTACGCCTCGCTGACGGCCAAGTACAGCCTGCCCTTCCTCGAGGGTCTTTCGGTCTCCGGCGAGCTCGGCCATTACTGGCTCGGCACCACCAACCTCGCGATCTGGTCGACCGTGCCCCCGACCAACCTGCCCGACTACACCTACTGGAACGCCGGCGTCTCCTATACCTGGAAGAACGTTACCGCCGATCTGCGCTACCACGACACCGACCTGTCCAAGAACAACTGCTTCCTGCTGACGGCCGATCCGCGCGGCATCGCCACCGGCACGGGTCGTTCCAACTGGTGCGGCGCCGCCGTCGTCGCGACGCTCTCCTTCGACATCACCGCCAGCAGCCTCGGCGTCTTCGCCGCAAAGTAAGCCTCCAAGCGGCCCAGCCCCAAGAAAGGCCGCCTCACAGGCGGCCTTTCTCATTCTGGCCGGACGACGGCGCCGTCAGACGATCTCGGACACCAGCTTGGCGATCAGACTGTTGGAAAGGATGACCGGCAGGCCGGCCTCCGCCGCCTCGTGGCGATGACGCTCGACGAAGCCCATGCAATCCATCAGCAGGATTTCGGCCCCGCGTCCGGCCAGTTCGCGCGCGGCTTCCGCAACCGAAGCCCCCGCGCCGCCATAGGGGGAGGCAGCGGCATAGAGAGGCGCCCGGCCGAGCGGCGTCCATTTGCCGACCTCTGACGAAATCTGCTCGGCCAAAGGCACGATGATGCCGAGCTGCGCGCCCTGGGTCAGCGCCGCCACGGCCGGCGGCAGGATGCGGTCCGGCTCGACGAGCCACGCCTTTTGCGTGCTCAGGCTTTCGAAATGGCCGGTGCAGAGCATCAGGATAGTGCCGCAGCCCTCGGCCTCCAGCAGCGCGAGCTTGCGCTGCGCCGCCTTCTCGGTCCGGGTGCGGTCGATGACGACTGCGCTGCCGTCGAGCAGCTTCGTGATCAACACCGGCTGGCCGGGCACTGCGGCGAAATCGCGTTCGATCTCAGCCCGGCTGAGACCGTCCAGCACGCCGGCATGGCGTTGGGGCAGGTCCGCATTGAGCACGGCATCCAGGATCGGCGTGATGTCGGCCCGCGGCGCCTGGCCGATGGTGAGGGTTCCGAGCTTGCTCATGGTCTCGTCCTGCACAGAAGAAAAAGGCCCGGGCGGTTTCTCGTCCGGGCCTCGGTCCCTCAACGCTTCCAGAAATTCTTCGAGACGGAGTCGAAGAAGGAGAAGATCGCGTCGCCGGCGATGACGCCAGCGGCAAAGACCTCCATATCGCCCTCGCCGCTCTTGCCGCGCAGCTTTTCCCAGACCACGCGGCAGAGGATGCCGGCCAGCACCGCCCAGCCCGCCATCGGGAAGCTGATCAGAAGGCCGGTGGCAAAGAGTACGCCGATCTGCCGCTTCGGCCCGCCGATGAACTGCAGGATCGCGCCGGGAATCGCCCAAAGGAAGAGCTGCCAGGCGACGCCATCAGCAACGCCGGCCTTGATCGTCGCGGCATAGACCTTGTTCACGGGGGCGACGAGGTTCTGGTCGAAGAAGGATTGGTAGGAGAACAGCACGACCGCGCCGGCGACGACGAAGGCGAACATCGCGGCGAAGAGCTGCTGGCGGCGGCCATCAAGCTCGAAGGCCGGGTCGGCGCCATTGCCGCGCAGCAAATAGCCGGCCTTCAGGTCGTAGCCCATATCGGCGAAGGCGGGGCCGGTCGCGGCCGAGAAGCCGACGAGCAAAGCCAAGGCCGGCATCGGGAAGCCGATGAGCATGCCGATGATCAGCGTGATCAGCGCGACCGCGAAAGCCGGGAACCAGCCGGAATGCATCGCGGCGAGGCCGACGATCAGCTCATGCACATAGGCCGCGAAGGCGGCGTAGAGCACGAACAGGATCAGCATGCCCACTGACATCTCGCTCATCAGACCGCCAACCAGCGCAATGAAGCTGGCGATGGCAAGATAGCCGATCGTGCCGAGGCCGAGCGCGCGGCGCACCTCCGCATCGCCAACGCCTGCCTTTGGCTCGTTCTTCTTGGCATCGCTCGGTCGCAACAGCAGCAGCGCGACCTGCAGCAGCGCGACGAGGCCGGCGCCGATCATGAAGCCGTGCGGGATATAGGCGGCCATCAGGTCGCCCTTCGGGATGATGGTCTCGAAAGCCGGCCCCCCGAAGAGCTGGCCGGAATAGCCGCGCAGCAGCAGGCCGACGCCGAACATCGTGAGCGCCCAGACATTGCCGATGAAGGCAACGCCGAAGGCCGACATCGGGATGCCGGTGACGGCTGCCGAGCCGGCGAAGCCGATCCAGGCCAGCGGGATCTTGATGAAGGAGGCGACGACGCCGGTGCCGAAGCCGATGCCCATCAGCACCGCCTTGCGGCCACCCTCGTCGCCGGCCTTGATCGCCTCGGCGGCCGCGACGCCCGGAGGCCAGGCGCCCGTCGCCGGGAAGACGCGGGAATCGAACATCCGGTAGAGCAGATAGGCGTCCAGCAACATCGCGAAGAAGGCGCCGGCCAGCATCGGCAGCACGAGGTCCGGCCGGCCGAGCAGCCAGGGAATGCCGACCGGCAGGAGCAGGCTGTTCGCCGCCCCAAAAGTGGCCGAGGAGATCGCGCTCTGAGCCAGGTTCTGCACATGGATCGAGCGGTAGCGGGCAAAGATCGCGAGCGGCACGCGCGCCAGCGCCATGGCCGCGAGCGCGCCGATCAGCGAGGTATTGGCGGTGATGCCGAGCGACACCAGAAGCTGCATGCCGATGATCGCGCCGAAGACGCAGAGCACGGCGATGAGCAGCAGCGTCGCCGGCTCGAACAGGCTGGGGTGCCGCCGAGGCACCCCTTCAGTCGGATTGTTCATGCCTCGGTCCCCATAATCGCCCCTTGCGGGCTGTTTGCGTTTCGATGCAGCCCGTCAGGCAACCAGGATGCCGGCCTTGGCCTCGCCGACGTCCTGCGTGGCATGCGCTCCCTGCACGCCGTAGTCCCGCTTGGCCGCGTCGGGTGAGACAAGGCCGAGCGCGATGTCGCGGGCGATCGCCTCCCGCGAGCGCTCGGCGGCCGGCCCGTAGCCGGCGCCGCCGGCGAGCACGAGCTCGACGATCTCATGCGGTTCCTTGACCTGGACGAGCTCGCCGGTGCCGACGTCCTTCAGCACATGGCCCTGCTCGTCGATGACCCGGCCGGAGGCTCCGCCGCCGGCCTTGCCGCCGAACAGGCCGGGGATCGGGTTGTTGACCCCTTCCGGATAGAGCGAGACCAGCGTCGGAAGCCCGTCATCGGAGAGCTTGCGCAGCCGCACGCGCTGGCCGAGACCGCCGCGATGCTGCCCGGCGCCGCCGGAGTCGGTGAGATAGGTCTTTTCGACCACCAGAACCGGCACGCGCGACTCGAAGGTCTCGATCGAGGTGTTCGCCGCCGAGGTCGGGTAGAGCAGTCCCGACTTGCCGTCGCCATGGGCCGAGCCGCCCTGGCCGCCCCCGACGAAGAGCATGTCGGAATAGGTGTCGCCGGCCTGGTCGCGGCCATAGACGCTCGCCGCGACGGGGAGGCCGGTGAAGGCCTGCACCTGCTTCGGCGCCGCCTTGGACAGCGCGCGGAAGATGTTCGGCGCCAGATACCAGCCGGTGCGGGTGCGCAGGTTCACCGCCAGCGGCTTGTCGCAGTTCAGGATCGAGCCCTTCGGCGCATCGATCGAAAAGGCGCGGTAGCAGCCGGCATTGCCGCGCACTGATGGCGTCAGCATGCATTTCAGCGGATAGGTCGCATGCGCCATCGTGTAGTTGAGCGTGCAGTTCAGCCCGCCCTGCGGGAGCTGCGGCGGCGCGCCGGCGAAGTCGAGATGGATCGTGTCGCCCTTCACCGTCAGCGCCAGCGGATAGGTCATCGGCGTGCCCAGCGGGTTGTTGGAGACGGTGCCGTGATAGGTTCCATCAGGCAGCGCGCGGATCGCCTCGCGCATCGCCTTTTCCGATCGGCTCTGCACGACATGGGCGAGCGCCCTGAGGTCCTGCATGCCGTAATCGGTGAGGAAGGACTGCAAACGCTCGGCGCCGATCGCATTGGCCGCGACGAAGGAGTGGAGATCGCCGAGCACCTGCTCAGAGTTGCGGACGTTCTCGCCGAGCAGGCGAACCAGCGTCTCATTGATCCGGCCGGCTTCGTAGAGCTTCATCGGCGGGATCTGGAAGCCTTCCTCGTAGATCTCGCGGGCGCGCAGCGAGTCCTTGGTGCCGCCGATATCGGAGACATGGCCGACGGTCCCCATCAGCCCGACGACGCGCTCGCCGAGGAAGACCGGCGTCACCACCGCGATGTCGAAGAGATGGCCGGCGCATAGCCAGGGATCGTTGGTGATCAGCACGTCGCCCGGCTTCAGCGTCTCCGCCGGATAGCGCTCCAGCAGCGCCTTGACCGCGCGCGGCAGCGTCAGGTTGAAGACCGGCATGGCGCGCGGCGAATGCGCCAGCGTCTCGCCTTCCGGATCGAGCAGTTCGCAGGCGAAATCCTGCGCTTCCGAGATCACCAGCGAGAAGGCGGTGCGGCAGACCGTCAGCCACATCTCCTCGACGACGTTGATCATCCGGCTCCACATGATCTCCAGCGAGATCGGATCGGCCTCGATCCGGCGCGCGGCCTCAGCCAGCGGCATGTCGGCGGTGATCGAGGTCTCGACCGCATTCGCCTGACCGACATGAATGATGAGGTTCAGGACATCGTCGATGGCGACGCTGTCGCCGGGCTGCACGATCGTGGTCGCCTCGCGCTCCTCGATGATGGCCGGCCCCTCGACGGTGTCGCCGGAGCGCAGGGCGTAGCGATCATAGACCACCGCGTCGCTCCAGCCGCCCTCGAACCAGGCGCGGCGGGTGCCCTTGATCTTGGCGGCCGCATTGCCACCGCCGGCCGCGCCGGAGAGCGAGAGCGTCGGAACCGGACCGGCGCAGCGGACGCGGAAGTTGATCGCCTCCAGCCGCGCGCCCTCATAGACCGAGGTATAGCGGGCGGAATAAGCCTTGCTGAAGGCCGCGCGGATGGCATCCAGGCTCGACGCATCGATGGTGCCTGATGGCAGCGGCACGGAGATGTCGTGCATCTGGCCGACAAGGCGCATATCGGCCGTGCGTTCGACCGTGACGTCCTCCGGCTTCACCCCTGCTTCGATCAGGTGCTTGCGACCTTCCGTTTCGAGCTGGCCGAGCATCGCGTTGACCGCGGCGGCATCGAAGCCTTCCGAGAACTCGACGGGCAGCGAGCGCACCATGTCGAAGGAGAGTGGCGCGGCAAGGAAGCCGAGAGCCGATGCGGCACCCGAGGCCGGCGGGATGATGACCTGCTTGACGCCGAGCACGCGGGCGACGTCGACGGCATGCGCCGGGCCGGCGCCGCCGAAGCCCACCATGGCGTAATGGCGGGGGTCCTTGCCCTTCTCGACGAGATGGACGCGGGCAGCCGCGCCCATGCTCTCGACGACGACCTTATGGATGCCCCAGGCGGCTTCCTCGATCGAGAGGCCGAGCGGCGCAGCGACGGTCGAGACGGCCTTGCGCGCCGCCTCCAGATCGAGCGCCATGCGCCCGCCGAGGAAGAATTTCGGATCGTAATAGCCGAGCACGAGATTGGCGTCGGTCACGGTCGGCTTAACGCCGCCCATGCCGTAGCACGCTGGACCGGGATCGGAGCCGGCCGAATGCGGACCGACCTTGAGCAGGCCGACCTCGTCGATCGCGGCGATCGAGCCGCCGCCGGCGCCGATCTCGATCATGTCGATGACGGGCGCCTTGATCGGCAGGCCGGAGCCCTTGGCGAAACGGTTGACGCGACCGGCTTCCAGCATCGGCGCGATCTCCGCGCGGCCATCCTCGATCATGCAGGCCTTGGCGGTGGTGCCGCCCATGTCGAAGGAGATCACGTCCTTATGGCCGGCGAGCTCGCCGAAGAGCGCGGTCGCGAGGCCGCCGCCGGCCGGGCCGCTTTCGAGCAGGCGGATCGGGAAGGTGCGCGCCGTCTCGGGCGAGACCAGGCCGCCGGCCGAATGCATCAGCCTGAGCGCGCCGGTGAAGGAGCGGGCCGCAAGCTCGCGCTCCAGCCGCTGGAGGTAGCGGCGCATCAACGGCTGGACATAGGCGTTCGCCGCCGTCGTGACGAAACGCTGGTACTCCCAGATCTCGGCCACGACTTCGCTCGACAGCGAGACGGTGAGCTCGGGGCAGGTCTCGCGGACGATGCGGCCGGCGTCCTGTTCGTGGGCCGGGTTACGGTAGCTGTTGAGGAAGCAGATCGCGATCGCCTCACAGCCGGCGGCTTCGAGCTCCCGAGCCGCCTTGCGCACCGCATCCGCGTCGAGCGCCGTGACGACATTGCCGTCGCGATCGATGCGCTCGGCCACTTCGAGACGATGTTCGCGCGAAACCAGCGGGTCGGGGAAGGTCAGGAACAGGTCGTAGATGTCGTAGCGCTGCTCGGTCCCCATTTCGAGGATGTCGCGGAAGCCCTTGGTGGTGATCAGGCCGAGCTTGGAGCCCTTGCGCTCGATCACGGCGTTGGTGACCAGCGTCGTGCCGTGGACGATGTCGCCGACATCGGCGAGCGTGATCCCGGCCATATCGACGAGCTCGCCGAGGCCGATCAGCGCGGCTTCGGAGGGATCGTGCGGGGTCGTCAGGCGCTTGTGCAGCCGGACCGAGCGCTCCTGCGAGTCGTAGAGGATGAAATCGGTGAAGGTGCCGCCGATGTCGAAGCCGATACGCCAACGATTGCTCATGGAGCGGTCTCCGCGATGGAAAGATTCAAGGGAAAGAAGCGCTTGTCCTGGGTCAGGGCCGCGATCTCGGCGCCGCCCTCCCCCAGCGAACGGATGATGGCGAGGCGCTCGGCCGGCTCCACCGTGGCGGCTGGGAAAGAGATGCAGATCGCAACCTCGTCGCCGCTCACGGGATCGCCGACGGCGACCGAGATGGCTCGCACGCCGCGCACCGCCTCGTCATGGGATTCGGCAAAGCCCGCGCTGCGGACGACCGCGAGGCGAGCCAGAAGCTCGTCCATGGTCTGCGGTGCGGTCTCTGAGGGCGCGCTGAAGCCGGCCGGATAGAGCGCGCGAACCTCGTCGTCCGAAAGCCGGGCGAGCAGGGCGCGGCCGGTGCTGGAGGCGAAGGCGGGGATGCGGTCGCCGATCGCGGTGACGACGCGCAGCGCATGGCTGCCGGGATGGGCGGTGACGCCGACGATCTCGTTGCCGCGCCGGACGCTGATATAGCCGGTATGGCCGATCTGATCGGAGATTCTGCCGACCACAGCATCGGCGCGGTCGATCAGCGAGGCCGCGAAACGATAGAGATGCCCGACCTGATTGAGCAGCAGCGAAGGGCGATAGCGCTTGCTGTCGCCGACGGTTTCGAGCAGCCCCTCGTCCCGCATCGCCCGCAGCAGCCGCGAGGCGTTGCTCTTCGGCATGCCCAGCAGCGACACGAGATCGGTCACCGTCACATCGTGACGCGTGCTGGAAAAGCAACGAAGCACATCCACGGCCGACGACAGGATGGACATCGAGACCGGTCCTAAAAGTTCCATTAAATGGAACTTGAGTTGCAATAAAAGGAACGATACGCCGGTTAATGAAGATGTCAATCCTGTGATCCCGCCCGGTCGCAACGCGTTCGGCCGTCTCGACGCCGGCCAAGCCCGGCTGTATCCCCCGCCTTGACGCGGGTTTTGTCCCGCCCCCGCGCCTTGCCGTTACGGAGCTCTCGGGATGAGCGAAGCCCTGCTTTATCTGTCGCGCGAGAACGTCCGGGCGCTGTCGATCCCCCCGGCCGCGGCGCGCGAGGCCGTCCTCCAGGGATTTCGCGACCATGCTGCCGGCCTGAGCCGCAGCCTGCCGAAGAGCACGCTGACGCTCGGCCCCGGCCATGGCTTCCAGGCGATGACAGCCGCCTCCTCGGCGCAGGGGATCGCCACGGTGAAATGGGTGGCGATGGCGCCCGTCGCTGCCGGCTCACCGCTGCCGGCCGTGAGCGCGCTGATCTGCGTCAGCGACTATGAGACCGGCCAGCCACTCGCCGTCCTCGACGGCGACGAGATCACGCTGATCCGCACCGCGGCGATCAGCGCCGCCGCGGCATCGCTTCTGGCACCGGCCGAGCCGCAGACCATCGGCTTCGTCGGCTGCGGCCTGCAGGCTCACGCCCATCTCGCCGCCTTCCGCGATCTCTATCCCGGCCTGACCCACGCGCTGATGCTCAGCCGCAGCCGCTCCTCCGCCGAACGCCTCGCCGAAGCGGCACGCGCAGCCGGGCTCGCCACCGAAATCCTCGACGATGCCGGCGCGCTGCTCGCCCACAGCGACATCGTGATCTCGATGGTGCCGGGCGCGGCGGGCATGACGCCCTTCCTCGATGCGCGACGCCTGAAGCCGGCCGCCCTGGCAGTAGCGGTCGACACCGGCCGCAGCTGGAAGCCGGAGACGCTGCCGGCCTTCGACCTGCTCGCAACCGACAGCCTCGAACAATCGCGCGCGCCCTACGGCGCCGACGGCAACCCCGTCACAACCGTCGCCTTCCAGCACGACTTGATCGGTTTGGCCGCTACGCCGCAGCCAAACGCGGCGGCCGGGCGCTCCCTCTTTGCCTTCCGCGGCGTCGCCTTCGCCGACCTCGCCCTCGCTCATCTCGCCGTCGCGCAAGCCCGCGCGCAAGGGCTCGGGACGGTCCAGCCGCGCTGAAGCTAGGTCTTGCCAAGCAGCTCCAAGGTGCGTGGATCGGGGATCCCGTCGAAGAAGCGGCGCAGCACCGCACGATAGGCGTTGGCGCCGTCCCCGCTCGCGGCATCGAACAGCGTCATCGAGGACCGCAGCTTCCTGTCGTCGGGCGAGCCGAAGATTGCGTTCGCGCTGCGCCCCTCATGCGCCAGCACCGCTTCCGTGACGGTTCCGAGGCGCGGCCCGAGAACCGGATGCGCCAGATAGGCCCGCGCCTCGTCGAGCGAGCCGATGCCGTAGAATTCGGAGTTCGGGGACAGACCCAGACCCCGCATCTGCGGGAACACGAACCAGATCCAGTGGCTGCGCTTGCGCCCCGCCCGCACCTCGGCGAGCGCATCAGCCCAGACCGGCTCCTGCGCATCGACGAAACGCTGCAGATGGAACGGATCGGACATCGGCGCACTCCCTGCTTCGCCATCTCAAACGCGCGGACTGCCCCGCCGTTCATTCCGCCCCGCGCCCGACGCGCTTGAGCCGGCACGCGCCCATGCTATTCCCGCCGAACGATCCATCGAGACCCGGCACCATGACTCAGCGCCTGCGCGATTTCGGCCTTTCCTGCGGCATCATGCAGCCGGGCCGGCTCAACGCCATCACCGACGTGGCGGGGGTGAAGCTCGGGCACTGTACCCTGCGCGACGGCGACATCCTCACGGGCTTCACCGCGCTGCTGCCGCATGACGGCAACCTCTTCCGCCGCAAGATGCGCGCGGCGGTCGAAATCATCAACGGATTCGGCAAGAGCGCGGGGTTGATGCAACTCGCCGAACTCGGCCAGATCGAGACGCCCCTCCTGCTCGGCAACACGCTGAGCGTCGGCACCGGCTTTGACGCGCTGGTGACGCGCGCGCTCGCCGACAATCCCGACATCGGCCGCGAGACCGGGACGGTCAACCCGATCGTGCTCGAATGCAATGACGGCTATCTCTCCGATATCCGCGCCCGCGCGCTGACGCAGGAACACGCCTTCGCCGCGCTCGACGCTGCCACTTCAGGCCCAGTCGCGGAAGGCGCCGTCGGCGCCGGCACGGGCATGAGCGCCTTCGGCTTCAAGGGCGGCATCGGCACAGCCTCGCGGTGCTTCGATCTCGACGGGGCCAGCTGCACGCTCGGCGTGCTGGCGCTGGCGAATTTCGGCAATGCGGGCGATCTCGTCCTGCCCGACGGGCGCCGGCCCGCACCGCCGAGAGCACGGCCTCAGAGCGAGCGCGGCTCCGTCATCCTCGTCATCGCGACCGACGTGCCACTGGAATCGCGGCAGCTGCAGCGGGTCGCGCGGCGCGGCGGCGCCGGTCTCGCCCGGCTCGGCGCCTTCTGGGGTAATGGCAGCGGCGACATCGCGGTCGCCTTCACCACAGCCGATCCGATCGACCACGATCAGCCGAACGATCTCTTCCCGCTGCGCGCGCTCAACGAGAACCGTATCGACACGCTTTTCCGCGCAGCCACCGAAGCGACGCAGGAAGCCGTGCTCAACGCGATGATCGCGGCTCCGGCCACGACCGGTCGTGACGGTCACCATCGCCCGTCGCTCGGCGATTGGCTCAGGACGAACCCGGCCTGACGAGGAAACACACCGTCATGCTCGCCCTTGTGGCGAGCATCCACGTCTTGAACACCGCATTCCACGAAGGGAGACGTGGATGGTTGGGACAAGCCCGACCATGACGGAAGGTGCGTCGGCTAGACGTTCGCGCTTCAGGCCCACTCGCCCTTGCGGAACACCGGCACGCGCCGGCCGTCAGCATGCACACCGTCGATATCGACCTCGCCGGAACCAATCATCCAGTCGATATGGATCAGGCTCTTGTTGCCGCCTTGCGCCGCGATCTGCTCCGGCGTGAGGTTCGCGCCGTCGACGAAGCATTTCGAATAGCACTGGCCGAGCGCGATGTGACAGGAGGCGTTCTCGTCGACGAGGGTGTTGTAGAACAGGATGCCGCTCTTCGAGATCGGCGAGGAATGCGGCACCAGCGCCACCTCGCCGAGACGGCGCGCGCCCTCGTCCGTGTCGAGCACCTTGTTCAGGACCGCCTCGCCGCGCGCAGCCTTGGCCTCTGCGATCCGGCCGCCTTCGAAGCGCACCTGGATGCCGTCGATCAGCGAGCCCTGATAGGAGAGCGGCTTGGTGCTCGAGACGTGACCCTCGACCCGGCGCGCATGCGGGGTGGTGAAGACCTCCTCGGTCGGGATGTTCGGGTTGCAGACGACGCCGTTCTTGGCCGGCGAGGCGCCGCCCTGCCAGTCATGGCCGTCAGCGAGCCCGACGACGAGATCGGTGCCCGGCCCGGTGAAGTGCAGAGAAGCGAAGCGCTGGCCGTTCAGCCAGTCGCGGCGGGTCCGCAGCGCCGCGTTGTGCGCCGCCCAGGCAGCTACCGGATCGGCTTCGTTGATGCGCGAAGCGGCGAAGATCGCCTCCGCCAGCTTGCCGACCGCGACCTCCTCGGCATCATCCGGGAAAACCTGCTTCGCCCAGGCCGCGCTGGGATAGGCCAGGATGTTCCAGTTGATGTCGAAGCCGGCGATCTTCTCCAGCGCCGGCTGATAGGCGACGGAATTCGCCTTGCTGGCGCGCCCGACCTTGGCCGGGTCTTCATTCGCCAGCAGCATCGGATTGTCGCCGACCACGGCGAGCCGCGCGGTGTTGGCGGAGAATGCCTTGGCGACGCCCTCATAGAGCCAGCCCGGCGCCTTGTCGAAGCTCGCATCCGGCGCATAGCGATAGCGCGCGAGCGTGATCTCCTCGTCGGCAAGCATCGGCGTCACGATGCCGGCGCCGGCCTTGTAGGCGTGCTCGGCGATGCGACGCACCAGCGGCAGCGCCGCGACCGGCGCGGTCAGGAACAGGTCCTGCCCCGGTTGCAGACTGAGGCCGACGCGGATGGCGACCTCGGCCAGCTTGTCGAGCTTCGCGGGATCGATGGCTTGCGGGCGCTGGTGAACAGTCATGGCACTCGACCTGTCGGATTCGGGATGCCGGCCATTGCGAGCTCAAATCGCGGCCGGGTCAACCGCCTCGGCGGCAGGGCAGCCATCTCGGGCCCGGACAGGCTGGCTCAGTCGGCCTCATCGACTGGTCGCGTCCCCAGCTTGAGCTTGCTGGCCCGGAACAAATGGCTCCGCATCAAGGCTGAGGCGACTTCGTTCTCTCCTGCTTCCAGATGGTCGAGCATGGCGAGATGCTCCGTGCAATTCACCTGCACGCGCTCGAAACCGAGACCCCAGTCATAGTTCGAGAGGCGCCGGAGCTGGTTCTGGCGACGCACGGCAGAGTGGAAGTAGCGATTGCCCGTCGCCCCGGCCAAGCCTTCATGGAAAGCGGCATTCATCTCGTAGAACGCGATGCTCGAAGACTCGCGCCACGGGCTTTGCAGATATTCGAGATGGCGCGCCCGCATCTCGGCGATCCAGCCGGGCTCGAGGTGAAAGCCCGGTTCGAGCATGCACATCGGCTCGATGACCAGACGGAAGCGATAGCTCTCGTCGCGCAGACGCTTGTCGCGCGGCTCGTGTAGGAAGCGCCAGCCATAGCCCGGCTTGCGCTCGACCATGTCGAGATCGGCGAGGCGGGCGAGCAGCTTCTGCGCCTCGGGCCGGCCGAGCTCGTAGCGCCGCATCACTTCGAGCTCCGAAACCTCGTCCGGCAGCAGCCCATTCTCGCGCTCATGCGCCAGCCGGATCATGGCGAGGTCGATCGCCTCCGGCGGCAGAGCGCTATCGCTCGCGGCCGGCAGCTTCACGATCTCGATGCCCTTGTTGAGATGACGGCGAACGATGCCCTGCTCGGCGAGATGGTCAAGCGCTGCGCGCACCGGCGTGCGCGAGACGCCGAGGCGGCGGGCCGTCGCGTTCTCGTTCAGCCAGGCGCCCGCGTCGAGCGCATCATCCCGCACCAGTTGCAGGATGCGCCCGGCAATCTCCTGCTGCAACCGGGTCGGAACGGTCATCGGAAAGTCCTTGCTTGTTTTAGTTGACGATGAAATACATTACAGATCAATGTCACGCCAGCATATCGGAAAGTTGCGCGCCATGGTCCAGCCCTGCCCCTTCGTCGACGTTTCGGGCTCGCCCTATGAGCGCGGCCGCCAGCACGGCGCGGCCGTGCCTCAGCGCGTGAAGCGCTCGATCGAGCTCTATGGCGGCCAGCTTGGCGATCTCGGCTACGACGCCAAGGCCAAATCCGCCCTGATCGGCGAGTTCGCCAGCGAGATCGAGGCCTTCGGCGCGCATTACATCGAAGAGATGCGTGGCATCGCCGACGGCGCCGGCGTCGCGCTCGAAGACATCATCATGGTCAACGCCCGCACCGAGGTCATCGCCAAGGCGCGGATGGTCAAGAACAAGCCGGTCGAGGCAACCGAAGAACTCGACGATGGCTGCACCGGCGCCATCATCCTGCCCGAGCGCAGCGCCTCGGGCGAGCTGATCCACGGCCAGAACTGGGACTGGCGTGCCGAATGCGCGGAGACCGCGATCGTGCTGCGTGTGCGCCGCGACGACGGTCCGGATTTCCTGACCTTCGTCGAGGCCGGCGGCCTCGCCCGCTGCGGCATGAACGCAGCCGGCATCTCGATCACCGCCAATTATCTCGAATGCGAGCGCGACTTCACCCAGACCGGCGTGCCGCTCGCCCTGATCCGCCGCAAGGTGCTGGAGCAGGAGCACCTCGCCTTCGCGATCAAGGCCGTGGCCGCGACGCCGAAGGCCTGCTCCAACAACATGATGCTCTCGACCGTGAAAGGCTTCGGCATCGACTTCGAATGCGCCCCGGACGAGGCGTTTCCGATCTATCCGGAAGACGGCATGATCGTGCACGCCAACCACTGGGTCGGGCAGGTCGCGCTGACCAAGGTCAAGAACACCAGCATCCCGCGCGTGCCCGAGAGCTTCTACCGCGACTGGCGGGTGAAGAAGCTGCTCGACGAGGCCGGCCGAAAGCTGACGGTCGACGATCTCAAGCAGGCTCTCTTCGACGATTTCCTCTCGCCCTATTCGGTCTGCCGGCCGGCCCGCCCGAACGAGCAGGGCAACCTCTCGGCGACCGTCGCGATGGTGATCATGCAGCCCGCCAAGGGGATCATGGAGGTCGCACCGCTGCCGGCCGAGAACCGCGTCTTCACCCGCTACAGCCTGACCGAGGAGCCCGTCCTGCTCGCCGAAGCGGCGGAATAAACAGACGACAAAGGCTGCTTGGAAGCCCACTCAGCCCTCATCCTGAGGAGCCATTCCCGAGGGAACGGCGTCTCGAAGGATGGTCCAGGAGACTCGGGAGATATCTGGAACACCCTTCGAGACGGCCCTGACGGGCCTCTTCAGGATGAGGTCTCACATTGAAGAACGGCCTCCGGGCACCGCGTCACAACCGAATAAAAACAGGGGAACATGATGCGTCGAACCACTACCACCGCCCTCGCCGCCGCGCTGTTGTGTGGCGGCTTGGTCCAGGCCGCCGAGGCCAGCACGCTCAAGATTCAGCTGCGCGCCGACATCCGCTCGATCAATCCCGGCGTCAATCGCGACGCCAATACTGACGGCGTCGTCGTTCAGATGGTCGAGGGCCTCGTCGCCTATGGCGAGGACGCGCTGCCCAAGCCCTTGCTGGCCGAGAAGGTCGAGATCTCGCCGGACGGCAAGAACTACACCTTCACGCTGCGCCCGGGCGTGAAGTTCCACAACGGCGCCCCCCTGACCGCAGCCGATGTGCTGTGGAGCTGGAATCGCTACATGGACCCGAAGACCGACTGGCGCTGCCTCTCGGAATTCGACGGCCGCGGTCAGGTCAAAGTCGAGAAGGTCTCGGCGCCGGACGAGAAGACCGTTGTCTTCGAGCTCGACAAGCCCAGCGCGCTTTTCCTCTCCGCGCTCGCCCGCACCGATTGCGCCATGACCGGCATCATCCACAAAGACTCGGTCAAGGCCGATGGCAGCTTCGACAAGCCGATCGGTACCGGCCCGTTCAAATTCGGCGAATGGAAGCGCGGCGAGTACATCAAGCTGGAGCGCTTCGCGGACTACGCCTCGCTGCCCGGCAAGATCGACGGATTGACGGGGGCCAAGAAGCCGCTGGTCGACGAAGTCCGCTTCCTCATCATCCCCGACAACGCGACCGCCAAGGCAGCGCTGCTGCGCGGCGACATCGACATCGTTCCCGACATCGCCAATACCGACATCGCCGAGCTGAAGAAGAACGACAAGGTCAAGACCTCCGTCGTCACCAGCATGGGCCTGGTCGGCCTGATCATCCAGACGCGCGACCCGCTGCTGCAGAACGTCAAGCTGCGGCAGGCGATCGCCGCCGCGGTCGACACCAAGGAGCTGGTCGCCGCCGTCAGTGACGGCATCGGCACGCCCAACAACTCGATCGTCCCGGCGCTCTCGGCCTATTACGGCCCGGTGCAGAAGCAGGGTTGGAAATACGACCCGGCCGCCGCCAAGAAGCTCATCGCGGAAGCCGGCTACAAGGGCGAGAAGATCGTGTTGCTCGCCAACAAGCGCTATCCCGAGAGCTTCGATGCCGCCGTGGTCGCCCAGCAGATGCTGCAGGCGGTCGGACTCAACGTCGAGATCGAAGTCCTGGAATGGGCGACGCAGCTCGACCGCTACAGCAAGGGCAACTACCAGATCCAGGCCTTCCCCTATTCCGGCCGCATGGACCCCGCGCTGAGCTACGAGTCGATGACCGGGCCGAAGGACAAGCAGCCGCGGAAGCTCTGGGACAATCCCGAAATCCAGGCGTTGCTCGACAAGTCGATGGTGGTGAACGACCGCGCCGGTCGTCAGGCGATCTTCGACGAGCTCCACAAGCGCTTCCTCGGCGAGGTGCCGATGGTGATGCTCTATAACGGCATCGTCGGCGGCGCGATGGGCGCCAAGACCAAGGGCTATGTCTCGACCGTCAGCTCGCTGCCGCGGGCCTGGGAAGTCACGGTCGGCGAATAGCAATCGAACCGCCCCATCTTCGGGATCTCCCGCGACATCGAGGCATGCCCGCACAGGGCGTGCCCTGACGGCATAACGGCAAGGGGAACGAGAATGATCCGCATTTCGGCGCCTGCTCTCGCACTCGCGCTCATCGGCGGCGCGGTCCAGGCGCAAACGATCAATGTCGCGCTCAATGCCGACATCCGTTCGACCAATCCGGGCGTCAACCGCGACGACAACACCGACGCCGTGGTGCTGCACATGGTCGAGGGCCTGGTCGGGTATCGCGAGAATGGCGCCGTCGCGCCGCTGCTCGCCGAGAAGATCGAGATCTCGCCGGATGGGCTGACCTACACCTTCCACCTGCGCAAGGGCGTGAAGTTTCACAACGGCGCCGAGATGACCTCAGCCGACGCGCTGTGGAGCTGGAACCGCTACATGGACCCGAAGACGGACTGGCGCTGCAAGCCTGAATTCGACGGCCGCCTCGGCCTCAAAGTCACCGAAGCGACCGCCCCGGATGCCAGCACCTTCGTGATGAAGCTGGAGAAGCCGAGCGCGCTCTTCCTCGACACCATGGCCCGCACGGACTGCGCGATGGTCGCGATCATCAACAAGGACTCCGTCAAGGCCGATGGCGGCTGGGACAAGCCGATCGGCACCGGACCGTTCCAGCTCGCAGACTGGCGCCGCGGCGAATTCGTCCTGCTCAAGCGCTTCGACAGTTACGTCTCGCCTGTTGGAGACAAGCGCGACGGCTATGTCGGCTCCAAGCGCCCGCTTGCGCAGGAGATCAAGTTCCTCGCGATCGCCGATGGCGCGACCGTCAAGGCTGGGCTGATGTCGGGAGCGCTGGATGTCGCCGACGTGCCGGACGAGGACGTGCCGGAGATGAAGAAGAGCGGCCTGCAGGTGCTGACCGCGCCGAGCGCCACCAAGCACACGATCCTGCTCCAGACCCGCGACCCGGTTCTGAGCGATGTGCGCATGCGCCAGGCGATCGTCTCCGCACTCGATCTCGACGAGATCGTCGGCGCCGCCTCGAACGGCCTGGGCAGGACCAACAACTCGGCGGTCTACATTACCTCGCCCTTCTATGACGACGTCCAGAAGAAGCGATACAGCCACGACCCCGCCCGCACCAGAAAGCTGCTCGCCGAAGCCGGCTACAAGGGTGAGACGATCAGGCTGATCGCCAACAAGCGCTCGACCGTGCCGAGCTATCCCGTCGCGATCATGGCGCAGGCGATGCTGCAGGCCGCCGGTATCAAGGCCGAGATCGAGATCCTCGAATGGGCGACGCAGCTCGACCGGTTCTCGAAGGGCAACTACCAGATGATGTCCTTCAGCTATTCCGCCCGCATCGACCCCGCCCAGAGCTACAATCAGTTCTCCGGCCCGAAGGACAAACTGCCCTCGAAGGTCTGGGACAATGCACAGGCCAACGCCCTCATCGAGAAGGCGACGCTGGTCAATGACGAGGCCGAGCGGAAGAAGATCTTCGACCAGTTGCATGTGATGATGCTGGCCGATGCGCCGCTGGTCTTCCTCTACAACCAGGTCGATACGGCGGTGGTCTCCAAGCGCCTGCAGGGCTTTTCCCCCTGGGTCGCCTCCAAGCCGCGCCTCTGGGAGGTCGGCATCGCCAAGTGAACCTTGCGGGGCGAGGCGATCAGCCCGGCGCCGCTGCCGCCAGCCCGCGTGTGCCGCCCGTCAATATGTGGTCCGCGATCACCTTGGCGAGGCGCGGCGCATCCCCGGCCTTCAGGGCCTCGATCATCGCATAGTGCTCGCGGTCGCTGCGCAGGAGCGATTCATGCGAGCTCCAGACCGTCATCTGCGTGCCGCGCTCGCGGTCGCGCAGCCCCCAGATCATCTCCTCCAGCACGGCATTGCCGCAGAAGGAATAGAGCAGTTGATGGAAGGCACGGTTGATCTCGCTCTGCTCGGTGCGGCTGCCGGTGAGCACAACGGCGGAGAATCGTTCCGCGGCCTCGGTCAAGCGCGCGACCGCCGCCGTGTCAATACGCGCGGCGATGCCGTCCGCCGCCGCCGTCTCCAGAACGATCCGCGTTGCCTGGATCTCCCTGTAGGTCTTCATATCGACTTCGGCGACGCGATAGCCCCGGTTGGGGACATGCTCGATCGTCTTCCGCACGGCGAGCTCGTCGAGCGCGCTGCGCACGTCGAAGCGCGTCGCCTGGAAGCGTTCCTCCAGGTCGATTTGGCGCAGCCACTCGCCCGGCCGGAATGCGCGCAGCCGGATCGCCTGCGCGATCTCGTTGGCGAGGATGGCCCGCCGGGTGCCGGCGTTTTCGCGTTTCCGCTGGGACGTCATGGTTGGCTCTCTAGCAGGATTCGGGCGGCGCGACAGAAGTTGGTTGCGAAGCCAACCATAACATGCAACAAAATTGGCGCCAATAATTTCGCCAGAGGAGAGAGCCCGTGAGCGCCGTGGCAGAACAGACCGCTAAGCCGGAAATCGAGGCGGCCGCGCGCGCCAAGGCGCTCTACGAATACGGACCGACCTCGATCTACGCCGCGAAGTACGATCCGCGCTTCCCCTATTGCCTCTATGTCCCGCCGAGCCTCGGCGAAGGCGGCGAGAAGCCCGAGCTGATCGTCGCTATGCACGGCACCGGTCGCGGCTTCACCGGCTATCGCGACGCCTTCTCCGCCTTCGCGCGCTGGAACAACTGCATCATCCTGGCGCCGCTCTTCCCGATCGGCGTGATGGGCGACGGCTATCGCGACGGCTTCAAATACATGCGCGAGGGCAATCTCCGTTACGACCATGTGCTGCTCGCCATCGTCGAGGAGGTTTCCGAGCGCTATGGCATCGCCTTCGACCGCTTCGGCCTGTTCGGCTATTCCGGCGGCGGGCACTTCGCCCATCGCTTCCTGATGCTCCAGCCGAACAAGCTCTGGGGCGTCTCGATCGGCGCGCCGGGTTCGGTGACCTTGCTCGATCCGACCCGCGACTGGTGGGTCGGCACGCGCGACTTCGCCGAGCTCTTCGGCCAGGAACTCGACATCCCCGCAATGCAGAAGGTCGCGGTCCAGATGGTGGTCGGCGCCGCCGATCTCGAGACCTGGGAGATCACCCACAAGCCGGGCGGCCGCAACTGGATGCCCGACGCCAACCATGCCGGCGCCACCCGCCCGGAGCGTCTGGCTAAGCTGCGCGACAACTTCGCGGAGAACGGCATCGCCGCGCGCCTCGACCTCGTGCCGAACACGCCGCATGACGGGGTCAAGGTCGTGCCGGTCGTCGAGGATTTCTTCGCCGGCGAACTCCGCCGCATCCGCGCCGCCCGCAAGGCCGGCTGAACGATCACAACGACAACAGGGGAACCATCATGAAGCGCCTCCTTGTCTCCGCCGCTACGCTCGCCCTCACGGCCGGCGCCCTGCAGGCCCAGACGCTGACCGCCGTGCTCAATGCCGACATCCGCTCAACCAACCCCGGTGTGAACCGGGACGGCAATACCGACGCGGTCGTGCTGCATATCGTCGAGGGCCTCGTCGGCTATGCCGAGGACGGCTCGGTCGGCCCGCTGCTGGCCGAGAAGGTCGACCTCTCGCCCGACGGCAAGACCTATACCTTCCGCCTGCGCAACGGCGTGAAGTTCCACAACGGTGCCACGATGACCTCGGCCGATGTGCTGTGGAGCTGGAACCGCTACATGGACCCGAAGACCGATTGGCGCTGCCTGTCCGATTTCGACGGGCGCAACGGCCTCAAGGTCGTCTCGGCCACGGCCCCGGATGCCAACACCTTCGTCATGGAGCTCAACGCGCCGAACGGCCTCTTCCTCGACACGCTGACCCGGGCAGATTGCGGCGGCACGGCCGTGATCCACAAGGATTCGGTGAAGGCCGACGGCAATTGGGACAAGCCGATCGGCACCGGCCCCTTCATGCTCGGCGAATGGAAGCGCGCCCAGTCGGTCCAGCTCCTCGCTTTCGACCAGTACACCTCGCCGAAGGGCGACAAGCGCGACGGCTATATCGGCTCGAAGCGGCCGCTGGTGAAGGAAGCGCGCTTCATGGTCATCCCCGACGCGGCGACAGTGAAGGCGGGTTTGCTTGCAGGTTCGCTCGACATGGCGCTGATGCCGGAATCCGATGTGCCCGACCTCAAGGGCGCACCCAACGTCGCGCTCGCAATCGCGCCTAACCCGGTCCGGCACAGCCTCATCATCCAGACCCGTGATCCGGTGATGAAGAACCAGGCTCTGCGCCAGGCGATCGCCGCCGCGATCGACTTCCCCGAACTCGTCGCCAACGTCTCCAACGGCCTCGGCAAGCCCAACAACTCGCCGGTCTACACGACCTCGAAATACTATGGCGACGTCGAGAAGCAGGGCTTCAAATACGATCCCGCCGCGGCCAAGGCCCTGCTCCAGAAGGCCGGCTACAAGGGTGAGAAGATCGTCATCCTCGCCAACAAGCGCTCCAGCGTGCCGAGCTTCAACACCGCCGTCATCGCCCAGGCAATGATGCAGGCGGCGGGCATCAACGCCGAGATCGAAGTGCTGGAATGGGCGACGCAGCTCGACCGCTACAACAAGGGCAACTACCAGATGCAGGCCTTTTCCTATTCGAGCCGCTTCGACCCCGCTCTCGGATTCGAGCAGATCGCCGGCCCGAAGGACAAGCAGCCGCGCAAGGTCTGGGAAGACCCGGAAGCGCTCGCCCTGATCGACAAGTCGATGGTTGTGACCGACCCGGCCGAGCGCCA
The DNA here is from genome assembly GCF_052113585.1 of Allobosea sp. TAF32. Classification (NCBI taxonomy): domain Bacteria; kingdom Pseudomonadati; phylum Pseudomonadota; class Alphaproteobacteria; order Hyphomicrobiales; family Alloboseaceae; genus Allobosea; species Allobosea sp. TAF32. Next base: position 80,437 of record NZ_JBFRDM010000005.1, on the reverse strand, counting down.
GAAGCTCTTCGATGAGCTGCACAAGCGCTTCATCGACCAGGTGCCGACCATCTTCACCCATAACGACCTCGACATCATCGCCCATTCCAAGCGCCTGACCGGTGTGACGCCGTGGGCGTCGCAGCTGCGGCTCTGGGAGGTTGGCGTCGCCAAGTAAGGGGGCGCCTCCGGCCCTGGCTTTGGCCGGGGCCGGTATTGAGGCTTGGGAGGGCCTTCGATGTTTCGTTTCGCGCTGACGCGGATCGCAATGGCGTTGCCGACGCTGCTGATCGTGGCAGTCTCGGTCTTCGTCCTGATCCGCCTGATTCCTGGCGACCCCGCGCAGCTGATGCTGGGCGATCTGGCGACGCCGGCAAGCCTCGCCGATCTGCGGGCCCGGCTCGGCCTCGACCAGAGCCTGCCGGCGCAGTTCGGCATCTGGTTCGGCAAGGTGCTGACCGGCGATTTCGGCCAGTCGATCTCGTCGCAGCAGGCGGTTCTGCCGCTGATCCTGCAGCGCTTCGCCGTCAGCGCCCAGATCGTGCTCGTCGCGGTGCTGCTGGCGAGCCTCGTCGCGGTGCCGGCCGGCGTGATCGCCGCCTGGAAGCAGGACACGCCGGTTGATCTCGGCCTCGTCGCCACCGCGACGCTGCTGCTCTCGATCCCCACTTTCTGGCTCGGCCTGCTGCTGCTGCTGTTCTTCGGCCTCAAGCTCGAATGGCTGCCGGTCGTCGGCTATGTCGCGATCGCCGAGAACCCCTGGGCCGGCATCCTCTATCTGATCATGCCGATCATGACGCTGTTCGTGCACGAGATCGGCGTGATCCTGCGCATGGCCCGCGCCTCGACGCTCGAGGTGCTCCGGCTGGACTACATCACCCACGCCCGCGCCAAGGGCCTCTCCGAGAGCGCCGTGCTCTGGCGCCATGCCTTCAAGAACGCCTTCGGCCCGACCTGGACGCTGATCGGCCTCGTGCTCGGCAATTTGCTCGGCGGCATCGCGGTGGTCGAGACCGTCTTCACCATCCCAGGCCTCGGGCGCCTGCTCGTCGATGCGATCTTCGCCCGCGACTACCCGGTGATCCAGGGCTGCATGCTCTTCGTCGCCTTCACCTATGTGCTGGTGAACCTCGTCATCGACCTCTGCTACCCGGTCTTCGATCCAAGGGTGACCGCGCAATGAGCAGTGACAGCACCATGAGCACCGGCGGCTCCGCGAAGAAGGCCAGCCGCATGAAACTCCCGGCTCCCAACGCGATCGTCGGCGGCACGCTGATCGGCATCCTGCTCGCGACTGCCGGCACCGGCGCGCTGTGGACGCCCTACGATCCGCTCAAGCTCTCCTTCCGCGAGAAGCTGGCGGCGCCGAGCGCCCTCCACTGGCTCGGCACCGACGAGTTCGGCCGCGACGTGCTCTCGCGCCTGATGGCGGGCGCCGCGACCTCGGTCTGGATCAGCCTGCTCACCGTTACGCTCGCGGTCGTGCTGGGCACGCTGATCGGCCTGTTCTCCGGCTATATGCGCGGCTGGACCGACCGCATCATCATGGCCTTCAACGACGCGCTGCTCGCCTTCCCCGGCATCCTGCTGGCACTCGGTCTACTGGCCGTCGTCGGTGCCAACAAATACGGCATCATCGTCGCGCTCGGCATCGCCTACACGCCCTCGGTCGCCCGCGTCGTGCGCGGTGCCGTGCTCTCGCTGCGCGAGCGCGAGTTCATCGCGGCCTCCCGCGTCATGGGCAATTCCGAAGCCTTCACCATGGCCCGCCACATCCTGCCGAACTGCATCGCGCCGCTGACCGTGCTCGCGACCTCGATGTTCGGCTATGTCCTGCTGGCGGAAAGCGCGCTCTCCTTCCTCGGCCTCGGCGTGCCGCCGCCGGCGCCGACCTGGGGCAACATGCTGGCGGGATCGCGCCCCTATATCGGGCAGGCGGTCTGGCTCGGCATCTTTCCGGGCCTGTGCATCTCGCTGACCCTGCTCGGCATCAACCTGCTCGGCGACGCCGTGCGCGACAAGCTCGACCCGCGGATGAGGGGCTCGCGATGACCAAAGCGTCTTCAAGCGCAGTGGACCCCGGTTCGCGTCAAGAAAACGCGTCGAGCAAGACCGCTGCCCCGCTTCTCGATGTCGCCAATCTCACATTGAAGATCGGCGGCTCCGGCCGCACCGTCGTCAACGACGTCTCCTTCCAGGTCTTCCCTGGCGAGATCGTCGGCATCGTCGGCGAATCCGGCTCGGGCAAGACGCTGGCCGCCCGGGCCGTGATGGGCTTCATCCCGCCCGCGGTCGCGCTCACCTCCGGCACGATCCGCTTCGACGGGCAAGATGTGATGGCGATGTCGGGCAAGGATCTGCGCGCCATGCGCGGCGCCAAAGTCGGCATGGTCTTCCAGGAGCCGATGACCTCGCTCAACCCGTCGATGCTGATCGGCCGCCAGCTCGACGAGGGCCTGGCGCTGCATCGCAAGCTCGACGCACCCGCCCGCCGCGCGCTGATCCTCGACATGCTCAGGCGCGTCGGCCTGCGCGATCCGGAGGGCGCGCTCGCCGCCTATCCGCACCAGTTCTCCGGCGGAATGCGCCAGCGCATCATGCTGGCCTCGGTGATGCTGCTGAAGCCCGCCCTGCTGCTGGCCGACGAGCCGACGACGGCGCTCGACGCCGTCGTGCAGCGCGACGTGATGGAGCTGATGGTCGAATTGACCCAGGCCAACAACACCGCCGTGCTCTTGATCTCGCATGATCTCGGCATGGTCGCGCGCTATTGCAGCCGCATCGTCGTGATGTGCCAGGGCGATGTGGTCGAGCAGGGCAAGGCCGAGGACCTGCTCGCCCGGCCGCAGCACCCCTATACCCGCAAGCTGCTCTCGGCGATGCCGCATCGACTGCCGGCGCGATTGCTGCCTGTGGCCAAGACGCCGATCGTGGCGGTGCGCGACCTCGTCGTCGAATATCCCGGTCGGCAGGGCTTCTTCCGCAAGGAGCAGGCGAAGCGGGCGCTACACGGCATCAGCCTCGACGTGAAGCCGGGCGAGGTCGTCGCCGTGGTCGGTGGGTCCGGCTCGGGCAAGACCACGCTCGGCCAGTCGATCGCGGGCCTGGTCAAGCCGGCCGGCGGCGAGATCCGCTTCAACGGCAAGCCGATCACGAAGAGCGATACGGCCTATTGGGACTACCGGCTCAACTGCCAGATGGTGTTCCAGGACCCCTACTCCTCGCTCGACCCGCGCATGACGATTCAACAGCTCGTGGCCGAGCCGCTGCGCCTGGTGCCGGACATGACCCCGGCCGACCGGAAGGCGCGCGTCGCCGAGGTTCTGACCGAGGTCGGCCTGAAGGACGGCTTCGCCGAGCGCTATCCGCACGAGCTCTCCGGCGGCCAGCGCCAGCGCATCGCGATCGCCCGCGCGATCGTGCGCCGCCCGAGCTTCGTCATCGCCGACGAGCCGGTCTCGGCGCTCGACGTCACCGTCCGCGCGCAGGTGCTCGAGCTCTTCGACGAACTCCAGAAGAAGCACGGCTTCTCCTGCCTGTTCATCAGCCATGATCTCGGCGTGGTCGAGCAGGTCGCCGACCGGGTCATCGTCATGCAGGATGGCCGCATCGTCGAGGAAGGCCCCCGCGACGACATCTTCGACAATCCGCAGCACGCCTATACCCGCAAGCTCCTCGCCGCGGTGCCCGGCCTCGAAAGCACTGGCGACGGCGGTGTCCGGCTCTTCTGGAGGCTCGGCGAGGCCGAAGCTCCGATCCCGGCCTGATTCCCCGCAACGGAAACGGCCCGGAATCCATCGTCGGTGGCGGCACCGTGCGATGGCTTCCGGGCCTCTCTCGCTCCACGGAGCGAGAGTTGATCGTACGTTCCGTCAGCGCTTGCGCTTGGCGCCGACCAGCTCGTCCCATTTGCGGAAGGCGACGACCATCTTGTCGGGCTTCAGCGGCAGCTCGATCGGGTTCTTGGCGATGAGATCGGCATATTCCGGCCGGCCGAACTCCGCGATCACCTCCTGGCTCCGCTTCGGCGCCAGGGAGAGCGGCACATCCTTCACCGCCGGCCCCGGATAGAGATAGCCCTCGTCGTAGGAATAGGCCTGCATCTTCGGCGTCAGCACATGCGCCATGATGTCGAGCACGACGGCGAGGCGATCGTTCGGGATCCCCTTCGGCACGCACATGAAGAAGGCGTCCGAGACCCAGTGGAAGCCCTTCAGCGTCTGGATCTTCGCTTCCTTCGGCACGATGCCGAGCGCGCGCGGGTTGATGTCCCAACCAGTGGTCGAGATGATGATGTCGCGCGAGCCGTCGCCGAACTCCTTCATCGTCGCGCCGGTGCCGGCCGGATAGTATTCGATATGCTCGCCGAGCTCCTGCAGATAGGCCCAGGTCTTGTCCCAGCCATTGACCGGGTCCTGCGGGTCCTTGTCGCCGAGGATATAGGGCAGGCCCATCATGAAGGTGCGGCCGGGGCCTGAGTTGGTCGGGCGCGCATACATGAACTTGTTGGGATTGGCCTTGGCCCAGGCCAGCAGCTCCTCGGCCGTGGTCGGAACCTGCTTGACGCGATCCGGCATGTATTCGAGCAGCGGGCCGGACGGATAGTAGTTCACCACCGTGCCGAAGCCGGCACCCTGCACCTTGTGCAGGTTGAGAGCCGCCGGCTCGTAGTTCTGCTCGATGTTGGGGAATTTCTCGGCGAAATCGGGGAAGATCTTGAGCCAGAGATTCTGCTCGAGGCCCGCCGCCAGCCCATCCGAGCCGGTCAGCACGAGGTCGAGATCGGCGCGGCCGGCATCCTGCTGTGCCTTGATCTTGCTCGCCAGCTCCGGTGCCGGCGCCTTCACATAGGTGATGCGCGAGACCAGCTTGGGATTGGCGTTGCGGTAGTCGTCGAAGGCCTGCTGCATCAGCGCCAGAGCACCGCCGACATCGATGATGTTGATGCCGACCGGGGCCGAGGGCAGCGGCGGCGCGGCGGCGAAGGCGCCGCTTCCTCCGATGGTCAGCGCGCCGAGACCGCCCAGGACGTTGCGGCGATCGACGCCTTTCGAGAATTCGCTCATTGTTTTCCCCTCTTGCTTGTTGGTGAGGTCGTCAGGCTGCCGCCCCGGCGGCGAAATCGCGGCGCTCGTTGCCGATGCGCACGCTGCGGATGCGGAGTTCCGGCGACCATTCGATCGCGTTCTCCGGCAAGGTGATGCCAGCGGCGACCAGCGCCCCGGCGATGCAGGCAAGCGCATGGGTCGAGGCCATGGCGATCGCTTCCTCGGGCGAGGCAATCCCCCAGGCCACGAGATTGCGCACGGCATCGTCGAGCTTGAGCGCCGAACCCGCCAGCGAAGCGCCGCCCGGCTGGCGCACCGAGCCGTCCGCGGCGAGATCGACCGGCATGCCAGCGAAGCTGTAGCGGCCGGGCGCGGCGCCCGCCGCGACCACCGCATCGGTGACAAGGATCGAGCGTTCGAAACCCTTGGCCCGGATCAGGCTCCTCAGCGCCTTCGGATGGATATGGATGCCATCAGCGATGAAACCGGCCATCAACCGATCCTCGGCGAGCTGCGCGAAGAGCGGATTGACGAGCTTGTGCATCTGTTGCGGCAGGCCGTTGCCGAGATGGGTCGAGAGCGTCGCGCCCGCATCGGCGGCGGCGGCGACGGTCCCGAAATCGGCGGCGGAATGGCCGATGGCAACGACCTTGCCCATGCGAGCAAGTTGACCGGCGAGCGCGACGCCGCCCTCGACCTCCGGCGCCAGCGTCACCATCAGGATCGGCCGCGACAGTAGCTGGTCAAGATGCGCGACCAGTTCGGCCGTTGCTGCCGTCATCGCCTCCGGCGGATGGCAGCCGGAATAGCCGGCGGACGGGTTGAGGAACGGGCCTTCGAGGTGGTAGCCCGGGCACATCAGCGGCCCGAGCCGGCTGCCGCTCACCGCCGCGTCGAGCGCGCGGAAGCGCTCTTCCAGCTCATGCGGATGCGCAGTGATGATCGTCGGCAGGCAGGTGGTCACACCCGTCGCCAGCATCGCCTCCAGCGCCCGGTCGAGCTCATCAGCCGTGATCGTGCCGGAGTTGAAATCCACCCCGGCGAAGCCGTTGACCTGGAGATCGACCAGACCGGGCGTGCGCATCGTCAGCCCTTCCGGCTCAGCAGCGACGCGGCCGGCGGATCGATAAACAGCACCGTGCGCTTGTGCGTCTGGAGGATGGAGGCCGGCGCCAGGTTGCTGACCGGCCCCTCCAGCGCGGCCTTGGTCGCCTCGGCCTTGCGCGTGTCGGAGACGGAGAGGACGATCAATTCGCTCTTCAGGATCTGGCGGATGCTCATCGAGATCGCCTGCTGCGGCACGTCCGCGAAGCTCGGGAACCAGCCCTCGCCGAATTGCTGCTGCCGACAGGCATCGTCGAGATTCACGATGAGATAGGGCTCTTCCGCGTCGAAATCGGCCGGCGGATCGTTGAAGGCGAGGTGGCAGTTCTCGCCGATCCCCGCGAAGCAAACGGCGATGCGCTTGCCGGCGATCAGCGCGTTGAGCTGCTTCACCGCCGCCGCGGCATCGCCCTCACCATCGACGGGGATGAAGGTCGGTGCGTTCTTGAGCGGCGCCATGAAGCGCTCGCGCAGATAGCGGCGGAAGCTCGCCGGGTGGCTCTCGCTCAAGCCCACATATTCGTCGAGATGGAAGGCCGTGACCTTCGACCAGTCGATGCCCTCAGCCGCGACGAGATGTTTCAGCATCTCGAACTGGCTCGCCCCGGTCGCTACGATGATCGTCGCTTCGCCATGGCGGGCAAGCTCCTCGCGGATCGCCTGCGCGCCGAGCGCTGCCGCCTGCCGGCCGAGCCCGTCTTTGTCAGAGGCAACATGCATCTCGATCATCTATTTTTGAACCTTTTCCGTCAAAAAATTTCCGATATTCTGCTACCGAGCTTATGAAGCTTCGGCTGAAACGCAACGTTTAATTTTGAACGCAACTGTTCTGAATAGAGCCTGCCTTGTCCCTGCTGACGATCGACGAAAGCCGCCTTGCGCTTGCCCATGACCGGGACTGCGCCCGCATCTACCGGCTGATCCTGAACGGCGAGGCCCATTCCCGTGCCGATATCGCCCGCATCCTCCAGCTCCGCTCGACCAGTGTCTCCCGCGTCGTCGGCGAGCTCATCGCCCGCCGCCTCGTCATAGAGACGGTCGGCGAAGCAAGCGGGCGCGGCCGTCCTCCCGCGATCCTCGTCGCCCATACCCGCCGCATCGGCGCCTCCGTGATCTATGTCTCCAGCCAATCGCTGTCCGGCGCGCTGGTTGATCTGAATGGTTATCTCGTCGCCGAACGCCGCCGCCCCATTGCGAGCGATGCCGACAACGCCGCCATCGCCGCGGCGATGGCGGAACTGGCGCGAGACCTCCTCGACGCGATGCCGCCGGGCATGAGCCACGCCGGCACCGCCGTCTCGCTCTCCGGCCTGATCGACCTGATGCAGGGCCAATGGCTGCTAGCCTCGCGCTGGCCGCGCATGCGTGGGCTCGACATCGCCTCGATCCTCGCCCCCGTCGCCGGACCCGTCACGGTCTGCCGCAATCTCGACGCCGAACTGCGCGCCCGGGCCGCCCGCGAGCCTGAGAATTTCACGGGCGGCACCATCCTGCTGCACTGGGGTTGGGGCGTCGGGCTCGCCTATGCGGTGGACGGCGAGCCCTTCGCACCGACCGGCTCCTTCGGCGAAATCGGGCATTGGCGGCTCGCCGCGCTGCAAGATCGCCCTTGCGGCTGCGGCAACACCGCCTGCCTCGAAACCGGCGCCGCGCTCTGGTCACTGCTCCCGGCGCTGCGCCGGCACTGGCCCGATCTCGATCAGGATGAGATCCGGCTTGCACGGCAGCTTGCCGGGCTGGACCTCCTGTCCTTGCCGGAAATCGACATGGCAGCGCAGCTGCTCGCCCGCGCGCTCGCCAATGCCTGTCGCCTGCTCTTTCCCGCCCGCATCGCGGTGAGCGGTCCCTTCTCCGCCAACCCGCAGCTCTGGGCCCGGTTCAACACGCTGTTCCGGGCGGAAGGCACGATGGACGGCTTCGCCGTCCCGGACCTCTCCGGCGCGGCCGCCAGCCACCTTTACGAGATCCACGGCGCGGCCTCGCCGCTGCTCAGCCGCGCGGCGGAGTCGCTCCTCCTCGAACAAGTCTGATCCGCCCGTTCATCGCATGCTCCGAAATGGTGCCGCCCATGCCAGCGAATGCGCTGGCGTGCCACAACGTGGTGCACTAGTATCCCAGGCAAGAGCTCCTGATGCCGATCATGGCACGCCAAAAGAGAGCCAAACCCCAGGGAGAGACCATGAACCATCCGACACGCCGAACCGTCATGGCCGGAGCGGCCGGCCTTACCGCATTGAAAGCCGGCGGCGCGCTGGCACAGAGCGCTCCGGTTGCGCTTAACATCATCGACGTCGCCGGCAATCTGCAGCTGACGCAGGTCGCCATCGAGCGCTTCGCCAAAGAGAATCCGAAGCTGATCTCGCGGCTGAACTTCTCGCGCGCGCCCTCGCCGGAGCTGCCGGCCAAGCTGAAGGCGCAGCAGGCGGCCAACCGCGTCGATATCGACCTCGTGCTGACCGGCCCCGGCGCCATGTCGGACGGCATCCAGCAGGGGCTCTGGGTCGATGTCTGGAAATCCCACGCCAAGGACCTGCCGAAGCCGGAGGAAGTCTATCACGAGCAGGCGCTGATGATGCAGCGCAACTTCGGCCAGAACGAGGGCGTCGCGGTCGTCTACTCCCCCTCCGGCCCGCTTTTCGAATATGCGCCGGAGCGTCTCAAGGCGGTTCCGAAGACCGCCGAGGACCTGCTGGCCTACGTCAAGCAGAACCCGAAGCGCTTCACCTATGCCCGCCCCGTCAATTCCGGCCCCGGCTGGACCTGGCTGCAGGGCCTGCCCTATATCCTCGGCGACGCCGACCCCACCGACCCGATGAAGGGGTGGGACAAGAGCTGGGCCTATCTCAAGGAGCTCGGCACCGGCATCGACTACTATCCGGGCGGCACCGCCGCGACGATGAAGGAGCTTGGCGAAGGCACCCGCGACGTCATCGTCTCGACGCTGGGCTGGGACATCAACCCGCGCGTCCTCGGCATCGTGCCGAAGGAGGCCAAGGTCTTCGTGCTCGCCAACACGCACTGGATCCCGGACACCCAGTTCATGTGCATCCCAAGGGGCGTGACGGCCGACAAGATGCCGGCCCTCGTCGCGCTGATGGCCCATATGCTCAAGCCGGAGGCACAGGCCGTGACCTACGACAAGGGCTATTTCTATCCCGGCCCCGCCGTGAAGGGCGTGACCCTCGCCATGGCGCCGCAGGAAAGCCGCGATGTCCTCGCCGAATATGGCCGGCCGGAATATGACGGGCTGATCACCAGCCTGCCGACCAAGCCGCCGCTGACCCCGGAGCGCCTCGTCGCTGCTTTCCGGCGCTGGGACCAGGAGATCGGCGTCGGCCACGGGGCGCCGCAATAGCCATGCGCTTCGCCGCCATCGGCCTCGACCACCGCCATATCTACCATATGGTCGGCGGTCTCCTCGAAGCCGGCGCGACCTGCGTCGGCTTCGATCCCGCGACCAGCGACGAGCGCGTCCTCGCCGGCTTCCGCGAGCGCTTCCAGGATCTGCCGGAAAGCACGGCCGACCAACTGATCGACGACCCGTCGGTCGAGCTGATCGTCTGCGCCGCCGTGCCGGCGGACCGGGCCGCCATCGCCATCCGCGCCATGCGGGCCGGTAAGGACGTGATGGTCGACAAGCCCGGCGTCACCAGCTTCGACCAGTTCGGCGCCGTGGAAAAGGCGGTCGCCGAGACCGGCCGCATCTTCTCGATCTGCTTCTCCGAGCGCTTCATCGTTCCCGCAACGATCATAGCTGGCAAATTGATTGCCGATGGGGCAATCGGCCGCGTCGTCCAGACGCTGGGCATGGGCCCGCACCGCCTCAACCGCGCGATCCGACCCGGCTGGTTCTTCGATAACAGCCACTTCGGCGGCATCCTCACCGACATCGCCTCGCACCAGATCGACCAGTTCCTGCATTTCACCGGCTCGAATGATGCAGAGATCGTGGCCTCAGGTGTCGGCCATTTCGGCGGCCCCGATCTGCCGGATTTCGAGGATTTCGGCGAGGTCCTGCTGCGCAGCGACAGGGCCGGCGGCTATATCCGCGTCGACTGGTTCACCGCCGACGGCCTGCCGACCTGGGGCGACGGCCGCCTCACCATCCTCGGCACCGAAGGCACGATCGAACTGCGCAAATATGTCGACATCGCCGGCCGCCCCGGCACCGACCACGTCTTTCTCGTCGACAAGAATGGCACCCGCCACATCGACGCCTCGCGCGAGCCGCTGACCTATTTCCGCGACCTGATCGCCGACATCGGCGCCCGCAGCGAAACCGCGATGAGCCAGCGGCACGCCTTCACCGTCTGCAGGCTCGCGCTGGAAGCCCAGGCCAAGGCCGCCTGGCTGCCCGCGAAACCTGCTGCTCGTGCCTGAGGATCGCCTGACATGAGACGCAAACTCGGTATCGCCGTGATCGGGCTCGGCCCCGCCGCCCAGCCGCACTCCAAAAGCCTTCTCGATCTCGCCGACCGTGCGGATGTTTGCTGGGCGGTGAGCCGGACGCCCGATCGGGCCAAGGCCTACGCCGGCCAGTTTCCCTTTCCGACGACCACCGATCTCGACGCCGTTCTGACCGATCCTGCGGTTGACGCCGCCATCGTGCTGACGCCGCCGAGCAGCCATCTCGACGTTTCCGCCCTGTGTCTCGAAGCCGGCAAGCATGTTCTCGTCGAGAAGCCGCTCGAATTGACGAGCGAGCGCGGCCAGCGCCTCGTCGACACCGCCCGCCGGACAGGCAGGACCTTCGGCGTCGTGCTGCAGCATCGCTTCCGCCCCGCCAGCCTGCGCCTCAAGACCGCGCTACAATCGGGCGAACTCGGTACCATCGAGGCCGCTTTCCTCGCCGTGCCCTGGTGGCGCCCGCAGAGCTACTATGACGAGCCCGGCCGCGGCACGCTCGCCCGCGACGGCGGCGGCGTATTGCTGACCCAAGCGATCCACTCGCTCGACCTGTTTCGCTCGCTGGTCGGCGTCTCCAGGGTCGTCGCGGCTCAATCCCGGACCACTGCCCTCCACCGCATGGAGACCGAGGACTACGTCTCCGCCCTTCTGGAGACCGGCAACGGCGCCCCCGCCACGCTGGTCACGACCACCGCCGCCTATCCCGGCTATCCCGAGCGCATCGAGATCACCGGCTCCAAGGGCTTTGCCGCCCTGATCGGCGGGCGGCTGCGCCTCGCCTTTCTCGACGGGCGCGAGGAGATCGTCGAAGCCGAGGGCTCGACCGGCAGCGGCGCCAATATCATGGACTTCCCACACGACGCCCATCGCGCCGTCATCGCCGATTTCCTCGACGCGATAGAACAAGGCCACGACCCGGTCGTCACCGGCGAGGAAGCGCTGGCGTCGCAACGCCTCGTCGACGACATCCTCAAGGCTGCACGCGGTGCGGCCTGACGGCGTCCGCCTCCTTGACTTCGGCGCGATTTGGCTGCCGATGACCCGACCGCCGTCCTTCCGGGCTTGACCCGGAATCCATCGTAGAGCACCGGAGCCCGTCGGCGGTTTCCGGATCGACGCCGCCAACGCGGCTTGTCCGGAATGACGGGTGTGGTTCTATCCTCATGCAGCAGATCAGCGTCGTCCTCGCCTGCGACCTCGGCGGCAGCAGCTTCCGCGCCGCGCTGATCGATCCGAATGGCGCGGTTTTGGCCGAAAGCGCCGCCGCCGGTCCCGCTCTCGACGATCGCCTCGGGCATTCGCAGGTCGCGGCCGAGGGCTGGTGGACGCTCCTCCTCGAGACCGCCGGCGAGCTCGCGCGGCAGGAGCCCGATCTTTTCGCGCGGATCGAAGCCATCGCGATCTGCGGCGTCACGCGCACGCAGATCTTCCTGGGCCATGACGGCAGCGAGCTTCGCCCGGCATTGACCTGGAAGGATGCCCGCTCGGACGCGGTCGCAACGAAGCTTCGGGAAGCACTCGGCAGCCATCCGGAAGCCCCGCGCATCAACGCCTTCCATCCGCTCGCGCGGCTCGCCTGGCTGGCGGAAGCGGAGCCGGAGAATTTTCGCGCTCTCGCCCGCGTGCTCGAACCGAAGGACTATCTGAACTTCCGCCTGACCGGCCGCCAGGCGAGCGACCCGGTTTCGATGGCGCGGCTTATCACCTGCGCGGAAACGCACGACGAGGCCTCGGCGCTCGACGCCATCGGCCTGTCGCCGGCGGTGATCCCGACGATCCTCGAACCCTGCGACGCCGTCGATCCCGTTCGGGCCGGCTTGCCCGCGCCATTCGATCGGCTTGCCGGTATTCCGGTCTTCTGCGGTTGCAACGACACCTGGGCAGCAGTGGCCGGGCTTGGCGCCCTGCGCACGGGCTATGCCTACAACATTTCCGGCACGACCGAGGTGCTCGGCGTGCTCGGTCCGGAACAGGCCGAGGCCGAGGGCCTCATCACCGTCGACTGGCGCGGCCTCTGGCATCTCGGCGGCCCCAGCCAGAACGGCGCCGACACAGCCGCCTGGCTGGTCGATCTGCTCGGCGGTTCGGATAGCGTCGGCGGCAGCATCGATCGCCTGCTCGCCGGCGAGCGTCATCCCCAGCCCGTCATCTTCCTGCCTTATCTGCAGGGCGAACGCGTGCCCTACTGGAACCCGAACCTGCGCGGCGCCTTCATCGGGCTCGGCCGTCGGCATGGGCCGACCGACCTCGCCTATGCCGTGCTGGAAGGTGTCGCCTGCCAAAATCGCCTCGTTCTGGAGCGGGCAGAAGCGGCGCTCGGCAGCCGCGTCGGCGAGATCCGTTTCGGCGGCGGCGCGGCGGCCAATCCGGTCTGGGCACAGATCAAGGCCGATCTCTGCGACCGCCCCATCGTGGTCGGCCGTGCCAGGGAACCCGGTCTGCTCGGCGCCGCGATCATCGCCTGGACAGGGCTCGGGCGCTTCGCTTCGCTGGAAGCGGCCCAGGATGCGCTGGTCGAGATCGCCAGCCGCTACGAACCGGATCCCGCCCGGCGCGCAGCCTATGACGCGCTCTACCGCCTCTATCGCCGCAGCGAGGAAGCGCTCGCCGCGATCTCGGCTGACCTTACGGCGCTGGCGCAGACCTCGGCTGCGTTGCCCGGCCTTACCGACCCGAAATCGACCCCGTAAGAACGCTTCCCCATGCCGACGCGACCCGCCATGAACAGCCCGAAGCAAAGCGCTCCCGTCACGCTCCTGACCGGCGCCTCGGGAGGCATCGTCGGCGCGCTTGCCGTAACCCTCGCACGTGCTGGCCACAGGCTGGTACTCTCCGGTCTCGACCAGCCTGGACTCGACGCAGTGGCGGCGGACGTCGCGGCAGCCGGCGGCGAAGCGGTGACGCTCGCCGGCGATGTTCGCGAGCGCGATCTCGCCCGGGCCCTCGTCGATCTCGCCGTGTCGAAATTCGGCCGGCTCGACCATCTCGTCACCGGCGCCGGCGCCTCGCGGCCGGTGCCTATGGTCGAAATGGAGGACGAGGAGTGGGACCAACTGGTCGACGTCAATCTCTCGGCAGTGTTCCGCATCTCCAAAGCCGCCGCGCGCCGGATAATCGCCCAGGGTGAGGGCGGTGCGATCGTCCATATTTCCTCGATCGCCCACAGCAATGGCGGCGCCAATCTCGCTTATGGCTCGGCCAAGGGCGGCGTCGCGACGCTGACCTATGGCATGGCCCAGCAGCTCGGCCGGCATGGCATTCGCGTCAATGCGGTTGCGCCCGGCATCATCGATACGCCAATGGTGAGAAACGGATTCGCGCAGCAGTTCAATGCGCTGGTCGAGGGTGCGGCGGTGCGCACGCCGCTGGAGAGGCTGGGACGGCCCGAGGATGTCGCCAACGTGATCGCATTCCTGCTTTCGGACGGCGCCGCCTTCGTCACCGGCGCCCTGATCCCGATCACCGGCGGCATCGAGATACTCCAGCCGATCTCCACCATCGCCAGGGGAGCCTGAGTTGGGCCGCATCGACCCACGCGAACTGATCGGGCGCTATGGCACGGCGATCGCCGGCCTGGCGCTGATCCTGTTCTTCCTGATCTTTGCGCAGAACTTCGCCAGCGCCACCAACATCGTCAACGTCCTCAAGGATACGAGCTTCCTCGCCATCCTCGCGCTCGGCTTCGCGCTCGCCTTCACCGTGGCTGAACTCGACCTCTCCGTCGCGGAAATGGCCAGCCTCGCCGCCGTCGTCTGCGGCTGGTTGGTGCAGCTCCAGTACCCGCCGGCCGTTGCGGTGGCGGCAGCGCTCGGCGTCGGCATCGTGCTGGGCTCGCTGAACGGCTACGGCGTCACCGTTCTGCGCATCCCCTCCCTGATCATGACGCTCGGCACCGCCGCCATCGCCAAGGGCCTCGCCTTCATGATCACCCAGGGCGTCGCTTTCGTCGGCCGCTGGCCGGTCGGATTCACCGGGCTCGCCCGCGGCTACACCTTCGGCATTCCCAATCTCGTGCTCTGGATGGCCGGCGCCACGCTCTTCGCCTGGGGTCTCGTCAAATGGACGCGGACCGGCGCCCATATGGTCGCGACCGGCGAGGCGGACGAGGCGGCGCGGCTCGCCGGCATCGCCACGGCCCGGATGAAGCGCATCGGCCTGCTGCTCGCCGGGGTCTTCGCCAGCATCATGGCCGTGCTCCTCGCCGCCAACCTGTCCTCGGCTGCCCCGAATATGGCGGGCGATTATCTGCTCTATGCCATCGCCGCCGTGCTGCTCGGCATGACCATGTTCGATCCCGGCAAGCCCAACGTGCCCGGCACGGTCTTTGCGGCGCTGGTGCTGAAGGTGCTCGGCAACGGCTTGGTGCTGCTCGGCGCGCCCTACTACATTCAGGACATCGTGCTCGGCGCGATCATCATCGGCTCGGTCGCCTTCTCGGCGAGCGCGATGAAGAAGGCGGCATTCAAGGTCTAGGCGACACAGAACAACAACAGGGGAGAGTTCACATGTTCGGCAAGAATGGGTTCGGCCTGAGGAAGATGCTGGTGGCCGCCGCCGCGCTCGTCGCGCTCGGCCAGTCGGCTGAAGCCTTCGAGGTCGGCATCATCGGCTTCCAGTTCTCGTCGGAGACGCATGCGCGTGTCGCCAATGCCGCGGCCGCCGCCGCCAAGGCCAAGGGCTGGAACGTCACGCTGCTGAACTCGGAAGGCGCGCTGCCCAAGCACGCCGAGCAGTTCGATGCGCTGATCGCCAAGAAGGTCGACGCCATCATCATCGCCATGGGCAAGCCGGTCGAGGCCGACGCCCAGTTCAAGGCCGCGAAGGACGCCAAGATCCCGGTCATCACCGTGCAGTCCGGTGCGAGCCCGCATGCGCTCTTCGACATCCAGACCAACGAGTACAAGGTCGGCGCCGACGCCGCGCTCTATCTGCTCGGCCAGCTCGGCTACCAGGGCAACATCGTCTCGGCCCGCTTCGATCTCAACGTCGCCTCGCGCATCCGCGGCCGGCTGCTCGATGCCGTGCTCGCCGAGAACCAGGCGGTGAAGGAACTCGGCAAGTTCTCGATGGCCCGCACCCAGAGCTGGCGCGACGACGTCCGCGCCGGCATGCAGGCGCTGCTGCTGCAGAATCAGGGCAAGATCAACGGCATCTGGGCCTCGTTCGACGGCCAGGCCTACATCATCGACGACCTGCTGCAGGCTCAGGGCGTGAAGAAGGGCCAGATCCCGCTGATCTCCGTCGATGGCGGCAAGGAGAGCTATGAACGCATCGCCGATCCCGCCTCGACCTTCGTCGCCACGGTCGCGATCCCCTTCGAGGAGATGGGCAAGCAGGCGGTCGACGCGATCCAGGCGATCGTTGTCGAGAAGAAGCCGAAGGAGAGCATCACCTCTGGCCCCTATCTCTTCACCGAAGCCGTACTGGTCGACAAGAACAACGTCCAGCAGTTCCTGAAGAAGTGAGGGCGTGCGCCCTTTCCGCGTCATGGTCGGGCTTGTCCCGGCCATCCACGTCTTCCGTGATCGAAGACCATGTTCAAGACGTGGATGCTCGCCACAAGGGCGAGCATGCCGTGGCGCCAACCATTCGGACTCATGACAAGCGCTGAAGCCATGACCGGAATGACCACTCCTACCCCTCTCCTCTCGCTGCGCGGCATCGGCAAGAGCTACGGCCCGGTCGTCGCCGTCAGCGACGTCGATCTCGACATCTTCCCGGGCGAGGTCGTGGCGCTCTGCGGCGACAACGGCGCCGGCAAGTCGAGCCTGATCAAGGTGATCTCCGGCGCCGAGGAGGCGACGAGCGGCACGATCAGCCTGCGCGGCAAGCCAGTCACCTTCAGCTCGCCGCATGATGCGCTGGAGAACGGCGTCGCGACGATCTATCAGGACCTCGCGCTCGCACCGCGCCTCTCCATCGCCCAGAACGTCTTCATGGGCTCCGAGCTGACCAAGCCGGTGCTGCTGCCCTTCCTGCGCGTGCTCGACAAGAAGAGGATGATCGCGGAGTCGCAGCGCTATCTCTCGCAGCTCTCCGCCGCCGTCACCGATATGACCCGGCCCGTCGAACGGCTCTCGGGCGGCCAGCGCCAGGCGGTCGCGATCTCCCGGGCGCTACGCTGGAACGCCGAGATCATCATCATGGACGAGCCGACCGCTGCGCTCGGCGTCAAGGAGAGCGCGCTCGTCCTCGACCTCATCCGCAAGCTCAAGGCCGACGGGCGCACCGTCATCCTGATCAGCCACAACATGCGCGACGTCGTGGCATTGGCCGACCGGGTCGTGATCATGGGCGCCGGCCGCAAATACGTCGACCGGCCGCTCGGCGATCTCGCCGCGGACGACATCGCCCATATGATCATGGCCGGCAACGCCAAGGCGGCCTGAGATGAGACTCCCTTTCTCAGCCCTCATCCAGAGGAGCGGGCACAGCCCGCGTCTCGAAGGATGTTTCGGGAGGCTCGGGAACCATCTGGAGCATCCTTCGAGACGCCGCTGCGCGGCTCCTCAGGATGAGGGCTGAGTTGGTGGAAATGGGTATGCACGAACCGATCATCATCGACACCGATCCGGGGCAGGACGATGCCGTCGCCTTGCTGCTCGCTTTCGCCAGCCCGAGTGAAATGGACCTCAAGGCGATCACCACCGTCGCCGGCAATGTCCCGGTTGGGCAGACGACGGCGAACGCCCTGCGTATCCGCGACCTCGGCAAGCGCCGCGACATCCCGGTCTATCGTGGGGCCGAGGGACCGCTCGTCTTCTCGCTCGAAACGGCCGAATTCGTTTGCGGCCCGGATGGCCTTGCGGGCGCGGGCCTTCCCGCACCCACGAGCGAGGCGGCACCTGGCCATGCCGTGCAGGCCATCATCGATCTCTGCCGAGCGGCTCCCCCGGATGGCATCACGCTATGCCCGCTCGGGCCGCTGACGAATCTCGCACTGGCTTTCCGGCTCGCGCCGGACATCCTGCCCAAGGTCAAGCGTATCGTCCTGATGGGTGGCGCCATCGGACTCGGCAACATCACGCCGGCCGCCGAATTCAACGTCCATGTCGACCCGCATGCAGCGGCGATCGTCTTCGGCTGCGGCCGGCCGATCGTGATGTTCGGCCTGGGCGTCACCCTGCAGGCCATCGCCAGCCACGCCCAGATCGCCCGCATCGGCGCGCTCGGCAACGCCGCCGGCCGTTCTGTCCACGGCATGCTGACCCGCCCGCGCCCCGGCGGGCTCGGCAGCGACGGTCATCCGATGCACGACCCCTGCGTCATCGCCTATCTGCTCTGGCCGGAGCTCTTCGAGGGGCGCGACTGCTTCGTCACGGTGGAAACCGATGACGGGCCCCTGCGCGGACGTACCACCATCGACTGGAATGGCCGCCTCAAGCGCGAGCCCAGCGCCCACGTCGTCGCGTCCGTGAAAGCCCAGGAGCTGTTCGAACGGATGATCGAACGGCTAGCCACCCTGCCCTGAAGGATCGCCCCATGCCGCATTTCGTCGAAGCGCTGCAGCAGGAGGCGGCCGAGGCCATCGCGCAGATGCAGGAGGCGGCGCTGCGCGCCCGCCATGCCCATGCTCGCGCCGAGCTGATGCGCCACATGCTGACCACCGCTCGCAAGGTGAAGGACAAGCCCAAGGCGGAGGCCGTCGAGACGGTCGTACGCGAGTGGATGGACGCCTGGAACCTCGCGCGCACCGACTGGCCGCATATCGCCCGCGAGATGGAAGCCTTCACCGAGGCCTTCCACGATTATGCCAACGATCCGAGCGACGCCCATGACGAGCGGCTACGCGCGGCCTGCGCAGCGCTCGACATCGTTCTGGAGAAGGAAGCCACCTCGATCTCCGATCAGATGGCCTATCGCTCCCAATGCGCGCATGGCTGGTGGGAGCTGGTGAGCCCGGTCCCGGAAAACCTGCCCGGCCGAAAGCCGCGGCCCTCGATTCCGCCGCTTGAATCCGGCAAACCATTCTGGGAAGCCGGCTGCGCCGCATTCTGCCGCTAGGCTGCGACCGCCGGTCTGGCCGGCGTCTCAGCTTTCGAGGAACTGCATCCGGTGCAGCCGGGCATAGGCACCGTCGCGCGCCAGCAGCTCGTCATGGCTGCCGGTCTCGACGATTTTGCCTTCGTCCATCACGACGATCAGGTCGGCCTCGCGGATGGTCGAGAGCCGGTGCGCGATGACGATGGTGGTGCGGCCCTTCATCAGCTTCGCCAACGCCTGCTGCACGAGACGCTCGGACTCCGTGTCGAGCGCACTGGTCGCCTCGTCGAGCAGCAGGATCGGCGCGTCCTTCAGCATGGCGCGGGCGATGGCGATGCGCTGGCGCTCGCCGCCGGAGAGCTTGTGGCCGCGCTCGCCCACCGAAGCATCGTAGCCGCCCGGCATCGCCATGATGAAATCATGCGCCGCCGCGGCCTTGGCGGCCGCGACGATGTCATCATGCGTCGCGCCGGGGCGCCCGAAAGCAATGTTGGCCCGCACGCTGTCGTCGAAGAGCACCACATCCTGGCTGACGACGCCGATCTGATGGCGCAGGCTTTCGAGCGTCACGCTGCGCAGATCCTGTCCGTCGATCTCGATCCGCCCGTCGATCGGATCGTACAGGCGCGGCACCAATGCAAGCAGCGTCGACTTGCCGGAGCCGGAACGGCCGACCAGCGCGGTGGTCTTGCCACCGCGGGCGACGAGATCGATGCCCTCCAGCGCACGCTGGTCCTCGCGATAACGGAAGCGCAGATGCCGAAAGGCGACTTCGCCGGCCGTGATGGCCAGAGGCTTGGCGGTCGGCCGGTCGACGATGCGCGGCTTCTCGTCGAGCAGCGCGTAATAGCGCTTCAGCGAGGCACCGGCCTCCTGGACGATGGCGTTGAGGTTGCCGAGCGAGCGCATCGGCTGTGCCGCCAGCAGCAGCGCCGAGACATAGCCGGTGAAATCGCCCACGGTGGAGGCGCCCGAGGTGATGCGCACGCCGATGGCAGCGAGCACGCCCGCGACCGCGATGCCGCCGGCGACCTCAAGCAGCGGGTCGAGCCGGCCACGGGCATTGGCCGCCTTGACCTTCAGCGTCCGGATCGTCTCGAAGGCGCTGGTCGCACGCTGCTTCAAATAGGGCTCGAGGGAATCCGTCTTGGCCACGCGGGCGCCCTGCAGGCTCTCCGTGACGAGGCTCGCCATGATGCCCGTCTGCTCCTGCTGCGAACTCGCCATGCGCCGGAGCTTCTTGCCGATCCGGCCGATCGGATGGGCGATGACCGGCGCGATCAGCACCACCACCAGCGTCATCTGCCAGTCGATCCAGAACAGCGCGCCGACGAGCGCGAGCGCCGTCACCACGTCGCGGATCGCGATATTGACGATGCGCGTCAGCGCCTCCTTCACGAAAGTGAAATCGGTGGTGAAGCGCTGGGTGAGAGAGGCGGGATTTTCCTTCTGGAGCTGCGCCAGATCGGCATCGATCAGATGCCCGTAGAGCGTCGACTGCATGTCCGCCTCGATCCGGCTGACGACCTTGTTGGTCATCACCGTCTGGGCGAGCAGCGAGAACCCCTTGATCGCGGTGACGATGACCACGACCGTCGCGACCGCATTGACGACCCCGATCTCGTAGCCGATCGACTTCGAGACCAGCCTCTCCATGCGGCGCACGAAGCCGGTCGATTCGGCCGTCAGCGGATCGGCGAAGGCATCGAAGGCCGCCTTGATCAGCAGCGGATAGAAGCTCGTCGTCGCGGCGATGACCACGACGAGACCGAGAATCATCAGCATCTGCGGAAGGTAGGATTTGATCTGCTCGCGCCAGACACGGGCGAAGAGCGCGAGGGTATCGTCGGTGACGCGGCCGATCTTCATGGGCCGCGCCTATCACGGCAGGGCGGCAAGCGCCACTGGCGCATGGCCGCATCCAGAAGGCAGGCCTTGCTCAGGACACGAAGCTGTCCTCCCATGGCCACAACCGACTCAGGAGACTCCATGTCGCTATCGCCGCCGGCGCAGCCCGGTCAAAGCCTCGCCGAAATCGAGACACCCTCCCTTGTGCTCGATCTCGATGCCTTCGAGCGCAACCTTGTCGCCATGGCGGCCTTCACCCAGGCCCATGGCGTCAGGCTGCGCCCCCATGCCAAGACGCATAAGAGCCCCGAGATCGCCCTGCGGCAGATCGCCAACGGCGCCGTGGGCCAGTGCTGCCAGAAGGTTGCGGAGGCTGAAATCCTGGTCGCGGGCGGCGTCGGCGACGTGCTCGTCACCAACGAGATCGCGAGCCCCGCCAAGCTCGACCGGCTGGCGCGTCTCGCCCGCAGCGCCCGCATCGGCCTCTGCGTCGACCATCCCGACGGCGTGCGCGACGCGGCCGAGGCTGCCGCGCGCAACGATGTCGTGCTCGATGTCCTCGTCGAGATCGATGTCGGCGGGCGGCGCTGTGGCGTGGCGCCCGGCGAGGGCGCGGTCCGGCTGGCGGAAGCTATCGCCCGCTCCAACACGCTGCGCTTCGCCGGCATCCAGGCCTATCACGGGTCCGCCCAGCATATGCGCTCGATCGACGAGCGGCGCGAGGCAATCGAACGCGCCGGATACGGCGTGCGCAACACTGCCGAGCGCCTCGCCCAGGCCGGCCTCAATTGCGAGATCGTCAGCGGCGCCGGCACCGGCACCTACGAGCTGGAAACGCAATCCGGCATCTGGAACGAGATCCAGGCCGGCTCCTACATCTTCATGGACGCCGACTACGCCCGCAACCGCCAGGCCGACGGCACGCCCTTCCGCAGCTTCGAGCACGCACTCTTCGTGCTCGCAGGTGTGATGAGCAAGCCGGTGCCGGACCGCGCCATCGTCGATGCCGGCCACAAGGCGGTCGCCATCGATTCCGGCATGCCCGTCCCGTTCCGACGCGAAGGCGCGATCTACACCAAGCCCTCGGACGAGCACGGCATCCTGACGGGCGAGCCGATCGCCCTGCCGCATCGCGGCGACCGGCTGCTGCTGATACCCGGTCATTGCGACCCGACGGTCAATCTGCACGACTGGTATGTCTGCGTCCGCGGCTTGCACGGTCCCGACGCCCATGTCGAAGCAGTCTGGCCGGTGGCGGCGCGCGGCGCGCTGATCTGACGCAACGGTCCGAAAAGTGAGAACCGGTTTTCGGAAGCAGTCGATGCCAAGCGCTGGCGCATAGCCATGCTGGCGGAACTGGCCTTGCATCTGGCGACACCGGCCTCGCGCATGACCCGCCAGCTCGGCCTTGTCGGCGAGAGCGTCGCGCTCTGGTCGCGCGGCCTACGCCAGCGCCGGGCCTGGGCCGGGCATCACGCCCGCTGCCGGGACATCGTCGCGCAGGCCGTCGCCGCGCTGCCGGAGCGGCGGACCGCCGTCATTCTGGGCTCCGGGCTGCTGCGCGATATCCCCCTCGACCTGCTCGCGGACAATTTCGAGCGCGTGCTGCTGGTCGATGTCGTGCACCTCCCGCAGGTCCGGCTCCGAATGCGCCTGCGCAGCAACGTCGCATTGCTCACCCGCGACCTCACTGGCGTCATAGGCTGGCTCGCCGGCGAGAGTGGCGGCCGGAGCGATCCGCTCGCCGACCTCATCGCCGATCCGGCAGTCGATCTCGTCGTCTCCGCCAACCTGCTCTCGCAGCTCGCCTGGCCGATCGAGGACTGGCTTGCCGACAATCCCGCCGAAGCCGCGCAATTGCCGGCCGATCTGCCGGCCTGCTGCATCGCCTGGCATCTCGACGATCTCCGCCGCTTCCACGGCCGCGTGCTCTTGCTCAGCGATGTCGAGATGATCGAGCGTGATCGAACCGGCAAGATCACCGACCGGCTCGACCTGATGCACAGCATCGCGCTGCCCAACCCCGACGAGGGCTGGGACTGGCCGGTCGCGCCCTTCGGCGAAGCCGCGCGCGACCTGGAGAGCATCCACCGTGTCGGCGCCTGGCGGGATTTCCGCTAGATAGCGGCCTGCTCTTGCGTAGCGACGCGAGTCATTCCGGCCGCAGCGCAGCGGAGAGCCGGAATCCATGCCTGAGCTTTCACAGGCGTCGTTCCACAAAAAACAACAGCCTCAAGCACCGAGGCCCACCAATTTGGCTCAGGGGTGCCAGCCGGTCTCCGTCGCCGGAGCGTTCTCGCGCTCTTCCTCGCGCCGGGCTTCCTCGACCACGGCGAAGAGAGCCCTCAGCGCCGCATCGACCCCCTCGCCCGAGGCGGAGGAGAGGATGATCGGCATGCGCTTCGCCGCACGCTTCAGCCGCGCGACCTGCTCCTTGAGCACTTCCGGCGTCAGCGCATCGACCTTGGAGAGCGCGACGATCTCCGGCTTGTCGGCCAGGCCCCCGCCATAGGCCTCCAGCTCCTCGCGCACGGTCTTGTAGGCCTTGCCGGCATGCTCGCTGGTGCCCTCGACGAGATGCAGCAACACGCGGCAGCGCTCGATATGGCCGAGGAAGCGATCGCCGAGGCCGTGGCCCTCATGCGCGCCCTCGATCAGCCCGGGAATATCGGCCAGCACCATCTCGCGCGCGTCGACGCGCACGACGCCGAGGCCGGGATGCAGCGTGGTGAAGGGATAATCCGCGATCTTGGGCTTCGCCGCCGTGACGGTGGCGAGGAAGGTCGACTTGCCCGCGTTGGGCAGGCCGACGAGCCCGGCGTCGGCGATCAGCTTCAGCCGAAGCCAGACCCAGCGCTCCTCGCCCGGCAGGCCGGGGTTGGCATGGCGCGGCGCCTGGTTGGTCGCGGTCTTGAAATAGGCATTGCCGAAGCCGCCATTGCCGCCCTTGCACAGCACGAAGCGCTGACCGGGCTCGGTCAGGTCGGCGATCTTGGTCTCGCCATCCTCGTCGAGGATCTCGGTGCCCGGCGGAACCTTCAGCACGATCGCCGGCGAATTCGCGCCGTGGCGATCCTTGCCCATGCCGTGCTCGCCGGTGCGGGCCTTGAAGTGCTGCTGGAAGCGGAAATCGATCAGGGTGTTCAGCCCCTGCACGCATTCGACGACGATGTCGCCGCCGCGCCCGCCGTCGCCGCCGTTCGGCCCGCCGAACTCGATGAATTTTTCGCGGCGGAAGGAGACGCAGCCCGCGCCGCCGTCACCCGCCTTCACATAGATTTTGGCCTGGTCGAGGAATTTCATGAGATCGAATCGTGTCTGAAACCGGAAGCTGAGACAGGCAGTCATCCCGGGCACCACGCATCAGTGGCGCCGAACCGGGATCCATGCCTGAAGGAAAGAAGTCCCCTTGGCTTTAAGCCCGCGCGCGCTTTTGGGCAATGCGCCGCGTCAGGCTGCGTGCCTCAGCAGGCTCATTTCCTCGCGCAGGGCGTCGGCGAAGCGCCGCGCGGCGAGATCGGGCCGCGGCGCCATGATCAACCCCACGGTGAGTTCGAAAAGCGGCGGCAGGCCTTCTGCCGGGCCGATCCGGCGCAAGGAAGGCGGCACCGCGCTCTCGGTGATCGCCGCCACGCAGAAGCCCGCCTCCACCGCCGACAGCACGCCCGACGTGTGCGAGCAGGAGAAGACCAGCCGGTGCGCCTTGCCGGCCGTGTTGAGCGCGGCGAGAATGCGCGGGCGCGCCCGACACCCCTCCGCGAAGAGCGCGAGCGGCAGCATCTCCTGTAGCTCCGGCCGGTGGCCACGAGCCGCCACCCAGACCAGCGGCTCGCGGCGCAGCACCTCGCCCATCGGCTTGTTCGGATCCTGCGTGACCACGGCAAGGTCGAACTCGCCCGCCAGCAGCGCCGGCTCGATGCGCTTCGACAGGTCGCAGCGCACTTCGAGCTCCACCTTCGGATGCTCGGCGGCGAAGCGCGCGATCAGCGGACGAAGATAGGCGTCCATATAGTCGTCGGGGATGCCGATGCGCAGCCGGCCGGAGGGCGTGTCGCCGGCGAGATCGGCGAGCGCCTCGCGCTCGACCGCAAGCAGACGTCGCGCATGCGCGATCAGCCGTTCGCCTGCATCGGTCGGCGTGACGCCGCGCCGCGAACGTTCGAGCAGCTTGTGGCCAAGCTGGTTCTCCAGATCCTGGATGCGCACGGAGATTGCGGATTGCGTGCGGCCGAGCCGCGCGCTCGCCGCGGTGAATCCCCCGGTTTCCGCCACCGCCACCAGCATGCCGAGGGCGGCAAGATCGAAATGAACAGTCATGCGGTGCCTCCTCGGAACGCGCAACATCGATCGATTTTAAGAATGGTTAAATCAGAATAATCCGTTTTTCCGATGCAAGGAAGGGCCCTATATCCGCCCGTGAACGAGGCTGAGCCGGCCGCGCCGCCGCGACCGGAGCTGGCCATACCATCCGTCAGAAAACACCATGTCCGCTCCCGCTATTCCCGTCCGGCCCGCATCGCCCGCTCTCGCGATGTTCCTCACGCTGCTTGCCGGCGCGACCTTCATCGGTTTCTCCGGCATCTTCGTGCGCCTTGCCGATGTCGGCCCGGCTGCCGCCGGCTTCTGGCGCATGCTCTTCGCCCTGCCGGTCCTCGCCGTCTGGACGGCGTTGGAGCAGCGCAAACCGGTGGGCGGCAAGGTTCGTGGCGGCGCCTTCGGCGCGGTCGCACTGGCGGGCCTGACCTTCGGCATCGACGTTACGCTCTACAATGCCGCGCTCGGCCATACGACGATCGCCAATGCGTCGCTGCTCGGCAATCTCGCTCCGGTCGGCGTCGTGCTCGGCGGCTGGCTGCTGCTCGGCGAGCGCCCGTCACGGCGCATTCTCGGCGCACTGATGCTGGCGATCGCCGGCGCGCTCCTGCTCGTCCTGCCGAAATTCACCGGCGGGGCGCAGGTCTCGGGCAATCTGCTCGGCGACAGCCTCGCCGTCGGCGCCGCGATGTCCTACGCCACCTATATACTCGCCGTTCGCCGTGCCCGCGACCGGGCCGATGCCGGCTATGTCAGCCTCGTCTCCAGCATCGTCTGCGCCCTGTTCTGCCTCGCGGCTGCGCTTGCGCTCGGCGAGGTCGTCGTCCCCGCGAGTCTGCAGGGCTGGTTCGCTGTCGCCGCGCTCGGCCTCGTCTCCCATGCGCTTGGCCAGGGACTAATCACGCTCTCGCTCGGCAGCTATGGCGCCAGCGCCGCCTCGCTCGTCATGGTCTGGCCGGCGCTGGTCAGCGTGCTCGCCGCCTGGGCACTCTTCGGGGAGCAGCCGACGCCTGTGCAGGCCTTCGGCGGCGTCGCCATTCTCGCCGCCGTGCTGATGGTCCGGCGCGGCTGAGCCGCGCGCTTAAGCTGACTTGACGCCATAGTGCAGGATCACGGTGCCGTTCTTCAGTGGGCGGGCCGCAACCAATGTGAAACTGCGCTTCTCCGCGCTCGCCTTGAACAAGGGCGTGCCCTGCCCGATCGTGACCGGCGCGACCGCGAGCATGATCTCGTCGACCAACCCGGCCGCCAGCAACGACTCCGTCAGTTCCGCGCTGCCGAAGACATAGATGTCTTTGCCCAGCGCGGCCTTGCGGCGCGCGATTTCCCCGACGATGTCCGCGGTCACGGTGGTGTTGTTCCAGTCCGACCCGGTGAGGCTCCGTGACGCGACGAGCTTCGGCAGAGCGTTCATGAAGACTTTGGTCTCGCCCTCTTCCTCGGCCGACGTCCAATAGGCTTTCATCCCCTCATAGGTGACGCGGCCAAAGACCAGCAGCCCGGCCTTGCGCCCGAATTCGCGACTGAGCTCGGCCAGTTCCTCGCCCCAGGCATCGCCGTGGAAGCTGAGATCCCACTTCTCCTTGCCTTCGAAGAACCCTTCCAGCGTCATCACATTCCAGACGATCACCTTGGCCATCCCACCCTCCTGTCAGGCTCGTTTAGCTAGTTGTGAATTGCAATCGGTTGCTGACACGTCGAACCGATTTTATATTGCAAGCAGTTCTGGAGACAAGCATGCGCGAGACCGGCCGTTCGGGCTGTCCGATCAATCTGACGCTTGAGATATTGGGGGATCGCTGGAGCCTGATCGTCCTGCGCGACATCATGTTCGGCAACCGCCGGCATTTTCGCGAGCTCATGGCGAAATCGGACGAAGGCATCGCCTCCAACATCCTCGCCGACCGCCTGAAGCGCCTCGTCGAGAAGGGCCTGCTCTCGCGCCGCGACGACGCCAGCCACAAGCAGAAGGCGATCTACAGCCTGACCGAGATGGGGATCGCGCTCGTGCCCGTCTTCGCCGCCATGGGCGAGTGGGGCCGGCGCTTCCTGCCGGTGACGGAGGAGTTGTCGATCCGTGCCGAGTTGCTGGGCGAAGGCGGCCCGGCGCTATGGGAGCGCTTCATGCAGGAGCTGAGACACCTGCATCTCGATGCGCCCAAGCCCGAACAATCGGTGCTGGACGAGCTGACGCAGGCCTATCGGGACGCGTTGGCGCGCCGGCAGGCTATGACAATCTGAGCCACCGCCCGAACTTATCCCCGTCTGCCCTGGCGGCATGACACTGGAGCTCCTCTCAGGAGCCCCTCATGCCAATCCTCCACCGTCCTCACGCGGATCGCGAGCTTCGCACCGCCCGACTTCGCCTGTTGCGGCTGCGCGACGAGCTTTGCCTCATCCGCCGCGATCATTTCCACCGCAAATTCAATCCGAACCAGCCCCGCGTACCCTCCGGCAATGCCGGCGGTGGCCAATGGACCAGCGGCACAGGCGGAGGCGGTGGCTCGGGCGGAGGAGACCCCATTTCTCCCGATGGTACGTCGCTGAATACCGATACCGGCTGGTCCTCGTTGGGCGAAGGCTGGAACGAGGACGGCTCCGTCTTCGAGCAGGCCGTCACCGACGGCGCGGGCACGACGATCCAGTCGGAATATGCAGCCTCGCGCGCCGCCGGCTTCGACGAACGCCAAACCGTCACCTTCCCCGATGGCGAGAAGGCCAGCTTCGAGACGACGGACAAGGTTCAGTCGATCTATCACGGCGGGCCGGACGGCGATCTCGTCGCCCGTACGATCTGGACGCCGTCCGGGCCCGAGTCTGACGCGACGATCCAGCCGGCTTTCGCGCGGCGAGGCCTATCAACTATTTTTGGCGGCGCCGCCGCCCTCTTCAACTGGCAATCGCCGCTGAATGGCAGCGATGGTCAGCAGGCGGTCATGGGCTTCAACGCCCGCGACTATCGACCGGGAGACAGCACGAGCGGCAAGCTCGACTTGAGCTACATGGGGCGCATCACACAGGAAGAGGCCGAACTGGCCTGCCGGCGTTTGCCTGATGCCCAGGAATTGGCCGATCGCGCCGCCAACGCCGCCGGTTCTCCCGATCTCTATCCGTCGCGAGCCGTCTATGGAACGGACGTTCACACGCGCTTTGCGCAATATGTCCGAGATCTACATGACATCAACTTCCAAGCCGAACGGTCATACCTCAAAGAGCGCTTTGAGGGAGTAAACAGCGGGGAGGTGCCCTATGGATATCCGCGGTCAACCCGCGTGGACGCCTATGAATATCGCCAGGGCGGCACGCTCTGTGTCTATGATCTGAAGACTGGCCGCACTGATTTGTCCGACCGGCGGGCCGAGATTCTGGCCAATGCCATACGAATGGGATTTACGTCGATCCAACGGATTATAGTCATACAGGTGAGACCGCGAGGATGACGACGAAACGGCAGATCAAGAAGCTCTTCGATCTCCTGGCTTCGCGTCATGCCGATTTGATCGTCAAAGACCGCTTCGTCGTCGTTGCGCCGCTGCGGCATGTGATTCGTTCAATATCAATCGACCGAACGTCGGATGCCGATTTCCCGTGCTTCTATTGGCACGTCGGACACAGCTTCAGGCCGTGCGGAGGCCTGGGAGGCCTCTCTGCCGAATGGTTCCCGCTTCCCAACGAAGGGCCGCGACGCTGGTCGGATCCCGACTTCACGAACACCGTCATCGATGCAATTGAGCGGCGGATCCTGCCGATGCTACGCCGCGTGCAAACGATCGACGACATATTCCATGTCGAGGGTGAGCCCCACTCTCATGCATGTGATGACCGGCTCAATCATCACGAGCCCTATCGAATTCAATTACTTGCCGCTTTGGGACGCTTTGAGGAGGCGCTTCCCATCTACGACAAAATCAAGGACTGGCACCTCACCATGAAGAACGGATGGCAACCCCAATTCGAGCAGGCGAGCCGATTGGGAGCCTTCGTCGCGGCGGGAGACCGCCCGGCCGTGGCATCCCTGCTCCATCAATGGGAGGAGGAGTTCGCCGTCCGCACCGACCTCCTCCCAATCTACGAACGCACGCCCTTCCCGCTCGAACTCCAGCCCTGACGCCTCACTCCGCCGCCAGCCGCGGCGCGGCCGGCTTCGACATCGCCTCCGCTGTCGCGATCGCGGGCGCTGCGTGCTCCTCGATCGGCTCCCAGCTGCTCTCGTCTTCGGCCTTGCCGAAGAAGCGGCCGAAGAGCCAGCCTGTCGCCCGCGAGAGATCGTCCATCACCATGTAGAAGGACGGCACGAAGATGAGCGAGAGCACGGTCGAGACGAGGAGGCCACCGATCACGGCGATCGCCATCGGCGCGCGGAACTCGCCGCCATCGCCGACGCCATAGGCCGAGGGCAGCATACCCGCCGCCATGGCGATGGTCGTCATCAGGATCGGGCGGGCGCGCTTGCGGCCGGCTTCCAGCAGCGCCGTCATCCGGTCCTTGCCGCGCCCGACCTCCTCCACCGCGAAATCGACCAGCATGATCGCGTTCTTGGTGACGATGCCCATCAGCATCAGCAGGCCGATATAGACCGGCATCGAGACGGCGTTGCCGGTCGCGAGCAACGCGATCACCACGCCGCCGAATGAGAGCGGCAGCGAGAGCAGGATGGTGATCGGCTGGAAGACCGAGCCGAAGAGCAGGATCAGCACGGCCAGCACCAGCATCAACCCGGTCGTCATCGCGGTGAGGAAGCCCTGGACGACCTCTCCCTGGATTTCCGCGTCTCCGGTCGCAGCGATCCAGACTCCATCAGGCAGGCCGACTTCCTCGACGATGTCGTGGAATCTGTCCTGCGCGGTGCCGAGTTCGAAGCCGCGCTTGAGATCGGCGCCGATCTGGGCGCGGCGCACGCGGTCGTAGCGGTCGATGGAACTCGGCCCTTCGCCGAAGCCGATATCGGCCACGGCGGTCAGCGGGATCGAGACACCGTTCGTGTTGGTCACGCGCAGCGCCGCGATGTTGCGCATGTCGGTGCGTGCGGCTTCGTCGAGCTGGACGCGGATCGGCACCAGCCGGTCGCCGGCATTGAACTTGGCGAGGTTGGCGCCGACATCGCCGATGGTGGCGACGCGCACGGCTTCCGAGATCGCCTCCGGCGTCACGCCGAGATTGGCGGCTTCCTCCAGCTTCGGCGTGACGCGCAGCTCGGGGCGGCTGAGCGAGCCTGCCGTCGCGACGTTGAGATAGCCGTCGACCTGGCGCATCCGCGCCTCGATCTTCGCGACGGCGGCATCGAGCGCCTCGCCGTTCTTCGACAGGATTGAGAAGGCCATTTCGCGCTCGCCGCGTTCGTTGACGTACCAGGCGCGAACGTCCGGCACGCTGGCGAGCTTCTCTGCGATGGTGACCTTGAGCTCCTTCTGCTTGATGTCGCGCTCGGCCTTCGGCTTGAGCAGGATGAAGACCGCGGCGCGGCGCACCTCTCGCTGGCCGGTCGGCGATGCCCCACCGAGCACGAAGACGTCGCGCACTTCCGGAATGGTCTTCAGCGCATCGACGAGCTTGTCGGTGGTGACGCGCGTGTCCTCCAGTGTCGATCCCGGCGGCAGCTCGACCGAGGCGACGACGCGGGAGGTGTCCTCGTCCGGGATGAAGCCGGTCGGCAGCATCTGCGTCGCCTGGATCGAGCCGATCAGGAACATGAAGCCGACCACCAGCGTCGCATAGGCCGTGTTGAACGGCATGCTGCGCCAGCGCCCCGTACCGTCGAAGCGCGGGAAGAACGGGATGCGCCGCTTCTTCAGCGTGCCCTTCAGCAGGCCGACATAGGCGCCCATGATCAGCCCGTCCTTCGGATCGGCATGATCGACCGGCTTCATCAGATAGGCCGCCATCATCGGCGTGATCAGCCGCGCGACCAGCAGCGAGAACAGCACCGCGGCTGCGACGGTGAGCCCGAACTGGCGGAAATACTGGCCGGCAACGCCGCCCATGAAGGAGACCGGCGCGAAGATCGCGACGATGGTCAGCGTGATCGCGATGACCGCGAGGCCGATCTCGTCCGCCGCCTCCATCGCGGCGCGATAGGGCGATTTGCCCATCTTCATGTGCCGGACGATGTTCTCGATCTCGACGATGGCGTCGTCGACCAGGATGCCGGTCACCAGCGTGATGCCGAGCAGGCTGACGAGATTGAGCGAGAAGCCCATCAGCTCCATCGCCCAGAAGGTCGGGATGGCAGAGAGCGGCAATGCAACCGCCGTGATCAGCGTCGCGCGCCAGTTGCGCAGGAACAGGAAGACGACGATGACGGCGAGCCCAGCACCCTCCAGCAGCGTTTCCATCGCCGCCTTGTAGTTGCCATAGGTATAGGCGACGGCGTCGTCGATCGGCGTGATCTTGATGTCGGGGAAGCGCTTGTTGAGATCGGCCACGCGCTGCGCCACGACATCCTTGACCGAAAGCTCGCTCGACCCCTTCGAGCGGAAAACGGCGAAGGTCACGACCGGGCTCTTGTTCAGCCGGCCGAAGGCGCGCGGCTCCGAATTCGAATCCTCGACGCGGCCGAGTTCCTTCAGGCGTACCTCGCGCCCGCCGGTCAACGTGATCTTGGCCTCGGCAAGGTCCGCGACGGTGCGCGCCCCGGCAAGCGTGCGGATCGCCTGCTCCTGGCCGCCGACCTCACCACGCCCGCCGGCGAGATCGACATTGGTCGCGCGAATCTGGCGGTTGACCTCGCCGGCGGTGATGCCGAGCGCGAGCAGCCGGTCCGGATCGAGCGAGATGCGGATCTCGCGATCGACGCCGCCATAGCGCTCGACGCGGCCGACGCCCTTCAGCCCCTGCAACTCGCGCGCGACGACATCGTCGACGTGCCAGGAGAGCTGCTCCAGCGTCATGCCCGCCGAGGCGGCGCCATAGGTCAGGATCGACTGGCCCTCGACATCGATGCGCTGGATCACCGGCTCGTCGATGGTGCGCGGCAGGTCGGCCCGGATCTTGGCGATGGCGTCCTTGACGTCGTTGACCGCGCGGTCGGTGTTGGTCTCGAGCCGGAACTCGATCAGCGTCAGCGACTGGCCGTCGGTCAGGGTCGAGGTGACATGCTTCACCCCTGTAATGTTGGCGACGGTATCCTCGACGCGCTTGCTGACCTGGCTCTCGAGCTCGGCCGGCGCCGCGCCGGACTGCGTCACGGTGACGGAGACCAGCGGGATGTCGATGTTCGGAAAGCGCGTGACCGGCAGCTTCGAGAAGGCGAGCAGCCCGAGCACGCAGAGCACGACGAAGAGCAGGATCGCCGGAACCGGCTTTCGGATCGACCAGGCGGAGAAATTCACATTCATGGCCGCATCCGTCAGTTCATCGCGACGGGAGTCACGAGGTCGCCGTCGCGCACGAAGGTGCCGGCGCGCGCCACCACGGTCTCACCTGCCGCAATGCCGCTGGCGATCTCGGCGCGTCCGCCTCCGACGAGGCCGAGCGTGACCGGCTTGGTTGCGACGCGGCCATCCTTCACCGTCTGCACGCTCGGGCCCGAGCGGCTATAGGTGATGGCCGAGAGCGGCAGGGTCACGGCGCGCTTGCGGCCAGTCTCGATGATACCGCGTGCAAAGGCGCCGATCGCGACCGGCGGATTGCCGTCCAGCGCGACGCGGACGCGGCCAAGCCGCGAGGCCTTGTCGACCTCCGGCGCGATCAGCCGGATCGTACCGGCAAGCGCATCCTTGGCCCCGGCCGGCAGCACCGAAACCGGCTGACCGACCTTCAGGCCCGGCAGCTCGACTTCGGCAACCTGCGCTTCGAGCTCGATGGCGCCATCGGCGATGATCCGGAACAGCGGGTCCGACGTCGGCAACATGCTCGCCGTCGCGCCCAGCCTCGCCGTCCGGCGGCTGACGATGCCGGCGCGCGGAGCCTTGATCTCGGTCCGGGCGAGCCTGACCGCAATGTCCTTGCCCTGCGCCTGGGCGAGCGCGAGATCGGCGGTCGCGATCGCCAGCAGCTGCCGAGCGGCATTGGCGCGTGCCTGGCCGGAACGCGCGGCGGCAGCGCGCTGATCGAACGTCTCCATGCTGGCATTGCCACTGTCGCGCAGCGCCTTGGTGCGGTCGAAGGCGTTGTTGGCCTGGACCAGATTGGCGTCGGCCTCGGCGATCTGGGCGTTGGCCTGAGCGACCGCAGCCTCGGCACGGGCGATCTGGGCGTCGTTCTGGATCTTCTGGACTTCGAGCGTCGTCCGGTTCAGCCGCGCCAGTACCTGGCCCTGCGCGACCTTGTCGCCTTCCTCCGCCAGAAGCTCGATGATCGACAGGCCGTCGACCTCGGGAGCCACCAGGATCTCGTCGCGCGCAACCATGGAGCCGGACACGACGACGCTCTGGACGATCTCGGT
This sequence comes from Allobosea sp. TAF32, assembly GCF_052113585.1. Classification (NCBI taxonomy): domain Bacteria; kingdom Pseudomonadati; phylum Pseudomonadota; class Alphaproteobacteria; order Hyphomicrobiales; family Alloboseaceae; genus Allobosea; species Allobosea sp. TAF32. The sequence goes on along the minus strand of NZ_JBFRDM010000005.1, from coordinate 47,371 downwards.
CTGCTCGGCCTGTGTGACCGTGACGGAGGGGCCTGCAGCGGGCGCGGCGGCAGGCGACGCCTTTGCCTGGGTCTGAGCAGCGAGCGGCGGCGGCGCCGCCAGCGCCGTGGCAAGCGCCAGCGAGGCGGCCGCCAGACGCGGAACGGTCATGCGAACGATCATCGGAAACGATCCTGTTGCGGCGTTGAAACCGAAAGAAATGGGAAGAGCCCGGCGGGAGCAGAGATCACGGCTGCATCTCCGTTTCAGGCAGGAGCATGGTCCGGGCGAGCTGGCGCATGCCGGCGAAGAGCGTTTCCGCGGCAACGGCCTCGTCGAAGTTCGGATCCATCGCCCGCCGGCAGAAATAGCCGTCGGCCATCATCGAGACCGCCAGCAGGAAGCGGTGCTCATCGAGCCGCGGCGGCAATTCGCCATTGCGCTTGGCTTCGCTGATCGCGGCCGCCAGCCCCTCGATCACGGTGCCGTCGATATCGGCACACATGCGGGCCATCGCGGGATTGCGCGCGGCCTCGGCCCAGATCTGCACGGCGATCACGGCCTTCTCCCGCGGCTGGCGGACCAGATGCTTGCGGCCGAGCTCCTCGAGTTGGTCGAGCAGCGAGCCGTTATCGGGACAAAGGCTGCCGAAATCCTCCGCGATCAGGCTGCGGTCCCGCTCGGACATGCCGGCGATGATCGCGTCCTTGGAGCTGAAATAGCGGTAGAGATTGCCCGGGCTCATGCCCGCCTCGGCCGCGACATCCTGCATCGTCGCGGCGTGGAACCCCGCTCGCGCGAAGACGCTCTCGGCCGCATCGAGGATGCGGATATGGCGCTCCGACAGGGCGGAATCGGACTGCGATGCGGGAACCAGAGGTGGCATCAGAACTCGGCACAATGAGAATGAACGTTCATTCTCATCTCAGATCGGCAGCCTAAGGTCAAGCGAAACGCCTCCATCGCCTGCCCGATCCGGCATGATCGAACAACCTTGCCCGATCATTGCAGCGTTTCCGGCGCATAAATTGCTTGCTTCGTCCCGTCTGGAACCTCATTCTGAAGAGCGACCTGTCATGGCTTGGCGTGCCTTTCTCCCGCCTGCCGGTGCGCGAGCGATTTTGAAGCCCGTGATGAACGACCACGCCTTCGCCCTCCGCGCTGCCCGCAGAACGCGCTCCCCCCTCGCCACCCGGCCGAGCCTCCCGGCACCCAAACCGGTGCTCGTCGTGCTGCATCAGGAGCATTCGACCTCCGGCCGCGTCGGCCGGCTGCTGCAGGCGCGCGGGCATGCGCTCGACATTCGCAAGCCGCGCTTCGGTGATCCCTTGCCGCAGACCATGCGAGGCCATGCCGGCGCCCTGATCTTCGGCGGCCCGATGGGCGCCAACGATCCCGAAGATTTCATCAAGGCCGAGATCGACTGGATCGGCACCTGCCTGAAGGAGGATGCCCCCTTCCTCGGCATCTGCCTCGGCGCGCAAATGCTGGCTAAGCATATGGGCGCACGCGTCTACACCCATGGCGAAGGGCGGGCCGAGGTCGGCTACTATCCCCTTGCCGTGACTGAAGCCGGCGCAGCCCATGCCCACGCCGCGCAATTCGTCTGGCCGGGCACGGTCTATCAATGGCACCGAGACGGCTTCGACTGCCCAACTGGCGCAGAATGCCTCGCTACGGGCGGGGATTTCCCCGTACAGGCCATTCGCGCCGGTTCGAAGGCCTATGGCGTCCAGTTCCATCCCGAGGTGACGCCGGCGATGATGTATCGCTGGTCGGTGCGCGGCCATGAGCGCACGCTGATGCCCGGCGCTCAGCTCGGCCACACCCACCTGCCGGGTTGGTTTCAGCATGACCCGGCAGTCAGGCTCTGGCTCGACGCATTTCTCGATCACTGGCTGGAGGAGCCGGCCTCAGCCGGCCTGCAACGCACTTGACCCGCACAGCTCTTATCCTCGGCGCCGGCATGGTCGGCGTCTCCTGCGCGCTTGCCCTGCAGAAGCGCGGCATCGCCGTCACGCTCATCGACCGCAAGGAACCGGGACGCGAGACCTCCTATGGCAATGCCGGGGTGCTCGCCAGTTCCTCGATCCTGCCGCTCAACAACCCCTCGCTCTACGCTAAGATCACGGATTATCTCGGCAATCGGCACCCCGCGCTCAATCTGAGCTGGCGTCGCGCCCTGGCCCGGCCGGGCTGGCTGCTGCGCTTTCTCTGGGAGGCCCGCCCCTCGCAGGCGCCCGCCCGCATCGCCGCGCTCGCATCGCTCACCGCCAGCACGGTCGAGCGCCACCGAGCCCTGATGAACGAGGCGGGAGTCGCGCATCGCCTGCGCGAAACCGGCACGCTCAAGCTCTGGCGCACCGAAGCCGGCCACGCGGCGGCCCAGGCCGAGCATGATTTCCTGAAGCGGCACGGCATCAAGTCGCAGCTCCTCGACCGGCAAGGCCTCTCCGCCGTGGAGCCGAGCCTGAACCCGATCTTCCCGGTCGCGCTGCTGATCCCTTGCGTCGGCTCGGTCGATTCCCCCGGCGCGGTCACCGCTGCCTATGCTGCGCTCTTTGCCGGCCGCGGCGGGCACATCGTGCAGGCCGCGATCACCGGACTCGCCCGCCACGGCGCCGGCTGGCGCGCGAACACCGCGAAGGGCAGCTTCGACGCAGATATCGCGGTGGTCGCGCTCGGCCCCTGGAGCGGCGATCTGCTGAAGCCGCTCGGGCTCGATCCCTGGCTCGACGTCGAGCGCGGCTATCACCGCCATCTCAAGCCGGGTGCCGGCACCCGGCTGTCGCGGCCGGTCTATGATGTCGACGGCGCCTATTACATGGCGCCGATGGAGCGGGGCTTTCGCATCACCAGCGGCGTCGATCTCGCGTTCCGCGATGCCCCGGACGACCACCGCCAGATCGACAGCGCCACGGCATCGGCCCGCGAGGCCTTTGCGCTCGGCGAGGTCGTCGGCGAGACCTGGCGCGGCGCGCGGCCGACCTTGCCGGATTCCTTGCCGATGATCGGCGAGGCACCCCGCAATCCCGGGCTCTGGCTCGCCTTTGGCAACCAGCATATCGGCTTCTCGACCGGCCCGATCACCGGCGAGATGATCGCCGCCATGGTCTGCGGCGAGACACCCCCCGCTGATCCGAAGCCGTTCAGGCCGGAGCGGTATATCTCCTGACGGCTGCCCCTCCGTCATGGTCGGGCTTGACCCGGCCATCTCTGGCCGAAGGAGGCTCCAGCGCCTTCCTTCATGAGATTCTCGGGTCTGCGCTTCGCTCCGCCCGAGAATGACGCCTCATCGGCCGCCGATGAGGCGCGGCGAAAATTCGCCAGCGTGAGTCGGCTGGCGCGGCGGCTGAGAATCGGAGCGGAGCGTACATCAGTACGTGAGCACCGGAAGCGCAGGCCGTCGTGTCAGACGGCCGCGCCAGTAGCATTCGCGCCTCAGACCTGGCGCGCCACCATCATCTTCTTGACTTCCGCGATCGCCTTGGCCGGGTTCAGCCCCTTCGGGCAGGCGTTGGCGCAGTTCATGATGGTGTGGCAGCGATAGAGCCGGAAGGGATCCTCGAGATTATCCAGCCGCTCGCCGGTCGCCTCGTCGCGGCTATCGATCAGCCAGCGATAGGCCTGTAGCAGCGCGGCCGGTCCGAGATAGCGGTCGCCGTTCCACCAGTAGCTCGGGCAGGAGGTCGAGCAGCAGGCGCAGAGGATGCACTCGTAGAGGCCGTCGAGCTTCTCGCGATCGGCCTTGGCCTGGCGCCATTCCTTCTCGGGAGCCGGCGTCGTGGTCTGCAGCCAGGGCTCGATCGAGGCATGCTGGGCGTAGAAGCGCGTGAGGTCCGGCACGAGATCCTTGACCACCGGCATATGCGGCAGCGGGTAGATCGCGACCTTGCCCGCATTCTTGCCGGTGCCCCCGCACTCGTCGATGCCGGTGGTGCAGGCGAGCCCGTTCTTGCCGTCCATGTTCATGGCGCAGGAGCCGCAGATGCCCTCGCGGCAGGAGCGGCGGAAGGTCAGGGTAGGGTCGACCTTGTTCTTGATCCAGATCAGCGCGTCCAGGACCATCGGCCCGCAATCGTCGCGGTCGACATAATAGGTGTCGGTGCGCGGATTGGCAGTGTCGTCCGGATTCCAGCGATAGACCTTGAACTCGGTCAGTTTCTTGGTGCCGGCCGGCTTCGGCCAGGCCTTGCCCTCGGTCAGGCGGGAGTTCTTCGGGAGATTGAATTCGGCCATCGGATCGTCCTCAGTACACCCGCGCCTTGGGCTTGATGTACTCGATATCGTTGGACATCGTGTACGTGTGCACCGGCCGGTCATCGAGGGTGACCGTGCGCTTCTCGTCGTCGATCCAGGCCAGGGTGTGCTTCATCCAGTCCTTGTCGTCGCGGTTCGGATAGTCCTCGCGGGCATGCGCGCCGCGGCTTTCCGGACGGTTCAGCGCCGAATCCATGGTGACCACCGCCTGGGTGATCAGGTTGTCGAACTCCAGCGTCTCGATGAGATCGGAATTCCAGATCAGCGAACGGTCCTTGGTGCCGATGTCGGTGATGCCGCCCCAGACCTCGTGGATGAGTTTGTGGCCCTCTTCCAGCGTCTCGCCGGTGCGGTAGACGGCGCAGTTGTTCTGCATCGTCCGCTGCATCCGGTCGCGGAGCTCCGCAGTCGGCGTCTTGCCCGCAGCGTTGCGGTACTTGTCGAGGCGGGTGAGCGCCAGATCCGACGAATTCTTCGGCAGTTCCGGCTGCTTCTCGCCCGCCGTCACCGTATCGGCGCAGCGCAGGCCGGCCGCGCGGCCGAACACCACGAGGTCGATCAGCGAGTTCGAACCGAGGCGGTTGGCGCCGTGCACCGAGACGCAGGCCGCTTCGCCCAGCGCCATCAGCCCGGGAACGACCGTGTCCGGATCGCCGCCGACCTTGGTCAGCACCTCGCCGTGATAGTTCGTCGGGATGCCGCCCATGTTGTAGTGGACGGTCGGCAGCACCGGGATCGGCTCACGCGTCACGTCCACCCCGGCGAAGATCTTGGCGCTCTCCGAGATGCCCGGCAGGCGCTCGTGCAGGATCTTCGGGTCGAGATGGTCGAGATGCAGGTAGATGTGGTCCTTGTCCTTGCCCACCCCGCGGCCGGCCCGGATCTCCATCGTCATCGAGCGCGAGACGACGTCGCGCGAGGCGAGATCCTTGGCCGAGGGGGCATAGCGCTCCATGAAGCGCTCACCCTCGGAGTTGGTGAGATAGCCGCCCTCGCCGCGCGCGCCTTCGGTGATCAGGCAGCCGGAGCCGTAGATGCCGGTCGGGTGGAACTGCACGAACTCCATGTCCTGCATCGGCAGGCCGGCGCGCAGCACCATGCCGCCGCCGTCGCCGGTGCAGGTATGGGCCGATGTCGCCGAGAAATAGGCGCGGCCATAGCCGCCGGTCGCAAGAATCGTCTGCTGGGCGCGGAAGCGGTGCAGCGTGCCGTCATCGAGCTTGAGCGCGATCACGCCGCGGCAATGGCCGTCCTCGTCCATGATCAGGTCGATGGCGAAGTACTCGATGAAGAACTCGGTGTTGTAGCGCAGCGCCTGGCCATAGAGCGTGTGCAGCATGGCGTGGCCGGTGCGGTCGGCCGCCGCGCAGGTGCGCTGGGCCGGCGGCCCCTCGCCGAATTCGGTGGTCATGCCGCCGAAGGGCCGCTGGTAGATGCGGCCGTCCTCGGTGCGTGAGAAGGGCACGCCCCAGTGCTCGAGCTCGTAGACGGCGGCCGGCGCGTTGCGCACGAGATATTCGATGGCGTCCTGGTCGCCGAGCCAGTCCGACCCCTTCACGGTATCGTACATGTGCCACTGCCAGGTGTCCTTGCCCATGTTGCCGAGCGAAGCGGCGACGCCGCCCTGGGCCGCGACGGTGTGCGAGCGGGTCGGGAACACCTTGGTGATGCAGGCCGTGCGCAGGCCGGCCTGCGAGCAGCCGACGGTGGCGCGAAGCCCGGCGCCGCCGGCGCCGACGACGACGACGTCGAAGGTGTGGTCCGTGATGGGGTAGGCGGTGCCGGTATAGGCCGGAACCGGGCGGGACTTGGTGATCGCCATCGGATCAGCCTCCAAAAGACAGCTTCAGCACCGCGTAGACGCTGGCCGCGCCGACCGCGATGGCGAAGAAGGTGTTGGCCATGACGGCGAGGATCTTGGGCCCCTCCTCATGGATATAGTCCTCGATGATGACCTGCATGCCCAGCCGCATATGGATGCAGGCCGAGAGGATGAAGAGCAGCATCAAGATCGCGACGCAGGGGTTCGTCAGCAGCGCGACCGCAGCCGGATAGGGCCGGCCGACGAGCGCGATGACGACGCCGATGAAGATCACCGTCAGGATCAGGTTCGAGACGGCGGTAACGCGCTGCAGCCAGAAATGGCCGGTGCCGGACTTGGCGGAACCGAGGCCGCGAACGCGGCCGAGCGGGGTGCGCATCGAGGAATTGGACAGCATGGACGGCCTCCTCAGCGCAGGACCAGGGCGACGATCCAGACCAGGACCGTCAGGCTTACCGAGGCGACGAGCGAGAACTTCGCCATGTTCATCCGGGTCTCGGGTTCGTAGCCCTTGCCCATGTCCCAGACGAAATGCCGGAGGCCACCGACCATATGGTGGATCAGCGAGAAGCTGTAGAGGAACAGCACGAGGCGGCCGAGGAAGGAGCCGGCGACCGCCTGTGCCGTATCGAAGGCGGCCGGCCCGGAAGCGGCGGCCACCAGCCAGCCGGCGATCAGCACCGTGCCGAGATAGAGCCCCGTGCCGGTGACGCGATGGGCGACGGACATCGCCATCGTCCAGGACCAGCGATAGATCTGAAGGTGCGGCGAAAGCGGGCGAGCCGCGGGCTTGACCTCGGCCAATATCATTCTCCGATCAAGCGGCCCGCAAAAGGAGGCGGACCCAATTGGGATCATTCTAGAGTGACTGGTTCTCTAACGAAACCGTTCCGGCGCTGCAATGCGGCGCGCGCAGAACGAAGTTACAGATTCTGAAAATCGTCATTTCGTTACAAAAAGCTTAGCGCGGCAGCAGCGCCCAGTAGTCGAAATCGAGGATGACGCTCGGATCGTACTGATCTCCTGCCTTCAGCGGATGGTCCGCGCAAGGCCGGTTCTTGACCGCGACGAGCCTGAGCCTGACGGCACCGACATCGCTTCGGCCCGGCAATTCCGCACTCGCCAGCACCTCGCTCCAGGCATAGACGGTGTCGCCGGCGAAGAGCGGCGCGACATGCCGCCCGCCATTGATCGCGGCAATGTGGAAGGCGTTGCCGAGGCCGTTGAAGGAAAGCCCACGCGCCAGGCTGATGACGTGGCCGCCATAGATCAGGCGCTTGCCGAAGCGGCTGCTCTGCGCGGCATGAGCGTCAAAATGAACCTTGGCCGTATTCTGGTAGAGCCGCGTCGCGATTTGGTGTTCGGCCTCCTCGACGGTCATGCCATCGACATGGTCGATCCGTTCTCCGACGGCGTAGTCGCTCCAGCGGAACGGGGAACCGGCCAACGCATCGTCATAGGCCGAGAGTTCGACCGCGGGGCAGCCTTGCCCCAGTTCTTCCGGCTGCACGGCCCTCGCCAACTCCGGCACCTGCTCGGCATGGGCTGGCATGCCCGGGCTGCGCTTGCGCACCAAGACCCAGCGCGCATAGCTCAGCACGATCTCGCCATGCTGGTTGCGCCCAATCGAGCGGACATAGACGATGCCTGCGTCCCCAGCGGAAGTCTGCTTCAGCCCGATCACCTCCGAGGTGGTCGAGAGCGTGTCCCCCGGGAAGACCGGCTTGAGGAAGCGGCCATCGGCATAGCCGAGATTGGCGACGGCATTGAGCGAGACATCCGGCACGGTCTTGCCGAAGACGATGTGAAAGACGAGCAGATCGTCGAGCGGCGCGGCCGGATACCCGATCGCGCGGGCGAAAGCCTCCGAGGACTGCACGGCGAAGCGCGGTCCATAGAGGGCCGTATAGAGCGCAACGTCGCCCACCGTGACCGTGCGCGGCGTCGCATGGACGATGACGTCCCCGAGCTGGAAATCCTCGAAGAAACGTCCAGAATTGGTCTTGGGCGCGGAGCCTGACATGCATCGCCTCCTGATCGCCTGCGATTTTGCGCTGCAACGAAGGCGATCGTCCAGCCCTGACGAAAGCAGGAGCGTCCGCGATCGACGGTGGCGTCAGCCTGCGATGGCGGCGAGTTTCGCCAAGTCGACATTGGCGCCGCAGACCAGCACGCCAAGCCGCTCGCCCTGCGCGGGCTTGTAGGCGCCGCAGAGCAGCGCGCCCAAGGCCGCCGCCCCGCCCGGCTCGACCGCGAGGCGGAAATCGCGCCAGAGCACGGCTTGCGCCTCGGTAATCGCCGTATCAGGCACGAGCGCGACATGATCGACGCTGTTCTTCGTCACGTCGTAGACGAGCTGGCCGACATTGCGGGCGCCCAGCGAATCCGCCGCGACCGACGCGACCTTGACCTCGATCGGCCCCTTGGCATCGAGCGCCGCCTGCAGGGCGCGCGAACCCTCCGGCTCCACGCCGACGACCTTGACCTTGCTACCGGCGAACCAGCTTGCAATGCCCGAGATCAGCCCGCCGCCCCCGACCGCGACCAGCACGGTATCGAGATCCGGCTCCTGCAGATCCCATTCGCGACCGAGCGTTCCCTGCCCCGTAATCGTCTCCTTGGCCGCGAAGGGATGAATTTTGAGCGCGCCGGTCTGGGCAACGAAACGATCGCAGGCGGCCTGCGCATCATCGTATTGCGCGCCGCCGATGATAACATCGGCACCGAAGCGCTTGATCGCCTCGACCTTGGCAGCCGGCGAAATCTCCGGCACGAAGATGGTCGCCTTCACGCCACGCTTCATCGCGGCATAGGCTACTGCCGCACCGTGATTGCCGCCCGAGGCAGCCGAAACGCCAGCGGCCGGAACCGGCAGCGACAGCAGGTTGTTGAAGGCGCCGCGCGTCTTGAACGAGCCGGCATGCTGCAGGCATTCGAGCTTGAGCGAGATATCCGCAGGCGACCCGAAAGCGCCCGTTCCCAGCCGCATCGCCGGCGTGACCCGCGCATGACCGGCGATGCGCGCGGCCGCTTCCTCGATCATCGGGCGGGAGACGGGTGCAGCGCTCATGACGGTATCCTGCAGGGGCTGGGATGCGGACACGAAGGTCCAGATCGCGATGGGAAGCCCGTGGCTATCGCGTCGCGGCGGATCGGGGAAGGGCTTCCCGCGCCCGGCGGCAATGTGCCGGGCGACGACCAGCGCCGCCAGCGCGTCGAGCAGATCATCCGCCGCAGCCCCGCGCGGCGGCCGCGCGAAGACGACATCCGGCGCGATCCCGGCCTCCCGCAGCAGGGCTTGCCGTTCGGCCATGCCCATCGGATTGACGACACCCTTGACCTTCTTCGGGTGGATCAGCGGCACGCCCTTCATCGTCCGGAAGGCCAGCTCGGGATGAACCTCGAAAACGTGTTCGCGCATCGCCGCTTCGGCCCGTAGCAGAGTGTCGATCTCCCGAATCTTGGGGAAGAGGTGGAAGCCCTGCTTCGAGACCTTCCGCGGTGGCTCCGAAAGCGCGAGCGCCAATGCGCAAGCCTGGCGGTAATCGCTCGCCTCGACGGCGCGGCGCGCGGGAATCGCAAAGACCGAGGACTGCCTGTCGCCCAGCAGCGCCCTTACCGCCTGCTCCGGTCCGCGCCCGGAACCCAAGACGCGATCCGGCAAGCCGATCGGCATGTCGACCGCGACGGTCGCCGGCACGGTCTCTCCCGTGAATAGATCGGCGAAGCGCGGCAGCACGCGGATCACCGGCACATCATGCGCTTCATCTGAAGCGAGCGCGGCAATCCAGCCACCCTTGCAGCCATCGACCCCGGCCAGCCAAGCCATCCCGTTTCCTTCGCCTTTCGCAGCGCTGGCATTGCAGCTGCGTTGCTCTACTGTGCAGTGCAATACAAGCCGGCCGTGTCAGGAGAGACGATGACCACGATACGCCCCCGCCGCAGCGCCCTCTACATGCCCGGCTCCAACGCCCGCGCGCTGGAAAAGGCCCGCGAGATCGCGGCCGACGTCCTCGTCCTCGATCTGGAGGATGCCGTCGCACCCGATGCCAAGACCACAGCCCGCGAGCAGGTCTGTGCCGCGGTGAAGGCGGGCGGATATGGCGGGCGCGAGCTCGTGATCCGCGTCAACGGTGTCGGAACGCCCTGGTTCGCTGATGATCTCGCCGCCGCCACGGAGGCGAAGCCGCAGGCGATCCTGATCCCGAAAGTCGCGGCCCCGGAGACGCTGCAGGAAATCGGCGGCCGCTTGACCGGCCTGTGGGCCGACCCCGCGATCGCAATCTGGGCGATGATCGAGACCCCGCTCGCCATCCTCGAGGTCGAGCGCATCGCCCGCGCCGCGCGCGATCCGGCAACGCGGCTTGCCTGCTTCGTGATGGGCACCAACGACCTCGCCAAGGAAACGCGGGCCCGCTTCGTGCCGGGCCGCGCGACCATGCTGCCCTGGCTGACCAGCGCCCTTCTGGCAGCCCGGGCCCATGGCATCGACATCCTCGACGGCGTCTACAACGACATCAAGGACGAGGCCGGCTTCCTTGCCGAATGCGAGCAGGCTCGCGACCTCGGCTTCGACGGCAAGACCCTGATCCACCCGTCGCAGGTCGGGCCCGCAAACATGATCTTCGCGCCGGACGAGGCGGAACTGGCGCGGGCCCGCGCCATCATCACCGCCTTCGATCTGCCGGAGAATGCGGGCAAGGGCGCTATCCAGCTCGAAGGCCGCATGGTCGAATTGCTCCATGCCGAAATCGCGCGCCGTACCGTGGCGCTGGCCGAGGCGATTGCGGCGTGAAACGAAAACGGGGCCGCGCCTGGCGCAGCCCCGTGGACTCTGGACCCGTAGAAGGCGGCCTCAGCCCTTCTTGGCAGCCTTGGCGCGCTCCATGGCCTCGACGATCAGCTTCTTGGCCTCCGCGGCATCGCCCCAGCCCTTGAGCTTCACCCACTTGCCGGGCTCGAGGTCCTTGTAGTGCTCGAAGAAGTGCTGGATCTGGTCGAGCGTGATCTGCGGCAGATCGGTGTAGTTGTGGACGTTCTCGTAGCGCTTGGTGAGCTTCGGCACGGGCACGGCGATGATCTTCTCGTCGCCGCCGCCCTCATCCTCCATCAGCATCACGCCGATCGGCCGGACCGCGATATAGGAACCCGGCACCAGCGGGCGCGTATTGGCAACCAGGACGTCGCAGGGATCGCCGTCTTCCGAAAGCGTATGGGGGATGAAGCCGTAATTCCCAGGGTAGCGCATGGGCGTGTAAAGGAAGCGGTCGACGAAGAGCGTTCCGGCTTCCTTGTCCATCTCATACTTGATCGGCTCGCCTCCGATCGCCACTTCGATCAGGACGTTGACTTCGTCGGGCGGGTTCTTGCCGATGGAGATGGCATCGATGCGCATGGGGAACCTGTCGTTACAAAATTTCGCCGGGCCTTATGCAAGTTCGGAGCGAAAAGGCCAACCCCTTCCTTGGTTTTCGGTTGCCCAATGATTTGCGCTGCCGGAGTCACGCTGGTATCGGGCGGTGCATGAAAACGACCAAGGCCCTTCCGTGCTGACCCGGCTGCGCCCCGATGCGGAGCGTTACGCCCGGCGCATGGCCCGCATCGCACGTTGGGATCGGCCGATCGAGAGCCGCGGCCAGCGCCTGCGCGCCTGGGCCAATATGCTGCTTGTCGACCACGGCATCTTCCGCCTGGCCTATCTCAATACCCATCGGGTGACGCCGCGGCTCTGGCGTTCGGCCCAGCCGGCTCCGCATCAGATAGCCGGCTTTGCCCGCAAGGGCGTCAGGACCATCGTCAATCTGCGCGGCGGACGCGAGCACGGCTCCTGGCCCTTGCAGAAGGAAGCCTGCGAGCGTCACGGCATCACGCTGATCGATTTCGTCCTGCGCTCGCGCGGCGCGCCCGAGCGCGAGACGATCCTCAATGCGAAAAGCTTCTTCGAGAGCCTCGAGGAGCCCGTGCTTGTGCATTGCAAGTCGGGGGCCGACCGGGCCGGCTTCTTCTCCGCCCTCTATCTCCTGATCCACGAAAAGCGCCCGCTCGCGGAGGCCATGCGCCAGCTCGCGCTGCGCTACGGCCATTTCCGCTTTGCCAAGACCGGCATCCTCGATGCCTTCTTCGAGGCCTATCGCCGCGAGGGGGACGCCACGGGAATCGAATTCCTCGATTGGGTCGAGACCATCTACGATCCGGAGCGGCTCGAGCAGGAGTTCAAGCCCGGCCTGTTTTCCTCGCTCGTCGCTGACGGGTTGCTTCGTCGGGAATGACGAGCTCCCGGCGGCTCAGCGCGCCGGGCTTCCGACGACGGGGCCGCCCGCGGGCGTGACCTCGGCATCGCCGAGATGCAGCCAGACGAAGCCCGTATGGACGAGGGCGCGCAGGATAGAAATTGCGCCGATCGCCTGCAGAAGCTCCGGCGACAATGACCTGAACCAGACCATCGTCGCGATGATCGCGACCAACGCCAGTGCATTGATCAGCACCTGCCAGGCGGGCTGGCGCGACAGCGTCGCCATATCCTGAAGGGGCGTCAGCACCGCGATGCCGGCATAGAACGGCGCAAGCAGCGCCAGAACCCGGCCCAGATTGTCCCAGTGCGTTCCGTCGAACAGCGGCTCGACCAGAGTTGCGATCACGGCGATGGAGCCGAACAGCAGCGCCGCGGCGCCGATCAGCCCGACCGCCATCACGCGCGCCACGAAACGACGGCGTGCGCCGGCATAAGCACGCAACCGATTCAACGCGATCGGCGCCGACACCGTGCCGAACATTTGCGTCGGCATGTCGAGCAAGCGCATCGATAGCGCGACCTGCGCGGCGAGCGCGGTGTTGGCGGCGTAGGGGAGCGCGAGCACCGGCGCGATCGCGAAGCCATATGACAGCAGCGCGGTCGGCAGCAATGTCAGCGGGATGCTCCGCCAGTGATAGGCCGCGACGAGCAGGCTCTGCGACGTCCACAGCCGCGGTTCCACCAGCGGCGAGATCGCGCCCCAGCGCCGCCGCAGCAGGTAGAGCGCCGCAAGGACATGCCCCAACGTGTCGGCCATGAAAAGCGCGAGCGCTTTCGGCCCGAAGATGCCGATCAAGGCCAGCATGATCGCTGGCTGCGCGATGGCCTGAACGACATTGCTGTTGCCGATCGCGCGGAAGTCGCCCTCGGCAGTCGCTTCCGTCCAGAGCAGCCGAAGCACCGCGCGCGCCGACAGCGAACCGAGGAACAGCAGGGCAATGGCGGGAGCAACCCAGCCCGACAGCGCCAGCCCGATCAGCAGAACCGCGGCGATGCCGCAAAACGCCAGCCCGACGACGGCGGCGAGCCGGAAGGCATGCCCGAGCCGGGCGCGGTCCGCGCTCTGGAAGAAGACGGCTTCCAGCCGCAGCAGGGCGGCGATCGAAACGAAATTGACCAACGCCGAGAACACGGCGAAGGCGGCAAAGACGAAAGGCGGGCATAGGATGGCGGCAACCAGCAACCCCCACACCGAGATCAGCCGCGCCTGGATGAAGCGCAGGCCGAGCAGGATCGAGGAGCTCAGGCTGGAGCGCAGCAGCGGCGCGCGTGCCGCAACAAAGCGCCGGCCTGCCGACAGGCGCCCGATGGCTTGGCGTGGCGCGAGCTGCTCCCGTTCCATGACGACTTGAGCGGTCATATCGACATCCATGCTCGGATGATCGGATGGGCCGTCTCGTACCGGTCCTGCGCCACTCTTCGCGGAAGAACGATTGGCGGACTGATTCACGGATGACGCGCCTTCTGCCGAGGAGGCTGCGCCTGTATGGTTAACGATCGATTAAGCTTGGTCACGGGCCGATAGCTGGAAAGGGGGCGGTGATCCCGCCCCGGGTCGCAGCGCATCAAGCGCACCATGTCGCCTTTTTTGGGGCTCAGGCGTGTTTGGTCTTGAGCGCTTCGAAGCGTTCCAGCTGATCCGGCAGCAGCTGGCGCGCGGCGTCGCGCCGCACGAAGATCTTGAACATCACCTCGCCGGCGCCGTTGAAGAACTGGACCGAACAGGCCCGCCGGCCCTGCGCCGTGCTACGATCGACAAGGTAGATCGCGCGGCAGTTCTCAGCCTTGATGTGCCCGCCGATCGGGCTGTCGCCATGGATGTTGTAGTAGCCATGGCCGAAGCTGCCGATTGGCAGCGAGCCTTCGCATTCCAGGACGATGTCGGGCGTATGCATCAGAAAGAGCACCGTGCCCCAGCTTGCCAGCTCTTTCCAGACATCCTCGAACCGCTCGGGCGCCAGGAAGAGGCGCTGCTCGGCCGGCAGGAGCTCCAGCACGGCCCGCGTCGAGACGTTGGCTTCGCGCGCCACGGCCTCGATAAGGCCGTCGGGCTTGGCGGCGAGCAGCGTGCGGGCATGCTCGATCGGATCGCGGGTCGGGATATCGGCGGTCGTCATCGTTGCAGCCTCACTCGGCCGCCTGGCGCGGCAGGTGCGGATTGCTCTCGCTCAGCACCGTCTCGAAACCCTCGAACTCGGGATGGCCGAGATAGATCGGCTTCGGGCGCGGCTGGCCGGCATTGCGATGCGACTCGCGGAACTGATCCGATTTCGTCCAGGCGACGAAGTCGTCCTTCGAGGCCCAGCTCGTATGCGAGGAGTAGAGCGTATGATCCTCCTTCTCCGGCCCCTTGAGCAGGTGGAAGGCGATGAAGCCGGGCATCTCGTCGAGCCGGCTCTTGCGCGAGGACCAGACGGTCTCAAAGGCGGCCTCCTCGCCCTTGACGACCTTGAAGCGATTCATGGCGATGAACATCGACGCATCCTGCATGTGAAGCCGCGAGCCGGCTGAAATGAAAGGGTGCCGCTACGCGGCCGGTCATCGCCATTTCCGGATAAAACGCCTGGCGAAGCGTTCACCGCGGAGAATGCGTGCCGGGAGAGGCCGCGCGACGACGCGCCGCGACCGAAGCCGGCGGCGCACAGGCGCTGCCCTTGACCCCTTGTAGTAAAGATGAATATCACCGTCAACAATACACTCGGTCAATTCTTGTTTTGAGTAATTCAAAACTGTGATTTACTTTATTGAAGCATTCTAAACAAGACGATCTCTGCCGATCGGATTGAATTGCAATGGCCGCTGCCCGCCGGCGGCGTCCGAATGGAGTTGCACCATGTCTGGCTCATACGATCGAGCGATGCATTCCGCGCCGGTGCAACCGAACCGACGGGAGCTGACGGTCTCGGCCTTGTCGTTGCTCGCCCTGGCCGGGCTCGGCCCTGTCGCACCCGCCTTGGCGCAGACGCCCGAGCGCATCGTCGTCGCCGGCGGCGTCGTCACCGAGGTGATCTATGCGCTCGGCCTGCAGGAGCGGATCGTCGGTATCGATTCCACCAGCCAGTTCCCCGCGGAGGCGCTGAAGGACAAGGCGAATGTCGGCTACGTCCGCGCTCTCTCGGCCGAGGGCGTCCTTTCTCTCAAGCCGACGCTCATCATGCTGATCGACGGTGCCGGCCCCCCGGATGCCGTCTCGCTGCTGACTGAATCCGGCGTGAGGATCGCGCGCATAGGCGACGGGCTGACCCCGGAAGGGGTCGCGAGCAAGATCGCCGCGATCGGCACCGCCATCGGAGCGGCGGCTCCCGCCGAGCGCCTTGCGGAACAGACCAAGGCCCGGTTCGAGGAACTCGCCAATTTGCGTGCCGGAATCGCCAAGAAGAAGCGTGTGCTGTTCCTGCTATCGCTTCAGAACGGCCGCGCCCTCGTCGGCGGCCGCAACAGCTCGGCCGATGCGATCATCTCGCTGGCGGGTGGCATCAACGTCGCGGACGCGATCGAGGGCTACAAGCCGATGACGGATGAGGCGATCGCCGCCGCCGCGTCGGAGATGGTGCTGATGATGCGCAACAGCAGCGCCCACAACACCACGCCTGACGAACTCTTCGCCATGCCATCCTTCTCCCAGACGCCCGCGGCCAAGGAGAAGCGGCTGGTCCATATGGACGGGCTCTACCTGCTCGGCTTCGGCCCACGCACGCCAATGGCTGCGCGGGACCTCATGGCATCGATCTATCCGGAGGCCGCGATCCCGCCGTTGAAGACGGCCGCTGCCCCGTGACCCTCGCGGCGCCCGTCACCATGGCTTCCGGCGCGCTGACGACACTGATCGCCGGCCGGCGCCGCGCCGGCCTGCTGGCTGTCGTCGGGCTCTCCCTGGCCAGTCTGCTGATCGCCATCGTCGCCGTCGGCCAGGGTGCCATCTCCATTTCTCCGGGGCGCGTCGCCGAGATCCTGATGGCGAAGCTGACCGGAGACGCCACGTTGCTGGAAGGACGCGACGCGCTCGTCGTTCTCAACATCCGCCTGCCGCGCGTGCTGCTCGGCCTGCTCGTCGGGGCAGGTCTCGCGGTTTCCGGCGCACTGATGCAGGGGCTGTTCCGCAATCCGCTGGCCGATCCCGGCCTCGTTGGCGTTTCCAGCGGCGCGGGCCTCGCCGCCGCCGCCACCATCGTCCTCGGTGACCGCTTCCTCGCGGGCACCATGATGAAGCTGCCCTTCGCCGCTCTGCCGATCGGAGCGTTCTGCGGCGGCCTCGTCTCGACGCTGGCGCTCTATCTCATCGCGACGCGCGGCGGCCGGACCTCGGTCGCCACGATGCTGCTGGCCGGCGTCGCGCTCGGTGCCATGGCGGGTGCGCTTACGGGACTGCTCTCCTTCATCTCGGATGACCGCCAGCTGCGCGATCTGACCTTCTGGTCGCTCGGCAGCCTCGGCGGCGCGAGCTGGACCAAGCTCTCTGTCGTCGCGCCGATCATTCTGCCGCTGCTCCTGTTGATGCCGTTGCTGGCGCGCGGATTGAACGGGCTCATGCTTGGCGAGGCCGAAGCCTACCATCTCGGCATCCCCGTCCAACGCATCAAGGCGCTGGCCATCCTGCTGGTCGCGCTTGCCGTCGGCGCCAGCGTCGCTTCGGCTGGAATGGTGGGCTTCGTCGGCATCGTCGTGCCGCATCTGATCCGGCTCTGCGTCGGCCCGGACCACCGGCTGCTGCTGCCGCTTTCGGCGCTGGGCGGCGCGATGCTGCTCGTCGGAGCCGATATCGTCGCGCGACTGATCGTCGCTCCGGCCGAGCTCCCGATCGGCATCGTCACCGCCACGATCGGCGCGCCCTTCTTCCTCTGGCTGCTGCTGCGGCGCACGAGCGCCCTCGATGTCTGAAGTGACGCCCGTCCTCTGCGCCCATGGCGTCGGCTTCGCGGCAGGTGGCCGCCGCCTGGTCGCCGACGCCAGCCTCGAGCTCGCGGGCGGCACGACCACGATCCTGATCGGGCCGAACGGCGCGGGTAAATCGACCCTGCTGAAGCTCCTGACCGGCGAAGCGAAGTCAGCCGGCGGAGAGGTCCGCATCGCCGGAGAGCCGCTCGCGGCGATCCCCCATTGGCGCCTCGCCTGCCAGCGCGCCGTCATGGCCCAGCATGCCCGCCTCGCTTTCCCCTTCAGCGTCTACGAGGTCGCAAGCCTTGGCGTCGACGGGATCGGCCGGGCGCTGACGCGCCGGCGCCGCGAGGCGATCGTCGCCGAGAGCCTTGCCGCCGCGGGGGTGATCGACCTCGCGGGCCGCCGCTATCAGACACTCTCGGGCGGCGAGCAGCAGCGCGTGCAGTTCGCCCGCGTGCTCTGCCAGCTCGAGGCCGGCCGCAGCGTCGCCGAGAGGCAGGTGCTCTTCCTCGACGAGCCGATCGCCAGCCTCGATCTGTGCCACCAGCTGGCGCTGCTCGACATGGCGCGCGGCATTGCCTCCCGCGGCGTCGCGGTCCTGATCGTCCTGCACGACCTCAACCTCGCCGTGACCTATGCCGACCATCTGGTGGTGATGGATCAGGGGCAGATCATCGCGCAGGGCCCGCCGGCGCGCACGCTCGACGATGCCCTGCTGCGCCAGGTCTTCAAGGTCGACCTGACGCTGAGCCGCGCGCCGGCGCCGGGGCTGCCCTTCCTGCTACCGCAGCAGCACCGCTCGCGCCCCGCCGTGTGAAAGGCGATTCACCGGCGCTTCATCCTGAATCCCGCTTCACCATATCGCTCAACCCATGCTTCATGACTGAGGATTAAACCCCGTCCGCGTCCGAACGGGAGTTTCGACCATGGACCGACATCTCGCAGCCATCGGCCTCGCCGCTGCCTTGTTATTGCCGAGTCTGACCAGCGCCGAAGCGCGCGAGGTCATCGGGCTCCGCGACGACCGCTTCGAGCCCGGCACCATCCTCATCCGCACCGGCGAGCGGAAGCTGTATTTCGTCGTCGCGCCCGGCACGGCGATCCGCTACACCATCGCGGTCGGCAAGGCCGGCAAGCAATGGCGCGGCGTCAAATATGTCGAGGAAATGCAGGTCGACCCGGCCTGGGCTCCGCCGGCCGAGGTCAAGCGCGACAATCCCCGCCTGCCAGACGTCATCCCCGGCGGCTCGCCGCGCAACCCGATGGGTGCGCGCGTCATCGGCCTCGGCCCCGGAGGGCAATACGCCATCCACGGCACGAACATGCCGAACACGATCGGCACTGCCGCCTCCTATGGCTGCTTCCGCATGCACAACCAGGACGTGATCGACCTCTATGCCCGCGTCCAGATGGGCACTCCCGTCGTCGTCATGCCCTGAGCGTCACACCGCCACCGGCGAGAGCAGCGGACGCCCGGCGAAGAAGGCTTCGAGATTGCCGAGCATGACCTCCTGCTGTGCGTCTTGCGCGGTATCCGAGGCGGCCGCGATATGCGGCGTCAGCACGACATTGTCGAGCGCCTTCAGCCTGTCGGAGACATGGGGTTCGTTCTCGTAGACGTCGAGCCCCGCACCCGCGATCGCGCCGGTCTCCAGCGCTGCGCACAGCGCGTCCTCGTCGACCGCGATGCCGCGGGAGATGTTGACAAGATGCCCGCGCGGCCCCAGCGCCTTCAGCACGGCGGCATCGATCGCATGACGGTTCTCGGCGCTGGCACGCGCCGAAACCACCAGAAGATCGGCCCAATCGGCGAGACCGAGCAGGCTGTCATGGTAGAGATAGGGCGTATCGGCGCGGCGGCTGCGATTGTGATAGCCGATCTCCATGTCGAAGGCTTCGGCGCGCCGCGCGATGCGGCTGCCGATGGCGCCCAGCCCGTAGATGCCGAGCTTGCGCCCCGCCAGCCCCGGCACCGAGGCCATGCGCTGGACCGAATTGCCCTGCCAGCGCCCGGCCCGGACGAAGCGGTCGGCCTGTGGGATCTGCCGCGCCGTGGCGAGCAGCAGCCCCATGGCGAATTCCGACACACTGGCGGCATTGGCCGTCCCGGCATTGCCCAGCGCGATTCCGCGCTCCTTGGCACGCGCCCGATCGACGCCCTCAATGCCGGTCCCGTAGCAGCAGATCAGCCTGAGCTTCGGCAAAGCGTCGATGAGCGCGGCATCGGTGCGGAGGCTTCCCATCGTGAGCAGCGCCTCGGCCTCCTCGGCGCCGGGCGGTAAGGCCTCCGGCGTCGAGCGCTCCATCGGCCCGAGCACGGTGAAATTCTCCTTGAGCCGCGCGATCAGGGCCTCCGGCATGCGCGGCACCATCAGTATCGTCGGGTTCATGGCATTGCTCCAGCAGATGCTGCATCGCAGCACCGCGCCGCCGATCGCTCAACCCACATCGGCAAACGGCCCGCCATCCGCCCTGCGCATTCCGGGCTTCGACGAAAGACGCATCGAATCGCTCCAAAAGCCGGCAATCACGCGCTTTTTCCCCTCGCGGCCCGGAAGGAACCGCGTTAACCTCCGGCCGCGACGCGCAACCGCCCGTGCCTCCACGGGCCAGGAAGGGGCAACCAGATGGATCACCTCGCCGACGTGAAGAAGTTCGCCAAGAAGCCGCTGAACGATGCGGCCTTCGGCGGGATGTCGAAGGCCTATGCGCTCGTGATGAGCAAGCCGGACACCCGCTACGTTGCCTGCTCGGACCCCGCCGAGGTCGACCGCGTCCGCGAGAATTTCCTGAAGAAGAAGCTCGGCCTGAAGTCCGGCGATCTCGACGGTTCGATCAAGGCGGTCTGCGAGCATATGAAGGCGGACCGGACCAAATCCCGCCTGACCTTCTACTATCTGCTGGCCGAACACCACGGAAAGCTCGACCTCTTCATCAAGAAGTAGGTCATGGCCCGGCCCGTCCGGGCATTCCCATCCGTATATGCAGGGACGAACGGCATGGCCGGCAGCGGCGCCGGCCGGAGTCCCGTTCAGTCGCGATAAAGGTCTGCACGCGTCAGCGGCAGGCCGGACGGGCCTTTGCGCCGCTTCGAGACCAGCGTCTGGTTGACCAGCGCCCCGCCGCGCTCGAAGGCGAGCGAGCAGCCCGCGAGATAAAGCAGCCACATCCGCGTCCGCTCCGGGCCGATCTCGACCTCGGCCTTCGCCTTGTTCGCCTCGAGCCTTTCCCACCATAGCCGCGTCGTGCGCTGGTAATGCTCGCGCCAGCCTTCGACATCGTGAATTTCGAAGCCGTGGCGCTCGAGATTGGCGATCGACATGCCCAAATGGTCGAGCTCGCCGCCGGGAAAGATGTAACGCACCAGCGCGCGGTATTCCGCCGGCATCTTGTTGAAGGCCTTTTCCGTCTTCTTGGCCCGGCGCGAGATGCAGTGATGCAGATAGAGCCCGCGCGGCCGCAGCAGCCGATTAACCGCCTGGAAATAGGACGGGTGATTGCGGATGCCGACATGTTCGAACATGCCGATCGAGGAGATCTTGTCGAACTCCCCTACCATCTGCGTGAAATCCATGAGGTGGAGCGTGACCTTGCCCTGAAGCCCGAGCTTCTCGACCTTCTCGCGCGCCAGGGCGAGCTGTTCCTCGGCCAGCGTCACGCCATGGGCCTCGACGCCGTAATAGCGGGCCGCATGGCAGACCAGCGCGCCCCAACCGCAGCCGATATCGAGGAAACGGTCCCCCGGCTTCAGGCGCAGCTTCCGACAGATCATGTCGAGCTTGTCGCGCTGGGCCCGTTCGAGGTCACCGTGATCCTCGGTGAAATAGGCGCAGGTGTAGACCATCTCCTCGTCGAGGAAGAGCCGGTAGAAATCGTTCGAGACGTCGTAATGATAGGCGATGTTGGCCTTGTTGGTGGCCGGCGCGCCGTCGCGCGCAATCTCGTCGCCCTTGCGGTGGCTGACGGCAGCCTCGGCCTTGCCGGGCGCAAAGATGAAGCGCCTGACAACGTCGAAGACCGCGCCCTTCGGGATGTTGCGTGCGAGCTTGCCGACCTTGCCGTCGGGCCGCGCCGCCGCGAGATCGAAGATCGAGCCGTTCCGGATCGAGATGCGGTCTGTGATATGCAGATTGAGCAGCGTGTCGAGCTTGGGCTTGCGGATCAGCGCGGCCGGGACACCGGCATCGGCGATGGCGATGGCGAGCCCGTCGGAGGGCCAGGAGGCGGGCACCGAGCTGCCGTCCCAGAGCCGGAAGCCGAGCTTCAGACCGAGCTTGTCATGCGCCTCGCTCAGAAGGCGGCGCAGGGCCGCGAGGCGCTTGTCGTTGCTGTCCATGACCGAGAATCCGCTGCTTTCCGGCTGCTGTTTGGACGCAACGCCGCGGATTGGCAATGTTCCGCATATCCGGGACCGATTGGCGCTCAGAAATCGCTGGCGATGCCCTTCACTTCCCAATCGTCGTAACGCACCGGCTCCAGCCCGCCACGACCGTTGAGCTCGCGCTGTTTTGCGACCTCGGCCGCATGCGCATCGATAGCGGCCCGCCGGGCCGACGCCTCGGCCAGCGCGCGCTGCGCGGCTGGCGACAGCTTCTTGGGCTCTGCAGCATCAGACGGCACGTCGTCTTCGACCTTCTCAGGCATTTTCGGCTCGTTTCCTAGCAGGGTTTCTCTTGCAGGATCGGGATCGCCCCCACCACATAGGGCACGAACCCGGCCTTCGCGAGGGCTTTCCGCCCCGCGGCGCTGCTGATGAAGGGGAAACGATGAACTACGTTCGCACCGGCATGTTGATGGCAGGCCTCACCGCGCTTTTCGGCGCGGTGGGCTATCTGCTCGGCGGCGGCGGCGGCATGCTGATGGCGCTCGGCTTCGCCGCCGTGACCAATCTTTTCAGCTACTGGAATTCCGACCGGCTGGCGCTTGCCGCACACAACGCCCAGGAGGTCGATGAGCGGACCGCGCCGGAGCTTTACGGCATGGTGCGCGATCTCGCGGCGCGCGCGAACATGCCGATGCCGCGCGTCTACCTGATCCAGGAAGACCAGCCCAACGCCTTCGCCACCGGCCGCAATCCGCAGAACGCGGCGGTGGCGGCGACGACAGGCATCCTGCGCACGCTGACCTATGAGGAATTGGCTGGCGTGATGGCGCATGAGCTGGCGCATATCAAGAATCACGACACGCTGACCATGACGATCACGGCAACCTTCGCGGGTGCGATCTCGTCGCTCGTCACTTTCGGCATGTTCTTCGGCTCGCGCGACAACCGCCCGAACTTCGTCGTCCAGATTCTGCTCTCGATCCTCGCGCCGATGGCGGCCGCCCTGATCCAGATGGCGATCTCGCGCTCGCGCGAATACGAGGCCGACAAGCTCGGCGGAGAGATCGCCGGCAATCCGGTCTGGCTCGCCGATGCCCTGGCCAAGATCGCGGCGGGCGTCCAGCACATTCCCAACGAGACAGCCGAGGCCAAGCCTGCTACGGCGCACATGTTCATCATCAATCCCTTGACCGGCGGCGGCATGGATAATCTGTTCTCGACCCATCCCGACACCGGCAACCGCATCGCTGCGCTGATGGAGCAGGCCCGCGCCATGGGCATCGGCCGCAGCACGGGCGGAGCGAGCTTCTCCGCCCAGGCCGACAACAGCCCCTGGTGCAAAGCGCCCCGCCAGCCCGGGCCCTGGGGCTGAGATGGCCGAGCGCCCTTCCCCGAACCGCCCCGCACCGGAACCGGCAGAAGCAGGACGCAGCGATGCGCCCGGACTGCCGGCCCGCCGCTTCGCCGCCACCATCATCGATGAAGTCCTGCGCGCGCGCCTCGCCCTCGACGAGACCGTCGACCGGCTGCTGCCGGCCTCGGGGCTCGACGCAGCCGACGCCGGGCTGGCGCGCGCCATTGCCGTCACCGCCTTCCGCCGCCTCGGCACGATCCAGCACGCCGTCGATGCGCGCCTCGAACGCGGCAGCCCGCGCAAATCCGGCCCGTTCGAGCCGATTGTGACGGCAGCGGTCGCGCAGATCCTTTTCCTCGACGTGCCCGACCACGCCGCCGTCGATCTCGCGATCCGCCATCTGCATGAAGACGCGCGCTCGGCGCGCTACGTCGCCCTCGGCAACGCGCTGCTGCGCCGCATCGTGCGCGAGCGGGACGCGATCCTGGCCGAGGCGCAGGCGGATGCCCTCCTCGACACGCCCGATTGGCTCGCCGAAAGCTGGAGCGAGACCTATGGCGAGGCAGCGGCTGCCGCGATCGCGGCGAGCCATCGCGAGGAACCGTCGCTCGATATCACCGTCAAAGCCGATCCCGCCCGCTGGGCCGAGACGCTCGACGGCATCGCCCTACCGACCGGCTCAGTCCGGCTGCGCGAGCGGCAGGCCATCGCCGGGCTGCCGGGCTACGATGAAGGCGAGTGGTGGGTGCAGGATGCCGCTGCCGCGTTGCCGGTGAAGCTGTTGGCGCCGCAACCCGGCGAACGTATCGCCGATCTCTGCGCCGCGCCTGGTGGCAAGACCGCCCAGATCGCAGCCGCTGGCGCTGATGTGACGGCATTGGATCGCTCGGCGCCGCGCCTGCGTCGCCTGAAAGCCAATCTCGCCCGCCTCGGCCTGACGGCGGATGTCGTCACGGCCGATGCCGTAGCCTGGAAGGCCGAGCCCTTCGACGCCGTCCTGCTCGACGCCCCCTGCAGCGCGACCGGTACGATCCGCCGTCACCCGGACGTCGCCTGGACCAAGCTGCCGGAGGATCGCGACCGGCTCGCCGGCCTGCAGGCGCGCCTGCTTGATGCGGCGGCCGCCCTGACGAGACCCGGCGGACGGCTGATCTACTGCACCTGCTCGCTCGAAGCCGCGGAGGGCGAGGCGCAGATCGCCGCTTTCCTCGCGCGTCATCCCCAGTTTCGTCGCAAACCCGTCGAGGTCGCCGAAATCGGCGGTTTTGCTGAGGCGATCGACGCAAACGGCGATCTCCGGACGCTGCCGCATCAGCTGAAGGGCGCATCCCCGCGCCTCTCCGGATGGGCGGGATTTTACGCAACCCGTCTGATCAGGCTATGACGGAGCAAGGATTCGCGCGCTGGGACGGCGCGGCTCCTCTGGTACTATTCGCGCGGCATCGGGCCGCGCCCGGGGACGGAGCATACGGGGGTTTTGAGCGGCTGGTCTGAGCGACGGGGATTGGCCCAGGCCGCGATCGGACGGGCGGCGCGGCGGACCCGTGGCCAGCTTATCGGCGCGACGCGCAAGCTCTGGCCCTTCGGGCGCAGCACCCCGACCCGTCTCCTCTTCGCACCGCATGATCTGCGCACTGCCGATCCGACGACAGCCGGCGACGTCTATGCCGGCTACTACAGCTTCGCCGGCCGCACGCTGCGCAGCCATGGCGAATCGCCCTTCGATGTCGAGCCGCCGAGCGAAGCCTGGGCCGAGGCTCTCTACGGTTTCGGCTGGCTGCGCCACATGCGTGCGGCCGACACCGCGATCGCCCGCGCCAATGCCCGCAGCCTCGTCGAGGATTTCATCGCCAGGCGCCGTGACCGGCATGATATCGCTCGCCGCCCGGCGGTGGCGGCCCGCCGGCTGATCGCATTCCTCTCCCACTCGCCGCTGCTGTTGGAAGGCGCCGATCACGCCTTCTACGAGCGCTTCCTGCGCCATGTCGCACGTCTGGCCGATCGGCTGAGCCTCGCGCTTGCCGGCGCTGTGGAAGGGGCCGACCGGCTGAACGCCCTGATCGCGGTCACCCTTGCCGGCATCTGCCTCGATGGGCAGGACGCTCGCCGCCGCCGCGCCGAGACGATGCTCTCTGACGAGCTCGACGAGCAGATTCTGCCGGATGGCGGCCACCTCTCGCGCAATCCGCGCATGCTGGTCGAACTTCTCCTCGACCTGCTGCCGCTGCGGGAGACGTTCGCGGCGCGCGGGCTCGAACCGCCGCGCGGAGTGCTGACCGCGATCGAGCGGATGATGCCGCATTTGCGCCTGTTCCGGCACGGCGACGGTTCGCTCGCCCTATTCAACGGCATGGGGACGACCGCGCCCGATCTGATGGCGACGCTCGCGGCCTACGACGACGCGCGCGGCCGCCCGACGGAGCATGCCGCCTATTCCGGCTATAGCCGCCTCTCCGCGGGCCGCAGCGTCGTGGTCGCCGATGCCGGCGCACCGCCGCACGGCGCCTATTCCATCGAGGCCCATGCCGGCTGCCTCGCCTTCGAATTCTCAAGCGGCGCGCAGCGCATCATCGTCAATTGCGGCGCCAGCCGCTTCGGGCCGCCGGAGCTCCGGCTCGCAGCGCGCAGCACCGCAGCCCACTCCGCTCTCGTCCTCGACGATCGCTCCAGCGCGAATTTCGGCATGGTTCTCGGCGAGATGCGGATCGTCTCGGGGCCGCGCGATGTCCGCGTAGCCCGGCAGGACGGTGCCGAGGGCCCCGAATGGGTCGCCAGCCATGACGGCTACCGCCGCAGCCTCGGCGCGGTCCACTCCCGCCGCCTCCTGCTCGCCCATGACGGCGCAACGCTTTCGGGTGAGGACGAAGTCGCGCTGGGCGGACCGCGCGAGGCGCTGCCGGCCGCAGCCCGCTTTCATCTCCACCCCAATATCCGCGCCAGCCTCGTCCGCGAGGGCAGCGGCGCGCTGCTCGCGCTCGCTTCCGGCGAGGTCTGGAGCTTCGAGGCCGGCGGATTGCCGATCGTGATCGAGGAGAGCCTCTTTCTCGCCGCCTCCGACGGGCGGCGCCGCACGGAGCAGCTCGTCGTCGCCTTCGATGCCGCCACGACGCCGCGCATCGCCTGGCGCCTGAGCCGGATCAGCGCCGCCAATCCCCGTGCGGGCAAGACCGTGGCCGCGGCCATTGCCGAACGCGAAACCGCCGGGCACGCCCCCGACGCGTGACGATTCTGCGACGCCAAACTTTGCCTTTCGCGCCGCAGCATGATAGCTCGCGCGCGACAGCCTTCCCTGCAATCCAAGCCGGACCAGAACCCCGATGCCGAATGAACTTCGCCGCGTCGAACGCGCTCTCCTTTCCGTTTCCGACAAGACGGGGCTGATCGACTTCGCGCGCGCCCTCCACAAGCTCGGCATTGCGCTGGTCTCGACCGGCGGCACCGCCAAGGCGATCGCCGAGGCCGGCCTGCCGGTCAGCGACGTCTCCGACCTCACGGGCTTTCCCGAGATGATGGATGGCCGCGTCAAGACGCTGCATCCGAAGGTCCATGGCGGCCTGCTCGCCATCCGCTCGCATCCCGAGCACCAGGCCTCGATGCTCGGCCACGGCATCCAGCCGATCGACCTGCTCGTCGTGAACCTCTACCCGTTCGAGGCGACGGTCGCGGCTGGCAAGGCCTATGATGACTGCATCGAGAACATCGATATCGGCGGCCCGGCGATGATCCGCGCCGCGGCCAAGAACCACCACGACGTCGCTGTCGTGGTCGAGCCGGCCGACTACCCCTCCGTCCTCGCCGACCTCGAGGCCCAGAAGGGCGCGACCACGCTGACGCTGCGCCGCAAGCTCGCCCAGAAGGCCTATGCCCGGACCGCGGCCTACGATGCCGCGATCTCGAACTGGTTCGCCAATGAGCTCGGCGACACCGCGCCGGCCTTCCGGGCGCTGGGCGGCGCGCTCGCCGAGACGATGCGTTACGGCGAGAACCCGCATCAATGGGCCGCCTTCTACCGTACGCCGGAGAACCGGCCGGGCGTCTCGACCGCCCGTCAGGTCCAGGGCAAGCAGCTCTCCTACAACAACATCAACGACACTGACGCCGCCTTCGAATGCGTCGCCGAGTTCGATCCGAAGGCTTCGGCCGCCTGCGTCATCGTCAAGCATGCCAACCCTTGCGGCGTCGCCGCCGGCGGCTCGCTGCTCGAAGCCTATGAGCGCGCGCTCGCCTGCGACCCGGTCTCGGCCTTCGGCGGCATCGTCGCGCTGAACCGCAAGCTCGACGCGGCCGCCGCCAAGAAGATCGTCGAGGTCTTCACCGAGGTGATCATCGCACCGGATGCGGACGAGGAGGCAATCGCGATGATCGCCGCCAAGAAGAATTTGCGCCTGCTGCTCACCGGCGGCCTGCCGGATGTCCGCGCGCCCGGCCTCGCGCTGCGCACCGTCGCCGGCGGCTTCCTCGCCCAGTCGCGCGACAACGCCGTCGCCGACGACATGGAGCTCAGGGTCGTGACCAAGCGCCAGCCGAGCGAGCGCGAGCTCGCCGATCTGCGCTTCGCCTTCCGCGTCGCCAAGCACGTCAAGTCGAACGCCATCGTCTACGCCAAGAACGGTGCCACGGTCGGCATCGGCGCCGGCCAGATGAGCCGCGTCGATTCCTCGCGCATCGCCGCCTGGAAGGCGGCCGAGGCAGCGAAGGCGGCGGGCGTGACTGAGAGCCTCGCCAAGGGCTCGGTTGTCGCTTCCGATGCCTTCTTCCCCTTCGCCGACGGCCTGCTCGCGGCGGCGGAAGCCGGGGCAACCGCGGTGATCCAGCCCGGCGGCTCGATGCGCGACGACGAGGTCATCAAGGCGGCCGACGAGGCCGGCCTCGCCATGGTCTTCACCGGACACCGCCACTTCCGCCATTGACGGCGGCGCGGCCCGCGGGACACCCTCGCTGACAGGCTGCGCGCGAAACCGCGCGGCGGAGGGCAAGGGGTCCGCATGGCGAAAGCTCAAAAGCCCGGCGCGCTGCTCAGGGAGCGCGTCGAACACCAGCATGCGAGGGTCAGCTATGTCGAGCTGTTCTTCGACCTGGTCTTCGTCTTCGCCATCACCCAGATCTCGCATACGCTGCTGGAGCATTTCAGCGCGCTCGGGCTGGCGCAGGCTGCCTTTCTGCTCGGCGCCGTCTGGTGGGTCTGGATCTATACGAGCTGGGTGACGAACTGGCTCGATCCCGAACAGGCGCCGGTCAGGCTCATGCTGTTCGTGCTGATGCTGCTTGGCCTCGTCCTGTCCTGCTAGGTGCCGGAAGCCTTCGGCTCGAACGGCCTCGCCTTTGCCGGCGCCTATGTCGCGATTCAGCTCGGGCGCTCGCTCTTCACGATGGCGAGCCTGAGGGCCGCCTCTCCGGCGAATTACCGCAATTTCCAGCGCATCACGATCTGGCTCGCGGTCTCCGCCGTATTCTGGATCGCGGGTGGGCTGAGCGAGGGCAATCTGCGCTTCGGGCTCTGGATCGTCGCGCTCGGCATCGAATATGCCGGTCCGGCACTTGGCTTCCGCGTGGTCGGCCTCGGCCGCTCGCAGACCACCGACTGGAATGTCGAGGGCGGTCACCTCGCCGAGCGTTGCGCGCTCTTCATCATCATCGCGCTCGGCGAATCCATTCTCATCACCGGCGCCACCGCAGCCAAACTACCGGTGACCGGCATCAACCTGACGGCCTTCCTGAATTCCTTCCTCAGTTCGGTCGCGATGTGGTGGATCTATTTCCACATCGGCGCCGAGCGCGGCAGCCAGCTCATCGCCCACGCCTCGGATCCCGGCCGGATCGCGCGCATAGCCTATACCTATCTGCATGTGCTGCTGGTCGCCGGCATCATCCTCGTCGCGGTTGGCGACGAGCTGGTGATTGCCCATCCGCTCGGCCACACCGATGCCAAGACGGCTATCGCCGTCTCTGCTGGTCCGGCCTTCTATTTGCTCGGGAATCTGCTGTTCAAACGGGTGACGGCCGGCTGGTTCCCGCTCTCCCATCTCGTCGGATTGGGCCTGCTCGCCCTGCTCACGCCCGCCTCGGCGGTGTTGCCGCCGCTTGCGCTCAGCCTGGCTGCCACCGCGGTCCTGATCGTCGTCGCCGGCTGGGAAGCGATCTCGCTGCGGCCGAAAGAGGTTTGAGCCCCGTGGACGATCAACTGCACGAGATCGTCGAGCGGATACGAGGCCAGCCGGACGCTGGCCTCGTCGCGATCAACCATCAGACGAGCCTCAGCTCGACATCGATGTTGCCGCGGGTGGCCTTCGAATAGGGGCAGGTCTGGTGCGCCTCCTCAACGAGTTCGTGTGCCAACTCCGGAGCAAGACCCGGCAAGCTGACGTTCAGCCGCGCCTGCAGGAAATAGGCGCCGTCCGTCGTGCCCAGATCGACCTCGGCATCGACGGCGAGACCGGCCGGCAGGACGAGCTTGCGCTTGCCGGCGGCAAGGCCGATCGCGCCGATGAAGCAGGCCGACCAGCCGGCGGCGAAGAGCTGCTCGGGATTCGTACCCGCACCCGCGCTGCCCGGAGGCGACAGCCTGATGTCGAGCCGGCCGTCGGAGCTGCGCGAGGCGCCGTCGCGCCCACCGGTGGTGCGGGTCTTGCCGGTATAGAGAACCTTCTCGATCCTGGTCATGGAACTCTCCATCTGATGCCGCTCCTATCGGCGGCTGGCGACGGGGGTTTCTCAAGCCGGCATGTCCGGTTTGTTTGCGGATCGGGGCAATCTGCAAGGAAACGTCGGCCTTCGCCGCTACGATACATTGCGGTACGATGATCTCCCGGCAGCGCCTGCCGGCCGCCCCGGACGGCGGGCGGTTTGTATCCGTTCGTATCGGAGCCGCCCGATCCTACGCAGGCTTGCAAATCCGACGCTGGCGGACATGGCGCGGATACAGCGGACAGGCTCACTCCCCTTGCTTTCAACGCAATCAGGAACAGAACCATGTCGGAACAGATCGACCAGCCACGCCGCAGCCTCCTGAGCACCCTGGCGCTGGGCGCCGCCTTCGCGCAATTCGGCGGGATCAGCGGAGCCGCCGCTCAGACCCGCGCGCCCTCGCCCGCCGGACAGAGCGGCCACACCTCCTTCGCTGCCTTGAAGCAGATCGATGCGGGGGTCCTGAATGTCGGCTATGCCGAAGACGGACCGGCAGATGGCCCGCCGGTGCTGCTGCTGCACGGCTGGCCCTACGACATTCATAGCTATGTCGATGTCGCGCCGATCCTCGCCAAGGCCGGATACCGCGTGATCGTGCCCCATCTGCGCGGCTATGGCAGCACCCGCTTCCTCTCGGCACAGACCCCGCGCAACGGCCAGCCGGCAGCGCTCGCGGTCGACATCGTCGCGCTGATGGATGCGTTGAAGATCGAGAAGGCCGTGATCGCCGGCTACGACTGGGGGGCGCGTAGCGCCGACATCATCGCCGCGCTCTGGCCCGAGCGCTGCAAGGCGATGGTCTCGGTCAGCGGCTACCTCATCGGCAGCCAGGAGGGGAACAAGGCGCCGCTGCCGCCCAAGGCCGAATTGCAGTGGTGGTATCAGTACTATTTCGCCACCGAGCGCGGCGCGGCCGGCTATGCCAAGTACACCCACGACTTCGCCCGGCTGATTTGGGAGCTCGCCTCGCCGCAGTGGAAGTTCGACGACGCCACTTTCGCGCGCTCGGCAACGGCCCTCGACAACCCCGACCATGTCGCGATCTCCATTCACAACTACCGCTGGCGGCTCGGACTGGCGCAGGGCGAGCCGCAGTTCGACGCTATCGAGAACAAGCTCGCAACCTTCCCGGCGATCGGCGTGCCGACCATCACCATCGAGGGGGATGCCAACGGCGCGCCGCATCCGGAGCCGGCAGCCTATGCCAAGCGCTTCACCGGCAAGTACGAGTACCGGCTGTTCAAGGGCGGCATCGGCCACAATCCGCCCCAGGAGGCGCCGGAGGAATTCGCCCGCGCGGTGATCGACGCCGACAAACTCTGAGAGTTCCCCCGGGAGGCATCGAATGCCACCCGGGCTTGCCTCGTCCCGCTCCAGCTTCTCTTGCCGAAGCGGCCCCGTCCGGGGCCGGGGCCGCTTTTCGTTCGTGGGATCACACCCGTCGGCCCGGCAAAGCACCTGCCAGAGCCATGACCTCTGCCTCGTCGTCTCGCGAAGACAACCCAAGCCGGGCATATGAGATGCGCAAGGACGAAGGCCGGTGCCGGCGCTTGGGGAGGGATGCCGATCGGATGGGACCTGTTGTCCGAAACGACGTCGCCCTGAGCGAGAAGCGACCCTGCGGACGTGCTCTTGAAACGAGACCCGCACATGAAAATGCCCATGGGCGCCAAGCGCGCCCATGGGCTTCCTTGCGTGGGTCCCGCCTTGCGGCTGGACCCACTCTCTTCGCTCTCAGCCGAAAGTGAAGGCGTAGGCGTCCACGCCAGCGTCGAGGAAGCGGATCTCGAAGGTCCGTTCACGCACCTCGCCGGCCTGGCGGACGAGTTGGTAGAGCCGGGTTTCCGAGACCGTGCCATTCCCCTCCGTATCGATATCGGCGCCATGGTCGGCGCCGGGCGCGACCCCGTCGATCGTGACCTTGAACCGCACCGGGTTGCCACCGGGTCCGGGCCCGAGCACGAGATGCAGGTCGCGGGCACTGAAGCGATAGGCAATGCCGCCGCCCGCCCGTGCGAGTCCCGCGCTGTCGCCGCCGATCGTCCAGTTGCCGGTAAGACCCCATTGGTTGACCCTGAGCTTCCTGACGCTGTAATCCTGCGGCCGATCGCTGGCGACGCCCTCCGGTGACACGAAGCCGTTGGCCTTGTGATAACCCAGATAGTTCTCGCCCGAGCGGATATTCGCGAGATCGGCAGGGGCCTGGGCGCCGGGCGCCTGCGGTGTCGTGAGCGCTGCCTCCGCCTTGCGATGGCCGGCGGCCTCGGCAAGGAGATCCTGAATGACCCGCTCCGAGCGCGCCTCCCCACCCTCGCCGAACTGGCTGTAGCGGATGCGGCCCTGCGCATCGATGAAGTAGAGCGCCGGCCAGTAGCTGTTGCGGAAAGCGCGCCAGATCCGGAAGTCGTTATCGACCGCGACGGGATGCGCGAGGCCAAAGCGCGCGATCGCCTGCCGGATGTTCTCGACCTTCTTCTCGAAGGCGAATTCCGGCGTGTGCACGCCGACCACGACGAGCCCCTGATCCTTGTACTTCTCCGCCCAGGCCCGGACATACGGCAGGGTGCGGATGCAGTTGATGCAGGAATAGGTCCAGAAATTGACCAGCAAGACCTTGCCGCGCAGTTGCTCGGCGTTAAGCGGCCCAGAGTTGAGCCAGCCGGTCGCGCCGTCGAAGCCGGGAGCTGCGCCGTAATCCGGCAGGTTGCTGCGATAGGGCTGGACGGCGTTCTCGGCCGCGCGAGGCTGACCTGCCTCGGCCGGGCGCGGGCCGAGCGCATCCAGCAGGCTTTGCTCGACGCCGACCGTGCCGGCAAAGGAGAGCCGGGTCAGGGCGCCGGTATCGAGGCCGAGGCCAATCGCCAGCACGCTTGCCAGAACCGCAACGCCCACACCCCGCCGGACACGTTCGCCGGGCCCGAGCGCGCGCTTCATTGCCGCCAGGACCTGTCCGCCGGCCCGGAGCGCGAGCGCGAGAGAAGTCGCAGCGCCGGCAGCATAGGCGATCAGGAGCAGGGCCGTCTCAGAGCTGGCTCCGTTCAGCGCGGCGCCGGTCAGCACGAGGCCCAGGATCGGGCCCGCGCATGGCGCCCAGAGCAAGCCGGTCGCGATGCCCAGCAGAAGCGAGCCGCCAACGGAACGCGTGTCGCCTTCGCGGCTCCCGCACAGCCGTTCGCCGAGCGCGACGATGGGACGCGCGAAGATCGCCGCCGCGCGCTGCCAGATGAGCGTGACGCCAAAGAGAGCCAGCAGCGCAAGCGCCGCATAGCGCCCGATTTCGTTCGCCTGTACCGCCCAGCTTCCGCCGATGGCGGCGAGGCTGGCGACGGCCGCAAAAATCAGCGCCATGCCGGTCAGCATCGGGAGGCCACTGCGGCGGAAAGGCTGCCCGGCCTGCGAAAAGACGAAGGGCAGGATGGGAAGGATGCAGGGGCTGAGGATCGTCAGCACGCCGGCGAGATAGGAGATGACGAACAAGGTCATGGCTGGTCCTCTCGGGGGGTGGCGGAGACGCTTGCCTTGAAACCTCCGCCGGATACCCGGCACTCAACCCTTGCGACGTATCTCCGATGTTTCCCCGAAAGGCCGATCTGTAACGCTCTGTAGCAATAGTGCCGGGCGGGCGATCATG
The DNA here is from genome assembly GCF_052113585.1 of Allobosea sp. TAF32. Lineage (NCBI taxonomy): Bacteria > Pseudomonadati > Pseudomonadota > Alphaproteobacteria > Hyphomicrobiales > Alloboseaceae > Allobosea > Allobosea sp. TAF32. Next base: position 14,147 of record NZ_JBFRDM010000005.1, on the reverse strand, counting down.
GGGCCCGCCCGGGCAATGCGACTATCGGGCGACGGCGCCCGCCGCCTGGGCGATCAGCTCCGCGACCTCGGCCGGCTTCGAGGCGTAAACGGCGTGGCTCGCCGCGACCTCCCGTACCGTGCTGCCGGCGCGCTTGGCCATGTCACGTTCGAGCGCTGGATTGATCGAACGGTCGTCGCTCGCGACCAGTGCCCAGCTCGGCTTGCTCTTCCACGCTGGCTCCCCGGCTTCCGCCGTGAACGCAGCCTGCGCGGCGAAGACCTGCGAGCGCGCGAGGAACGCGGCTTCCGCATTGGGCAGATCGGCCGCGAAGGCGGCCGCAAAGCGCTTCGGATCGAGATAGAGATAACCGTCCTGCGTAGCCTTGATCGCATCGGCGGGGGCGTTCGGAACCGGCTTGCTGCCGGCGAGCTTCGTTAGGCTCTCGCCCTTCTCAGGCTGGAAGGCGGCGACATAGACCAGCCCGGCGACCTTGGGGTCATTGCCGGCATCACTGATGACCATGCCGCCATAGCTGTGCCCGACCAGGAGCGCCGGCCCATCCTGCAGCGCCAGCACGCGCTTGGCGGCGGCCACGTCGTCCTGAAGCGAAGTCAGCGGTTCCTGCACGATGGTGACGTTGTAGCCCTTCGCGACCAGCCGGTCCGAAACCTTGCGCCAGCCGGAACCGTCGGCGAATGCGCCGTGGACGATCACGATGTTGCGGATTTCCGCCGCTTCCACGGCGGAACATGTGCCGGCAATCGGCAGCATGAGCCCGCCGATGATGGCCGAGATGAAACCCTTGCGCATTGAAGCTTCCTTCCTGCTCGTTTGAGGACGATTGATACAGGCAGGCCGAACCGGGTGGCCGCGTGCTCGCAGGCACCCTGCCCAAAGGAAGCGAAGGCTTCGACGGGGATATTGTCCGCGTCCGTATCGGGCCGGAGAGCCGATACACGCGCTTACAAATCTCCCGCAGAAGGTCCGGGCAAACCGCCGGGGCTCTGCTATTTCTACCACCACGGGAGCGGAAAGCCTTGCCGATGGACCATATCGACCATGTGCTCGTCGTCGACGACGACCGGGAAATCCGGGACCTCGTCTCGAGCTATCTGAAGAAGAACGGCCTGCGGGTGACGACCGCCGCGGATGGCAGGCAAATGCGCGCCTATCTCGAAGCCGACCGGGTCGACCTCATCGTCCTCGACCTGATGATGCCGGGGGATGACGGGCTCGTGCTTTGCCGCGAATTGCGCGCTGGCAAGCACAAGGCGACGCCGATCCTGATGCTGACCGCGCGCAGCGACGACACCGACCGGATCGTCGGGCTTGAGATGGGCGCCGACGATTATCTGGCGAAGCCCTTCGTCGCGCGCGAGTTGCTGGCGCGGATCAAGGCCATCTTACGCCGCACGCGCATGCTGCCGCCCAATCTGCAGGTGACGGAGGCCGGACAGCTCATCGCCTTCGGCGACTGGCAACTCGACACCACCGCCCGCCACCTCCTCGACAAGGAAGGCACCGCGGTCGCGCTGAGCGGCGCCGAATACCGCCTGCTGCGGGTCTTCCTCGACCATCCGCAGCGCGTGCTCTCGCGCGACCAGCTACTCAACCTGACGCAAGGCCGCGAGTCCGAGCTCTTCGATCGCTCGATCGACCTGCTTGTCAGCCGTGTCAGGCAGCGCCTGCGCGACGACGCGCGCGAGCCCGCCTATATCAAGACCGTCCGCAGCGAGGGCTATGTCCTCGCCATGCCGGTCGAGATCGTCACGGCCCGGCAATGAGCGTCGTCACCCGCATCGGTGGGTTCCTGCATCTGCCACGCACGCTGCGCTGGCGGCTTTTCCTCATCCTGTTCGCCGGTCTCGCCGTCGCGCACGCCCTGTCGTTCAGCTTGCAGTTCTATGAACGCACCATGAGCGCCAAGGCGACGATGTACACGACGCTGGAGAACGACGTCGCGACCTCGATCGCCCTGCTCGACCGCCTGCCACCGCAGGAGCGCCCGCAATGGCTCGGCCTCTTGGCGCGCCGTACCTATCGCTACGAGCTCGGGCCCGGACAGCCCGGCGTCCCCGAACTGAGCCAGCGCGCAGCGGAAGTCGCTGAGACAATCAATGTCGCCGCCGGCAAGCGCTTCCCGGTCACGGTCGAGAGCATTCCCGGCGAGCGCGAACATCTCCAGGCCCATGTCACGCTCAGCGACGGCTCGCCGGTGACGATCGACATGCTGCCGGCGCTGATGCCGCTCGCGAGCTGGCTGCCCTATGTGCTCGTCGCCCAGCTTATCCTGCTCGTGCTCTGCACCTGGTTTGCCGTCCGGCTGGCGATTCGGCCCCTGTTGCGGCTCGCCAATGCAGCCGAGACACTCGACCCCAACCGCAAGGCGGAAAGGCTCGACGAGCACGGCCCGGCCGAGGTCGCCTATGCGGCAACGGCCTTCAACGCCATGCGGGACCGGATCGCGCATTACCTGCAGGAGCGGGTGCAGATCCTCGCCGCGATATCGCACGATCTGCAGACGCCGATCACGCGGATGAAACTGCGCGCCGAGATGGCGGAGGATGGGCCGGAGAAGGACAAGCTCGTCAACGACCTCTCCGAGATCGAGCGGCTCGTGCGCGAAGGCGTCGCCTATGCGAGGAGCGCACAGGGCGATGCCGAGAAGCCGGCGCGCATCGATCTCGGCTCATTCGTCGAGAGCCTCGCCTTCGACTATCAGGACACCGGCAAGGCGGTCACGATGCCCGCGACGGTCGACGCCGTCGTGGTGACGCGCCCGCACGCGCTGCGGCGCATCCTGACCAATCTGATCGACAACGCCCTGAAATTCGCCGGCGCCGCAGAAATCCAGCTTGAGAAGACGCCCGACGGAAAGCTGCGAATCCTCGTCCTCGATCGTGGCCCCGGCATTCCCGCCGACCAGCTCGATGCGGTCCTGCAGCCGTTCTACCGGCTCGAACAATCCCGCAACCGAGGCACCGGCGGCACAGGCCTCGGCCTTGCCATCGCCCAGCAGCTTGCCACGGCGATCGGCGGGAAATTGAGGCTTGCCAACCGGCCGGGTGGCGGCCTGATCGCCCAGGTCACGCTGAGCTGAACGCATCGCCGAGCGACCCACGGCCGAGACAAAAATACCCGGCGCGCAGGTACTGCGCGGCGGGTATCGCAAATGGGCTTGCCTCGTCACTCCGCAGCTTGGAGCACCGGCGCCTCGACATCGTGCCGGGCGAGCGGGCGGTTGCGCGCCAGCTTGCGCATCAGCACGTAGAAAACCGGCGTCAGGAAGATGCCGAAGGCGGTGACGCCGATCATGCCGGCAAAGACCGCGATGCCCATGGCCTGGCGCATCTCGGCGCCCGCCCCCGTCGAGGTGACCAGCGGCACCACGCCCATGATGAAGGCGAGCGAGGTCATCAGGATCGGCCGGAGTCGGAGCCGGCTGGCTTCGATCGCAGCCTCGACCGGCGTCCTGCCCTCGAATTCCAGCTCGCGCGCAAATTCGACGATCAGGATGGCGTTCTTGGCCGATAGTCCGACGAGTACGACGAGACCGATCTGGGTGAAGACGTTGTTGTCGCCGCCCGAGAGCCAGACGCCGGTCAGCGCCGCAAGCAGGCCCATCGGGATGATCAGCAGGATCGCGATCGGCAGCGTCAGGCTCTCATACTGCGCCGCCAGCACCAGCAGGACGAGCAGGATCGCGACCGGGAAGACGATCACCGCCGAATTGCCCGCCAGGATCTCCTGATAGGTCAGCTCGGTCCATTCGAAGGCGAAGCCTTTGGGCAGGGTTTCCGCCGCGATCCGCTCCACCGCCGCCTGCGCCTGCCCCGACGAGAAGCCCGGCGCCGCACCGGCATTGATGTCGGCCGAGAGGAAGCCGTTATAGCGCATCGCGCGTTCTGGGCCTGAGTCGGAGCGAACGTTCAGGACAGCGCTGAGCGGGATCATCTCGCCCGCGGTGGAGCGCACCTTGAGCTGGCCAATATGCTCGGGCTGGGCGCGGAAGGGTGCGTCGGCCTGGACGCGCACGGTATAGGTGCGGCCGAAGCGGTTGAAGTCGTTGACATAGGTCGAGCCGAGATAGGTCTGCAGCGTATCGAAGACTTCCGTCACGGGTACGCCGAGCTGGCGGGCCTTGGTGCGGTCGATATCGGCATAGAGCTGCGGGACATTGACCTGGAAGCTCGAGAACATGCCGGCGATCTCCGGCGCCTGCGCTGCCTTGCCCATGAAGGCCTTGGTCGCCTCGTCGAGTGCGGCATAGCCGAGGCCGGCGCGGTCCTCGATTTGCAGCTTGAAGCCGCCGATGGTGCCGAGCCCCTGCACGGGCGGCGGCGGGAACATCGCGATGAAGGCCTCCTTGATGCCGCCGAACTCCTTGTTGAGCTGCATCGCGATGGCGTTGCCGCTGAGCGAGAGGTCCTTGCGCTGGTCGAAGGGCTTCAGGCCGACGAAGACGATGCCGGAATTGGAGGAGTTGGTGAAGCCGTTGATCGAGAGGCCGGGGAAGGAGATCGCGTTCTCGACGCCGGGATGCTTCAGCGCAATCTCGTCCATGCGGCGGATGACATCCTCCGTCCGGTCGAGGGTCGCCGCGTCAGGAAGCTGTGCGAAGCCGACAAGATACTGCTTGTCCTGGCCCGGCACGAAGCCTGATGGAACCGCCTTGAACAGCACGCCGGTGAGGCCGAGCAGCACGACATAGACCGCGAGCATCACCGCGCGATGCGAGATCACCCGGCGCACGCCGCCGCCATAGGCTTCCGACGAGCGATGGAAGAAGCGGTTGAAGGCGCGGAAGAACCAGCCGAACAGCTTGTCCATGGCCCGCGTCAGCGCATCCTTGGGGGCGTGGTGGCCCTTGAGCAGCAGCGCGGCGAGAGCCGGCGACAGCGTCAGCGAGTTGACCGCCGAGATCACCGTCGAGATCGCGATGGTCAATGCGAACTGGCGGTAGAACTGCCCGGTCAGGCCGGAAATGAAGGCGAGCGGCACGAAGACCGCGACCAGCACCAGCGCAATCGCGATGATCGGACCGGAGACCTCGCGCATCGCCTTGTAGGTCGCTTCGCGCGGTGAGAGCCCGTTCTCGATATTGCGCTCGACATTCTCGACCACGACGATAGCGTCGTCGACGACGATGCCGATGGCGAGGACGAGGCCGAACAGGCTGAGCGCATTGATCGAGAAGCCAAGGATGTACATCACCGCGAAGGTGCCGACGACCGAGATCGGCACGGCGACGAGCGGGATGATCGAGGCCCGCCAGGTCTGCAGGAAGACGATGACGACGAGCACGACGAGCGCGACGGCTTCGAGCAGCGTCGAGATCACCGCCTTGATCGAGGCGCGCACGAACTGCGTGGTGTCGTAGACAATCGAATAGTCCACGCCCTCCGGCATGTTCTGCTTGATCTCGCGCATCGTCTCCTGGACGCGGTCGGCGATCGCGATGGCGTTCGAGCCCGGCGCCTGGAAGACGGGAACGGCGACGGCCGACTTGCCGTTGAGCAGCGAACGCAGCGCATAGTCCGCGGCGCCGAGCTCGATGCGGGCGATGTCCCGCAGGCGCACGACTGCGCCGTCAGTGCCGGTCTTGACGATGATGTCGCCGAACTGCTCCTCGTTCTGGAGGCGGCCCTGCGCGTTGACCGAGAGCTGCAGGTCGAGCCCGGGCGCATTCGGCGAGGCGCCGATCACGCCGGCCGCGGCCTGGACGTTCTGGGCGCGGATCTCGCGCACCACGTCGCCGGGCGAGAGCCCGTGCTCGGCGACCTTCTGCGGATCGAGCCAGACGCGCATCGAATAGTCGCCCGAGCCGAAGAGCTGGACCTGGCCGACGCCGTCGATGCGGGCGAGCCGGTCCTTGACGTTCAGCACCGCGTAGTTGCGCAGATAGGTCATGTCGTAGCGGCCGTTCGGCGAGGTGATGTGCACCACCATCGTCAGGTCGGGCGAGCTCTTGACCGTGGTGACGCCGAGCCGGCGCACCTCCTCCGGCAGGCGCGGTTCGGCCTGGCTGACCCGGTTCTGCACGAGCTGCTGGGCCTTGTCCGGGTCGGTGCCAAGGCGGAAGGTGACGTTCAGCGTCATCACGCCGTCGGTCGTCGCCTGGCTCGACATGTAGAGCATGCCCTCGACGCCGTTGATCTGCTCCTCGATCGGCGTCGCCACCGTCTCCGCGATCACGCGCGGGCTGGCGCCCGGATATTGCGCCCGCACGACGACCGTCGGCGGGACGACCTCGGGATATTCCGAGATCGGCAGGGCCCTGATCGAGAGCAGCCCGGCCAAGAAGATCAGAACGGAGAGGACCGCCGCGAAGATCGGCCGGTCGATGAAGAATTTCGAGAGGTTCATGGGGCGCCCCTTCGGAGCGGATATTGTGTTGGGAAAACACCGTCATGCTCGGGCTTGACCCGAGCATCTCCTGCCGCAAGAGGCTCCTTCAGCCTCCTCCTGCCTGAGATTCTCGGGTCTGCGCTCCGCTTCGCCCGAGAATGACGGCTGTGTGTCTCAGCGTTGTGCGAGTTCGGTCGCGGGCTTCTTCAGCTCGCTCTTTTCGGCCATCGGCACCGGCTGCGGCGCAACGACCGCACCGGGCCGCACGCGCTGCAGCCCGTTGACGATGATGCGCTCACCGGGCTTCAGCCCGGCATTGACCACGCGCAGCCCGTCATATGCGGAGCCGAGCGAAACCTCACGCCAAGTCGCCTTGCCGTCGTCCCCGACGACGAAGACGAACTTCTTGTTCTGGTCGGTGCCGACAGCGCGCTCGTTGATGACGAGTTGCTGCTCGGCCTTGGCCTGCCCGAGCTGCACCCGCACGAACTGGCCCGGCATCAGCTTGCCGTCGGGGTTGTCGAGCAGGGCGCGGACCCTGACCGTGCCGCTGGCGCCGTCGATGCCGTTGTCGACGAAGTGCAGCCGGCCGCTGAACTGCGCCGCCTCGGCGGTCGCCGTGGTCAGCTTGACCGGAATCTGTTCGAGCGCGCGCGAGCCTTGGGGCAAAGAGGCCAGCGCGTCGAGCACGCTGCGTTCGTCGGCATTGAAGGCCGCATAGATCGGATCGACCGAGAGCAGCGAGGTCAACACCTGCCCACCGGCCGCGATGAGATTACCGACGGTGACGTCGAGCCGGCCGATGCGGCCGCTGATCGGCGCGCGAATCTGCGTGTAGTCGAGGTTGAGCTGCGCCGTGCGGCGCGCGGCCTCGGCGGCGCGGAGATTGGCCTTGGCCTCGCGCAGAGCATTGACGCGGGTGTCGAGATCACGCTGCGAGAGGTTGCGGGTCGCGCTGAGCTGCTGGCCGCGCTCGTTCTCGCTGTCGGCGAGAGCAAGGCGGGACTGGGCAGCGAGCACCTGCGCCTCCGCCCGCTCCAGATCGGCCAGATAGGGCGCCTGATCGATGCTCACGAGCAGATCGCCCTGCTTCACCAAATTACCCTCGCGGAAATGCACGGCCTCGACGACGCCGGCCACACGCGAGCGCAGTTCGACACGCTCGATCGCCTCCAGCCGGCCGGAGAACTCCGCCCAGGGCACGATCTCGCGCGCCTCGACGGTCGCGACGGAGACGGGGATGGCGGCCGGCGCCGCAGGCGCGGTATCGCCCTGCGCGCGGGTCCCGGAGAGGGCAAAGACCGTGATGGCGGCCAGTGCGACGGAGGCGGTGAGGCCGGCCAAAAGGCCGCGACGGTTCGTTCCCAGAATCATGGGTCGGTCCTTCCTTGGAAATGCCGTGGGTGTCGAAAGAGGGCGAGCGCTAGGAGGGCGCGGTCCGTTCATAGAAGGCGGCGATCTCGCCGCAGCTCTTGCAGAGACAGGAGCCTTCCTCCGCAGCGTCGGCATAAGCCAGGGGCCAGCGCGTCGGCGCGTTGAACTCGGCATGACGGACGGCGATGCCGGCCTGGGCAAGGCGGGACGCGTATTGCGCGGCTTCGTCGCGCATCGGGTCGTCCTGCCCGCTGATCAGCAAGGCTGGCGGCAGGCCGGCGAGGCGGGTCGCCTGGAGCGGAGCCGCGTAAGGGTGGGCGGCGCGCTCGGGCGTGCCGAGATAATCGGCCCAGCCATCGGCCCAGCGGCAGCCGACCGGTCCGGCCTGGGCGCCGCGCAGCGAAGCCGTGCCGAGGCAGGCGTCGAGCATCGGCGACAACAGGATCTGGCCAGCAAGCACCGGGCCGCCGCGATCCCGCGCCATCATGGCCAGCGCCGCAGCGAGGTTGCCGCCGGCTTCCTCACCGGCGACATAGATCGGCGCGCCGCGCGTTGCCCAGCGATTGCGCCCTCTGGCAAGAGCCTCGAGCGCTGCATAGATGCGCTCCAAGGTTTCGGGAAAGCGCTGCACGGGAGCAAGCGGGTAGGAAAGCGAGAATACGACCGCGCCGGCTTCCGTCAGGGCCGTGGCGACGGCCTGCCCCTGCGCCGGCGAGCCGCTGTTGAAGTGGCCGCCATGCAGGTGCAGCACGAGCCCGGCATTGTCCCGAACCTCGGCGGGAACGTAGAGGCGGCCGGTGAAGGTCTCTCGACCGGCGCTCAGTCTTTCTTCCCGCCAGAAGACGGAAAGCACCGGCTGCAGCTTCTGCGCGGCGATCGCGGGCATTGGCTCACCCTCGCTGTTGCGTTGCACCACGAATTAGTGAATCGGCATTTCGGAATAAATAGGCTATCCACTCATTCATTATTTCCATACGGAAACAATCCGACGTCATGGACCAGTTGGCAGCAATGCGGGCCTTCGTGCGGGTCGTCGAGACCGGAACCTTCACGCGCGCCGCCGATCTCCTCGACATGCCCAAGCCGACCATCACCAAGCTGATCCAGCAGCTGGAGGCGCATCTGCGCGCCAAGCTCTTGAATCGGACAACGCGGCGCGTGACCGTGACCATGGACGGCGCGGCCTATTACGAGCGAGCGCTGCGCCTGCTCGACGAACTCTCCGAACTCGACGCGAGTCTCACGCTGGCGCAGGCGCGGCCGAGCGGCCGGCTCCGGGTCGATTGCAGTTCGGCACTGGCGATCTCGGTGATCATCCCGGCGCTGCACGAATTCCAGGCGCGCTATCCCGACATCCAGCTCGATCTCGGCCTGAGCGACCGCCCGGCCGATCTCATCGGCGAAAACCTGGATTGCGCGGTGCGGGCCGGCGAGATCACGGACCAGAGCCTGATCGCCCGGCGGATCGGCGAGATGCAGCTCATCACTTGCGCCTCGCCGGACTATCTTGCCCGCTTCGGCGCGCCCCGCCATCCGCGCGACATCGAGGGCGGCCATCAGATCGTCGCCTACCGACCGGCACTCGGCGGCCGCGTGCTGTCGATGATCTACCAGAACCCCGCCGAGACGATCGAAATCAACGGCCGCTACGCCATCTCGCTCAATGACGGCACCGGCTATCTTGCCGCCGGCCTGGCCGGCCATGGCATCGTGCAGCTGCCGACCTTCATGGCCCGAAAGCCGATCGCAGACGGGCGGCTCGTGCCGCTCCTGCTCGATTGGTGCGCAGCACCAAAGCCGCTTCACATCGTCTATCCGCCAAACCGGCACCTCAGCAACAAGGTGCGCGTTTTCGTCGACTGGCTGGCGGAGCTGTTTGCCAAGGACGATCTCGTAGGGAATGCAAAGGGCGTTTCGATGCTCTGCCCGGCACTGAAGTTCGCGGCCCAGCAGGCTTCTGCTGAGGCGCCGGAGAAAGGCTTGATCGAAACCGCCTGACCCGAGCAGCAATGGTTGGTCGCGTCATGAAGGCCCGTCGAAACGGGTGCCGCTTGGGAGGACTCCCAGTCGGATGAGCCGGCTGTCGGCAACCGCAGCGATGCGATGCGCCATCGCCTCCCGGTAGATCGGGTCGCGCAACATCTCGGCGAAACTGTCGGGGCTGGGATATTCCGCGACGAAGCAGATATCCCAGCGCTCCTCCTCCGGACCGATCATGCCGAGTTCGAAGCCGCCCCGCCAGACGATACGGCCGCCGAGCCGCGCGAACACCGGCGCGCTGATCCGGCCATAGCTAGCATAGGCCTCCGCGCCAGTAGCTCTCAGCCCGCCGGCATGACGGGCTTCGGCATGCAGCCGGATCAGATTGAGCATATGGACCGGCCCCGGCCGGTTGTCTGCGCGGAACGCGGCAAAGGCCTCGCGCGAGAAGCTCGTGAAACCCGTCATGGTTGGCCTCCCACTTACACCGCGGCCTTAGCCGACCAGGATCCGGGATAGGCCGGCTTGCGGCGCGCAATCCAGGCATCAAGCCCCTCCCGCAGATCGGCGGTCGGCGCCACCCGGGCGAATTGCTCCCCTTCGATCAGAAGCCCCTCCGCAATGCTCTGGTTGAGGCCGCGCGTGACCGCCCGCAGGATGCTCGCTGCCGCAAGTGGCGAATGCCGCAGAATTCGCCCGGCGAGATCGCGCGCGGCGGGCATGAGCTGGTCATGCGCGACGACCTGATTGACGAGGCCGAGCTCGACGGCTCGCTCCGGCGAGAAGACGTCGCCCGTCAACAGCAGCTCCAGCGCGCGCTTGCGTCCGGCCAGCCGGGACAGACGCTGGGTTCCACCAAATGTCGGCGGCATGCCCAAATTGATCTCCGGCTTGGCGAATGAAGCTCGCTCGCTCGCGATCGCCAGCGGAACGGCTTCGGTGATCTCGCAGCCGCCGCCGAAGGCCAGGCCGTTGACCGCGGCGATGATGGGCTTGGGAAAGGCTTCCAGCCGCGCGGTGAGCCGTTGGCCGCGCATGACGAAATCCCGCATGGCGACATCGGCACCCCGCGCGACACTCTGCGAGAACTCATGAATGTCCGCCCCTGCGGAAAATGCGCGGTCGTCCGCTCCCGTCAGGATCACCACCCGGATGGCTTCATCGGTCTCGATCAGGTCGAGCAATTCGAGGAACCGGTCGATCAGGGCGTAACTCAAGGCGTTGAGCTTGTCGGGGCGGTTCAGGGTCAGCGTCGCGATGGCATCGCGGGTTTCGGTTAGGACGAAATCGCTCATCGGCGTTCCTTTCCAGTAGGTTCACCGGAAGATGATCGCGGCCTTTGCGATTTGTGTATATTCACTAGTCGGTATACATAGCGGAATGGCCGATGCACCCAGCCCGACGCGCAAGCGCATCATCGACGCCGCCAGCAAGCTCTTTTATGCGGAGGGCATCGGCCGCGTCAGCGTGGACGCCGTGGCCGAGAAGGCTGGGCTGACCAAGCGGACGCTCTACTATCATTTCAAGAGCAAGGACGATCTGGTCGCCGCCTATCTCGAGGCCCGGGATCAGCCGAACCTGAAGCAGATGGCTGGCTGGTTCGAGGCTGCCGATGGCGGCGTCGACTGCAAAGTGGAAGCGATCTTCGCCAATCTGGCCCGCGTCGCGCGGCATCCCAAGTGGAAGAGTTGCGGTTTCCTGCGCACGGCCGCGGAACTGGCTGCCATGCCCGGCCACCCGGCCGTCAAGGCGGGGGCACGTCACAAGGCGAATTTCGAAAACTGGCTGTCGCAGGAGATGCAGGGTCGCGGCATTGCCGACGCGCAGGCTCTGGCCCGCGAAATCGTCCTGCTGATGGATGGCGCCTTTTCGATCATGCTGATCCATCGCAATCCCGATTATATCGAAGCCGCCGGCCGCGCCGCCGGATCGCTCGTCAGGGCACGTGGCCCGGCAAAAGAATAAATCGTGCATGCCCGCGGCTTGCGCAGAGCAAGATAATCGATTGTTGTTCATCCTGATTTCGATTGGGCAGGGCTGACGCATGCACACCGTCAAGGTCATCGGTATCGGCTTCGCCCTGCTTGGCATCCTGCTCGTCGCTGCGCCCCGGCTCGCCATCTCCGCCGGCCGGCCGATCGCGTTCGCCGTCCGGTTATTCCTGCCGCTCTGGCTGGTCGGCGCCCTGATCAACCTCTGGATCGGCGTCAGCCGGGCGGGCTATACCGTCATGGAGGAAGCGCCGATCTTCCTCATCGTCTTCGGCGTGCCGGCCATCGCCAGCCTGCTGATCCTCTGGTCGACCTCGCGAATTGCCCGATGAGCCTTCAATCCGTCCGCGCCTTCTTCGCCGAACGCGCTCCCGACATCACCGTCATCGTGACCGATGAGAGCAGCGCCACAGTGCCGCTCGCCGCCGCGGCCCATGGTGTCGAACCCGGCCAGATCGCCAAGACGCTTTCGCTGCGTATCGGCGAGGAGGTCGTCCTGGTCGTGACGCGCGGCGATGCGCGGCTTGACAACAAGAAGGCGAAGGCCGGGCTCGGCGGCAAGCCGCGCATGCTCGGGCAAGAAGAGGTTGAAGCCCTGACGGGGCACCCGGTCGGCGGCGTCTGCCCCTTCGGCCTGGCAACGCCGCTCAAGGTCTATTGCGACCTCTCGTTGAAAGCCTTCGATATCGTCGTCCCGGCCGCTGGCTCGACGCATAGCGCGCTGCGCATCGCGCCGCAGCGGATGGCCGAGCTCACCCAGGCCGAATGGGTCGATGTCTGCCAGGAAATCGTGGTGCAGGAGGCGGTCACGACGGCCTGAACCTCAATCCCTGGTTCGTGCAATCAGTTCCATCGCCGCCGCGGGATTGCGGACCTTCCCGCCGCTGATGACATAGAGGAAGACGTCGCGCTTCTGCTTGGGCGCGGCCGGTCCGACCGTCTCCAGCCCCTCCGGCACTCCGCCCTCAGCCCAGTCCCGAGCTGCCTTCGCCCAGCGAGTGAGACCGGTCTCGGAATAACCCGTCGGCTCGGCTTCCAGCGTGCCCATGATGCGCGCATAGACGAAGGGTGCCGTCACATCGGCGATCTGCGTATAGTCGGCGTCGGCCGAGGTGATGACGGCGACACCGTGCTCGCGCAGCATCGCGATGAAATCAGGGGTGCGGAAGCTGTCGTGCCGGACCTCGACGGCATGGCGTAGCGAGACGCCATCCAGTTCCTTCGGCAGGAGCTTGAGGAAGGCCTCGAAATCTTCGGGGTCGAATTTCTTGGTCGGCATGAACTGCCAATTGATCGGCCCGAGCTTATGCTTGAGCTCGGTCAACCCGCTGTTCAAAAATTTCTCGACCGATGGAGCGGCCTCGGAAAGCACGCGTCGGTTGGTGCAGAATCGCGAGCCCTTCAACGCGAAGACGAAATCCTCGGGCGTCTCCTCGCGCCATCTCGCGAAACTCTCCGGCTTCTGCGAACCGTAATAGGTGCCGTTGATCTCGATCGAGGTCAGCTTGCTCGCGGCATATTCGAGCTCGCGCTTTTGCGGCAGATCCTTCGGGTAGAAGGATCCGCGCCAGGGTTCGTAGACCCAGCCGCCTATGCCGATATGAATTCGTCCTGCTTCCTGCGCCATGCCTCACTCCATCTCCCTGGGATCGCCGATCCTGCCGCGGCGGCTCCCGGAGCACCACCCGTTTCCAGCGACTCCGCATGGTATTCGGGCCGGCGCTCCTCCGCTGTCAGGAGAAACAGACGGCCCGACAGTGGACGCCTCGAAAGTCGGCAGCATAATGCGAGCGGCTGTCCTCCAGATCGAGATTGAAAGCGGCCCGATGAAACCGGAATTGACTCACGCGAATCGGCATGTGGGTGACCGCCTTCGGCTGCTTCGCGGCAAGATGGGGCTCGCTCAGAAGGACATCGCCCGCTTGCTTGGTGTCTCCCATCAACAAATCGGGAACTACGAGGATGGGTCCGACCGGCTGACCGCGGGCGCCATCTTCGTTCTCTCCCAGCGGCTCGGCGTCGATCTGCATTTCTTCTTCGAAGGCCTGGCCACGAGTCCATCGGCGAGCGGCTTGGCCGAGGAGCCGGCGGCCGATTACGAGGCGGAGCCTGCGCCGCCTTCCGAAGGCCACCGGTTGGACGAGGCCTTCGCGCGAATCCGTTCTCGAAAACTCCGGCTTCTCGCAATCCGTCTGGTCGAGACCGTCGCAGTTGATGGAAAAAGCGAAGCGGACAGCAAATCTGCCGGCGCCCCGCAGGCCGATCCATAACCGTGATGCGCGCATCACCTGGTGCGGACGCCTGCTTTGCGTTGTTTTTTTTTTGGATTTTAGACGCAAAAACCCGCCGCTGTTTGCGACGGGTTTTTGTGTTTGGTTGCGGGGGCCAGATTTGAACTGACGACCTTCAGGTTATGAGCCTGACGAGCTACCGGGCTGCTCCACCCCGCGGTAAGGATATGGGACCTTTTGA